>NZ_CP021913.1:1703571-2044285 GCF_002814095.1 Sagittula sp. P11
GATCAAGCTGTGGATCGACTTCGGCCCGGAGATCGGAGAGAAGAAGTCCTCTGCCCAGATCACCGTGCACTACGCGCCCGAAGACCTCGTCGGCCGCCAAGTCTCGGCGGTCGTCAACTTCCCGCCGCGCCAGATCGGGCCGTTCATGTCCGAAGTGCTGGTCCTGGGTTACCACGACGCGGATGGCGCCGTGACGCTTGCGCGACCCGATCATCCTGTTCAAAACGGCGCGCGCCTCTGCTGAGGGCGCGCCGGACGTCGCATTGTCAGAGTTCCGGCTTCAGAGTTCCGGCGCTTTGGGATCGGGCACGATGCCCATCCCGCCGGCGTAGTTCCAGTTGGGGTCGTCCTTCTTGATCCGGACAGAGATCAGCTTGCCCACCGGCCAGGCCAGAACCAGGCCAATGATACCGGCGGTGACCACGGCCCACCAACTGTACCAGCCGAAGATGAAGAAGACGATCAGCGCGGCGCCTGCGATGCTGGCCCCGGCCATGTGCGCGATGAAATACGCCAAGCGGTCCATGTCGTTGCTCCTTTCGGGTCGTCCCTCACATGGAAAACGTGCGAGACGAACGCAGGTTCCGCCACGCCCCGCTTGACACCCCCCGTGCCGTGCGGATGCTGGCGCAAACGCAGGAGGAGACCATGTTCAGACCCGCCATCACGGGGCACGGGGTATTCACCCCGACCGAGAACATCACCAACGACGAACTGGTGGCGGCGTTCAATGCCTATGCCGATCTGTGGAACGAACGGCACGCCGACGAGATCGCCGGCGGGACGGTGCAGGCGATGGATCATTCCAGCTCCGACTTCATCTTCTCCGCTTCCGGCATCGAACGGCGTTACGTGATGGACAAGTCCGGCGTGCTCGATCCCGAACGCATGTTCCCCGATCTGCCCGCCCGCCCGGACGAGGCACCGTCCATCATGGCGGAAATGGCGGTCGATGCCTGCGGCAAGGCGCTGGCCATGGCGGGCCGGGACGGTGCGGACGTCGATCTGGTGATCTGCGCGGCGTCGAACCACGAACGCGCCTATCCCGCCATCGCGATCGAGATTCAGCAACTGCTGGGCGCGCAGGGCTTTGCCTTCGACATGAACGTCGCCTGCTCCTCCGCCACCTTCGGCATCCAGGCGGCGGCGGACATGATCCGGTCGGGCAGCGTGCGGCGCGCGCTCGTGGTCAATCCGGAGATCTGCTCCGGCCACCTGGAATGGCGCGACCGAGACTGCCACTTCATCTTCGGCGACGTGTGCACCGCTGTCCTGATCGAACGTGCCGAAGACGCACAGGGCGCGCGGTTCGACATCGTCTCCACCCGCTGCGCGACGCAGTTCTCAAACAACATCCGCAACAACAACGGATTCTTGCGCCGGACGCACGACCAGATGGAAGACCGCCGCGACATGCAGTTCATGCAGAACGGCCGGAAGGTCTTCAAGGAGGTGCTCCCGCTTGTCTCTGCGCACATCCTCGGCCACATGGAGGCAGAGGGCTGGGAAGCGGACGGGCTGAAGCGTCTCTGGCTGCATCAGGCCAACAAGACGATGAACGATTTCATCGGAAAGAAGGTGTTGGGCCGCATGCCCGAAGAAGGCGAACAGCCGAACATCCTTCAGGACTACGCCAATACATCCTCCGCCGGGTCGATCATCGCGTTCTCCAAGAACTCCGGCGATCTCGCGCCCGGGGACAGGGGCGTGATCTGCTCTTTCGGCGCGGGTTACTCGGTGGGGTCGGTGCTGGTGGAGCGCGGCTGAACCGGCTTTTCGAAGAACACCCGGTCGAACCCGTCCTGCACCATACGATGCGTCTCGACGTAGCCGAGGTGCGGGTACATCGAGAGGTTCTCCGTCATCTTCGCATTGGTGTAGAGGCTGATCCGGTCAAGGCCCAGCTTGGCCGCTTCCGCCTCGCAGAAGCCGATCAGCGCCTTGCCGATGCCACGTCCCGACGCCTCCGGTGCCACGCCCACCGCATCGAGAACCATCGCCCCGCCCTCGGGCCAGAAGGCGATGTACCCCAACGGTTTCCCGTCGTCGTAGACGTATAGGACACCCTGCCCGATCTGGGCGTCGACATCCGCATCCATCGGCGCCGGGCGGCGCCCGATGCGCGGCACGTACCGCGCGTAAGACGCCTCGGCGATCTCCCGTATTGCTGCCGCGTCGTCCGGTTTTGCCTGCCGTATCATTTGCCGCCCCGCATGTTCAGAAGGTGTACGATCCCGCCGACCAGCAGCCCCCAGACCGCGCCGCCAATCCCGAAGAGCGTCAGGCCCGACGCGGTCACGATGAAGGTCAGCACCGCCGCTTCGCGGGTCTCGTCCGCCCGGAGCGCGCCGGTCATCGACGTCATGAACACACCGAACAGCGCCACACCCGCCAGCGTTGCCATGGCGAAAGGCGGGGCGGCGGCTGCGATGAAGGTCACAAGAGCCGCGAAGATACCGAATAGGCAGTAGAAGACACCGGCCCAGACAGCCGCCCAGTAGCGCTTTCCGTGGTCACGATGGGCGTGCTCGTCCGAGCACATGGCCGCGGTGATGGCGGCGAGGTTGGTCTGCACCGCACCGAAAGGCGCCGACAGGATCGAGATCGCGCCGACCGTGGCGAACATCGGCCCGGGCGGAGGCGTGAACCCATTGGTGCGTAGCACCGCAACGCCCGGCATGTTCTGCGTCGCCATGGTCACGATGAACAGCGGCACGGCCAGACCGATCACCCCTTGCAGGGACAGCGTGGGCATCACCCAGACCGGTGCGGTCAGGGCGTGGTCCGGGAGAGGCAGAGTGCCGTTGTGCCAGATGACCAGCCCGAAGGTGACGAGCACCGCGGCAGGCACCGCAAAGAGCCGCCGGATGCGTGTCGCCACGAACCACGTCAGAAGGATCGGAAGGGCCACCGCCGGCGCCTCGGCCACCGCGCGGATGGGGGTGAAGCAGATGGGCAGCAGCACCCCGGCCAGCATCGCTTGCGTGATCGGGCCGGGTACGCTTTGCGCCAGCCGAACCAGCGGTTTCCAGAACCCCGCGACGACCGTCAGCGCACCTGCCACGGCAAAGGCCCCGACCGCACCGGAAAAGCCCTGCGGGTCCGCAGCGGAGGCCGCGAGCAGTGCCGCCCCCGGGGTCGACCACGCACAGGACGCGGGCGTCTTGGTCCACAGCGCCAGAACGATCCCGGCAAGCCCCATCGCCAGCGCACCGGCCATCAAGGCGGAGGAGGCCTGCGCCTGTGTTGCGCCCATCGCCTCGACACCGGCGAGGAAGATCGGGAAAGACGAGAAGAAACCGACAATCGCCACCACCAGGCCCGCGGTGAACGCCTGTGATCCGCCCATGTCTAGCGTCCTACTTTTTGCCGCCAGTGGCGGCGGCACAGGCTGACGTAAGCTTCGTTGCCGCCGATCTGGACCTGCGCGCCGTCCAGCAATGCCCGGCCCTCGGCGTCCTGCCGGATCACCATCGTCGCCTTGCGGCCGCAGTGGCAGATGGTCCGGACCTCCCGCATCACGTCCGCCAGCGCCAGCAGCGCCGCGGAACCGGGGAACAGCTCGCCTCGGAAATCCACCCGCAGGCCATAGGCCATCACGGGCACGTCGAGATCGTCGACCACGCGGGCCAGCTGCCAGACCTGTTCGGTCGTCATGAACTGCGCCTCGTCGACGAAGATGCAGGCCACATCGCCCTTCGCCCGCCGCGCCTCGATCATCTCGAAAAGATCGGAGTGGGTGCCGAAGACATCCGCCTCCCGCGCGAGGCCGATCCGCGATCCGATCCGCCCCTTGCCGGCGCGGTCGTCGAAGGCGGCGATCATCAGGTAAGTCTCCATCCCGCGTTCATTGTAGTTGTGCGCCGCCTGCAGAAGCAGCGTCGACTTGCCCGCGTTCATGGTCGAGTAATGGAAGTGCAGCTTGGCCATGACCCGCTTTTGCGTCAGCCGCCCGGGAGAGGCAAGAGTGCCTCGAAACGTCACCGCCGGAACGCAGGACAGCCCGGCGCGGGCGTGAGCGTGCTGTTGCCGGCGGGTTGATTTCGCCATGACGGCGGCGCGCTCCGCGGGTAATGGAAGTGCAACGCGCCGCCCCGGACGCAGGCGCACCTGCAGAGAGGATCACGATGGCGAACGTCGGAAACTACCTGAAGAAGCACAGCGAAGCCTTGGTGAAGGACGTCGGGATCGAGACGGCCTGTGCGCTGTCAGGCAAGTCCAAGGCGACGCTGGGCCGGTATTATTCCGATCATGTCGAACATGCGGACCGCTTCATGCCGGTGGATGTTGTCGCCGCGCTGGAAGAGAAGGCCTCCTACCCGCATGTCACCGCCGCGCTGGCAGAGCTGAAGGGCATAACGCTGCACTTCGACGAGGACCGCCGCAACACGCGGTCACCGGGCGGGATGAACTCAGACGTGATCGCCCTGTCGCAACGGTTCGCCATGCTGATGGCCGAATATCACACGTCAATGGTCGACGGAGACATCTCCGTCAACGAAGCCAAGCGGATGCTGAAGGAAACCCTGGAGATCCAGAAGGTGCTGATCGACATCAAGATGCACCTCGAGGACGAGACAGCCCGCTAGGCCAGTCGTCCCCAGAGGTCGTATTCCCCGGCCTCGTCGACCGCGACGGTCACGATCTGACCCGGCTTCAATGCCTCCGCGCCTTCGTCGATGAACAGGTTGCCGTCGATCTCAGGCGCGTCGGCCTTGGTGCGGCAGGTGGCGATGCCGTCCTCGTCCACGTCGTCGACGATGACATCCATGCGTCGACCGACCTTCGCGGCCAGCTTGGCCTCCGAGATCGCCTGCGCCTTTTCCATGAAGCGCGCCCAGCGTTCGGCCTTCACCTCGTCCGGGACGTGATCCGGCAGCGTGTTGGAGCGCGCACCGGCGACGTTCTCGTACTGGAAGCAGCCCACGCGGTCGAGTTGCGCCTCGTCCATCCAGTCCAGAAGGTGCTGGAACTCCGCTTCAGTCTCTCCGGGGTAACCCACGATGAAGGTGGAGCGGAGTGCGATGTCGGGGCAATCCGACCGCCATGCAGCGATCTCGTCCAGCGTACGCTCGGCCGCGGCGGGTCGGGCCATCCGGCGCAGGGTGCCCGGGTGGCTGTGCTGGAACGGAATGTCGAGGTAGGGCAGCACCTTGCTCTCTGCCATCAGCGGGATCACCTGCCGCACGTGCGGGTAAGGATAGACGTAATGCAGCCGCACCCACGCGCCCAACTCGCCCAGGTCGCGGGCCAGGTCGACGAAGGGAAACTTTGCGTCGCGGTCCTTCCAGTCCGTCCCGTAGGCGGATGTGTCCTGGCTGATGACCAGCAGCTCCTTAACACCGGCCTCAACCAGTTTCTCAGCCTCGCGCAGGACCGCGCGGGCGGGACGGCTTTGCAGTCGGCCGCGCATGTCTGGAATGATGCAGAACCGGCACTTGTGATTGCAGCCTTCGGAGATCTTCAGATAGCTGTAATGCCTCGGCGTCAGGGACACGCCGCTGGCCGGCAGAAGATCGATGAACGGATCGGGCGACGGCGGCACCGCGCCATGCACGGCGTCCAGCACCTGCTCGTACTGATGCGGTCCGGTGACCGCCAGAACCTTCGGATGGGTCCCTGTGATGTACTCCGGTTCCGCGCCAAGACAGCCGGTCACGATGACCCGACCGTTTTCGGCCAGTGCCTCGCCGATGGCGTCGAGGCTTTCGGCCTTGGCACTGTCGAGAAAACCGCAGGTGTTCACGATCACCGCATCGGCGCCGGCGTAGTCGGAGGAGATGCCGTAGCCCTCGGCGCGCAGGCGCGTCAGGATGCGCTCGCTGTCCACCAGCGCCTTCGGACAGCCGAGGGAGACCATGCCGATGGTCGGCTGGCCGTCGCGGACGGTGTCGGTGATGCGGGCGCGCGCAAGGTCAGGGCGGAGATCGGGGGGATTCTGCATGGGCCGCCTATACTGCACCCTTAACCGCCGGTGAAGCCCCGGTCGTCACGCCCCCGGACACAAACGGCGATGGCGGGCGCCTTCCCGCCAGTCCGCCGTTGCGTTGGGATCAGCGGCGCCGGTCGCGGCGCGCGCTCATCGGCTGGAAGGCGACGCCGACATGGGCCTCGCAGTAGGGCTTGCCCTGCTGGACCGGCAGCCCGCAGAACCAGAAGTCCTCCGTGGCGGGATCGCCGACGGGCCACTTGCAGGTCCGTTCGGTCAATTCCATCAGGGTCAGCTTCTTCGCCTTCTTTTCCACTTCGTTGACTTTCGCCAGCGCCTCGGGGCTGATCTCGTTCGTCGAAGGCTGCGGCGGAAGAGGCTGGCCCGCCGGAATGATCTGCTTGCGCGCCGGGGACTGCGGGGCTGGTGCTGCCGCGGCGGCCGGTGCGGGCGCGGGTTCTGCCGGTTTGGCTTCGGGGGCCGCGGCGGGCTTCGGTGCCGGTTTCGGCTTGGCGGCCTGCGGCTTGACTTCCGGTTTTGCCTCTGCCGGGGCGGGCGCGCTGCCGGCCCGGTTCGACAGCCCGAGGCGATGCACCTTCCCGATCACCGCGTTGCGGGTCACGCCGCCCAGCTCCTTTGCGATCTGGCTGGCCGACTGACCCTCCGACCACATCTTCTTGAGCATTTCCACGCGTTCATCTGTCCACGACATCGGAGCTTCCTATTGAAAAAGCGGCCGCGCTTGTCCGGGCCGCCTGACGGTCTATTCGTTGAGACGATATTCTAATCATCACGCCCAAAGTTACAAGGCGGTGCGATTCTCCTGGGCCTCTGCCCGCCGGTCAGCGCAGCACGTCGGCCACGTTTCCCCTCGCCGAAAGCGGCTGCGTCACCTGCCGCTGACCGGCCTCCCCGTCAAAGCGCGGCAGATCGAGGATGAAGCGCGCGCCCTCCCCCGGCACGGAGGTGCAGCCCAGATGGCCGCCGTGGCGCGCGGCGATGCGGCTGCACGTCGCCAGCCCCAGCCCGCTGCCCGGGAACTCGTCCTCCGCATGGAGCCGCGCGAAGGGTTCGAAGATGCGTGTCCGGTGCTCCTCCGCGATGCCTATGCCGTTGTCCGCCACCTCGATCCGCCAGCCGAAGGTTGTCGTCGTGCCGGCGATCTCCACCCGGGGCCGCGCGGCGCGGTTGAACTTGACCCCGTTCGCGACGAGGTTCTGGAGCAGTTGCAGGAGCAGGACCGGATCAGCCTGGACGCGGGGAGGCTCGCCAACAAGGTGGAGCTCGGCCTCCCGCTCCCTCAGGTCCGCGCGCAGCGCCTTCTCCAGCTCCGCCACGAGGTCGGCGAGGTCGACGGGACGTTGGCGCGGCTCGCTCTCTGCCTTGCAGAGCCCGTAAAGCGACATGATCAGCCGCTCCATTCTTAACGCGCCGCCCCGGATGAATTCCAGGACCTCGGCGTGGTTCTGCCGTTGCGCCTGCGGCAGGTCCTCGATCAGCATGTCGATGCCGCCACCGACCGAGCGCAACGGCGCGCGAAGGTCGTGGACAAGGACATGCGCGAAGGTTCTCAGGCTGTATTGCTGGTCTTCGATCCTGCGCGCCATGTCCGTCCGCTGGACGGCGTTCGCCACGGCGCGGGCCAGACCCTCTGTCGTGATCTTCGTCAGCACGCAGTAGTCCTGCGCCCCCCGTTTCATCACGTCCACCGCTACCCCTTCGTCCACGAGGGCGGCGATATAGATCACCGCCGTCAACGGGCGCGTCCCCGCGATCTGGCTGACCAGTTCCTGCCACTGCAGATCGTCGCTGTCGGGGACGAGGATCACACAATCGACGCGTGGCAATTCACCGATCCGCTGCAGGCAGGCGGGGCCGTCGGTGGCGAATTCCAGATCCGGCGCCGGTGCCCCTTCTTTCAGCATTCCGGCCACCTGAGACCGTCGGGCGTCGGTCCTGCCGACGACAAGGATCCGCGTCATGGCCGCGGGCCATGCGGCAGGCTGACCAATACATGACCGATGCGTTGGCGGTGCGCGGCGCAAGGCATGGGTCAGTGGATCCTCCCTCACTTGGTACGAAAGCCGGTACAATCGGACTGGCACATGGACGCCGGGCCGCCCAACCAGGGACGGTGTCGCGAAACCGCGCCAGGTCGCCTTCGGCTTTTGTAGCCAGAGGACGATTACCAAATGGTTATCCGCGGCCCTCGGCCATACCGGCCTCGCTTTCCGCTTGGCGGTTCGGCCCTGCGTGGTGCAATGATGTGCGCATGAAACCGCGTCACCGGAAAAGCATGCAGTACCAGCCGCCCCCGCACCGGGGCTGAACCCGTCGTCTGCCCTTTCATTCCGGAGAAAACACGTGACCCGTCCCAATATCGTCGTGATCATGGCCGATCAGCTTGCGCCGCATTTCCTTGGCGCCTACGGCCACAGGTCGGCAAAGACACCGAACATCGACGCCCTCGCCGCGCGCGGCATGCGTTTCGACGCGGCCTACTGCAACTCGCCGCTCTGCGCGCCGTCGCGCTTTGCCTTCATGTCCGGCCAGCTCATCAGCAGGATCGCGGCCTTCGACAACGCCTGCGAATTCCGCGCCTCCGTGCCGACCTTCGCGCATTACCTGAAGGCGCTCGGCTACCGCACCTGCCTGTCCGGCAAGATGCACTTCGTCGGCCCCGACCAAAAGCACGGTTTCCAGGACCGAGTGACCACGGACATCTACCCCGCCGATTTCGCCTGGACCCCCGATTGGGAGGCCGCGGACGAGCGCATCGACAAGTGGTATCACAACATGCAGACGGTCAAGGAAAGCGGAGTCGCCGTCGCCACCTACCAGACAGACTACGACGACGAGGTGGAGTTCGCCGCCCGACGCTGGCTGATCGACCGGGGACGGGACCGCGCAGCCGGGGACAAGTCGCCCTTCTGCATGGTCGCCAGCTTCATCCACCCGCACGACCCCTACGTCGCGAAACTGGAGTGGTGGGACCTGTACTCTGACGACGAGGTCGACATGCCGGAATATCCGCTGTCACCAGAGGAGCAGGACCCCGGGTCGCGCCGCGTGATGGACGGGATCGAGGCCAGCTATATCCCCCTCACTGACGAAGAGGTCCACCGGGCGCGCCGCGCCTATCTGGCCAACGTCAGCTATTTCGACAGCAAGGTCGGCACGCTGGTGAAGACGCTGGAGGACATCGGCGAACTGGACAACACGCTGCTGATCGTCACCGCCGACCACGGCGACATGCTGGGCGAGCGCGGATTGTGGTTCAAGATGAACTTCTTCGAGCACTCGGCCCGCATCCCGATGATCATGACGGGGCCGGGCGTGGCGCAGGGCACCGCTGCAAATGCCTGTTCGCTGGTCGACCTGCTCCCGACCTTCATCGAGGCGGGCGGCGGTGACATGTCGATGCTGGGCGAACCCGTCGACGGGCGGTCGCTGATGCCGCTGGCACGCGGGGAAGACGATCCGGTCGACCTCGTGATCGGCGAATACTGTGCCGAGATGACGCCGTGGCCGGTGTTCATGATCCGGCGCGGGCCGCTCAAATACATCCACTGCGATCCCGATCCTGCGCAGCTTTACGACCTGTCGAAGGACCCGTTGGAGAAGGTGAACGTCGCGACCGACCCGGCCTATGCCGACGCGGCAGCCGCCTTTGCCGCAGAAGTCGCCGAGCGCTGGGACAGTGCCACGCTGCGTGAAAACGTGATGCGGACCCAGAAGTCCCGGCGCGCGCTTCACGCCGCGATGGAGGCCGGGGCGGGCGAGCACTGGGACTACAACCCGCCGCGCGATGCCACGCAGGAATACGTGCGCAATCACATGGACTGGGCCGTTGCCAACAACCGCTACCGTTTCCCGCCGCTCTGAGGGGGAGCGTGGGCAGGTCTGCCGCCTTGCGCGACGGGCCTGCCAAACAACCTATGCGCCGCCCGGGTAATGTGCGGGCGCCGTTGTGACCTGCGGATACGCAATGGTCATGAAGTCCTCTTCGAAGGCGTCGAAACTCTTGGACCATTGCCTGCCGGGCCAGAAGATCTCGACCCGCCCTGTCCGGGGTCTGTAGGCGGCGGTGTAGAGCGTGCCGAACCCCCGGTCGAAGGCCAGCGAATAGAGCGGTGGCCGCAGGAAGGCGCGGATGAACTTGTCTTCCGGCTCCGGATGCAGCGTCAGGCGTTGCAGCAGATAGCGTTCGCGCTCGACCGTCGCGGTCAGCCGCGCGTGGCTGCGCCACTCGACACGTTCCTGGTGGTTGGTGGCGACCGCTGCATGGGTGATCTGAGGCGCGCGGTCCGGTGCCAGATAAGCCGTCGCGAACCGCCGCTTCGCATCCAGGACGGTTACGTTGTAGCTCATGTGGCTGGGCACCCGGGCGAGCACGTCGATCGCTTCGGGGACCGTGGTGCAGGTCTGCAGGATGTAGCGCAGCAGAAGCGGCACCCCGAAGCCCACACCGGCCTCGCGCCGCCCGCCGAAGGTCAGCGACACCGCAAGCCCGTCCTCGTTCATGCCGTCGACCAGCCCGAACAGCCCGTCGGACATGCCGATCACGCGGCGCCCCTGCCAGCGTGTCCGCAACAGCACGGCATCGACCGCATGCGGATTGTAGTCGTAGTTGCGAACCATCAGGGGTTTGTCGCCCGGCCAGATCGCCTGACTGCAGCCCGTCAGGTAGCGCGGCGGACAATAGAAACTGAGAAACCGCGCGTCACGGTCGCCACCGCCGGCCAGCTCGACCAGTTGCTCGTAGAGCGGCACGATCTCCGGCATGTGGGTCCGCATCGCGTTCAGACCTTCCATGTAGGTCGGACGCACGGCCACGCCTTCGCGCGCCCACCAGCTCAGGTAGGCGTTGCGGTATTCCGAGAAAAGCCCGGACCATTTCGGCCCGGGCTCATCTTCATGGATGGCGCGGAAAAGCATTTCCTGGAAACCTTACATGATCTTGAAGGCCGGATCCTCGAACGCCTGAGCCGAGGGCAGAGCCCGTGCCTTGTAGCTGGCCTTGACGCCGTCAATCCAGCGCTTGGATTTGTCGGTCAATTGGAAACCCTGCGTCATGGACCGGCCACGGGTGACGAGGATGCCCAGATCGGCGCCTTCGTAGCGGTAGTCGCCGACTTTGGAGATGCGGAGGAAGAAAGCCTCGTTTTCTGTCTCAACGGCGCGGCGGTGATAGTCGAACCGGTCGAATTCCACCGTGCCGTCCTCGTTCATCCGGTAGATGCCGGACTGCGGCGCTTCGGTGATGATGTCGACGCTGTCCTCGGTGTGCTTGATGACCATCTGGCTCCATGAGTCGATCATGTCGGGATCGGCCCAGCGGGCGTTCAGTTCATCCACATCGAGTTGGAACGGCTTCTTCGAGAATTCGAGCAGGTGGAACAGGAAGAGCGGCGCGTCGGCATGGGCAAACGCGGCGTGATTGGTCATCGACGACGCGCCGGTGATGCGCGGGTTCAGCTCGCCCAGCCAGATGTCGTCGTTCTTCTTGTCGATGAGGAAGTCCAGCTCGAAGTACCCCCGGTAACCTTCCTTGCGCAACTGTTCGCCGAACTGGAAGGTAAGCGCACGCGCCTTCTGACGCTGCTTGGGACTGAACGCGGTGGAGAAGATCTCGTTCCCACACCAGCCCCCACGATATGGTGTCAGCTCCTTGAAGCCCACGAGTTCGGTCATCAGCGGGCCGACGATGGTGCCCTGCGAGGTCGCGCACGCCTCGATCGCCGAACCTCGGCAATCGATGCGCTTCATGATCTTGATCTCGCCCTCGCCGACGATGTCGTGCTCGTACTTGCGGAAATCGGCCTCGGACTTGATGAAGAAGGTGGTGTGCCCGCTGTCACCGAAGGCAGACTGCAGCACGAGGTCGTCGCCCAGCCCGGCCTTCTTGCAGATCTCCTGCAGGTGCGCGTAGTCCTTCACCTCCGACAGGGTGTTGGGCACAGAGGGCACGTCCGCCTTGTTGCCGACGCGGACGGTCTCGATCTTGTTGTCCATTGCCGTGCGCAGCTTGGCCTTGGGGAACCAGACCTCGCCACCCAGGTCCTTGGCCAGCTTCTCCGTCTTTTCGTCGAACATAAGGAAGACGAACTTCGGCTTGCCGCCGCGCGACTTCACCAGGTCGACCACTTCCTTGTGCTGGAGGAGGTAGTTGTTGATGTCCTCGATGGACTGGAATTCGTCGTGCGGCATCTCGGAGGGCACGAAGACGTTCGGATGCCGCCCGTCGAAGCAGTCCATGTAGCAGATGTACTTGAAATTCTTCACCCATTCGTCGAGCCCGAGCAGGTTGAAGTTTGTCGCGGACACGAAATAGATCGGATCCTTGTTGGTGTGGAAATACCGGCGGATCTCCGAAATGTTCTTGAGCGTTTTCTTGGTCATCTGGTTCACCTCCCTCAGGATTTCTTGGTCAGCACGTCGTCGAGCGCGGCCTTCGTAAACACGCGCAGGCCGAGATCGGCCCGGTATCCGTGGATTTCGCTGACATCGAGCGCGCGCATGAATTTCAGGATTTCAGGACTGATCACCTGCCCCGGCACGAGGATCGGAAAGCCCGGCGGATAGGGGATGATGAAACTCGTCGACACGAGCTCTTCGCCACTGTCGAGCCGCTCCATCAACGTATCGTCGAGCGCGAGATAGTCGCAGTTGTCCTCGTCGTAGGCCAAGAAGTAGGCCGTCCGGATATCGCCCTCGGGCGTATCGCCGTCGGCGCGGAAGGCATCGTGGAACCGGCTGAAATCGGGCAGCGGCGGGACGTGTTCCACCAGTGCGGCGACGCGGTTCTCGAACGACCTCCGCTCCATCTTGGAGGCGTCGTCCAGCAGTTCGTCCAGCTCGTTGGCAATCTCGACCAGAACCTCGATCAGGTAGGCGACCGAAGACCGCGTCGTGCCGATGTTCGTCATGAACAGCACGGAGTTGCGCGAGGTCTTGTTGATCTGGATCCCGTACTTGTCCATCAGGATCTTGGTCTTGAAGGTGTCGCCGTCCCAGCCGGTGCCGCCCACCGCCAGCGTGATCCGCGTGGGATCGAGGACAAATTCGTCCTCTGCCCACATCGACCACTTGTCGGTCCAACCCTGCTGCGGGTCGTAGTAATGCGTCGACTCGCTGGCCCGGTACGTCTCTGGCACCACATCGGCGATGGTCAGAACCTTGAAGTATTTTCCCAGCAGGGGATGGGTCGATACCGCGCGCCGGATCGACATGGCGCTTTCGACCTGCCGCTGCACGAATTCGAATCCTTCCAGCTCCACCTGCCTTCGCCCCACGTCGAGCGACGCGATGATCTGGTAGTTGGGAGAGGTCGAGGTGTGCGTCATGAAGGCTTCGTGGAAGGCCTGCTCGACCTCGCCCTTGAAGTCCTGATCGTTGACGTGGATCATCGATCCCTGCCGCAGCGCGGTCAGCGTCTTGTGCGTCGATTGCGTCGCGTAGACGCGGACGCGCGCATCCGGCGGCGGGACAAGCCGTGTGTTCAGCCACTCTTCCTCGCCGGCATCGGCCAGCTTGGCCTGCTGCGCTTCCCAGGCGGCGGCGGTCTCCGGCTCCTTCAGCTTCTGGCGCAGGGTGTTGGCGGTCGCCATGGCAGTGCGCTGGCGGTAGGTCGGCTCGAACCGGGCGAAACCGAACCACGCCTCGTCCCAGAGGAAGACGAGGTCCTTCTTGATGGCGAGGCATTCCTCCATGACCCGCTGCACGTTGTACACGAGGCCGTCGAAGGTGCAGTTCGTCAGGGTGATCATGCGCACGCGGTCGAGCTTGCCCGCGGCCTTGAGCTTCAGCAGGTGATGCTTGATCTCGGTCAGCGGCACCGCCCCGTACATCGAATACTGGTGCAGCGGATAGCTGTCCATGTAGACGACGTTCGCCCCGGCCAGCACCATGCCGTAGTGGTGCGACTTGTGGCAGTCGCGGTCCACCAGCACGATGTCCCCCGGCCTGACCACCGCCTGCGTGACGATCTTGTTGCAGGTCGAGGTGCCGTTGGTGGCAAAATACGTGTGCTTGGCGCCGAACGCCCGCGCCGCCATGTCCTGCGCTTCCTTGATCGGCCCGCGCGGCTCCAGCAGGCTGTCGAGACCGCCGGAGGTTGCTGAGGTTTCCGCAAGGAAGATGTTGGGGCCATAGAAAGCGCCCATGTCCTGGATCCAGTGCGAGCGGCTGATCGACTTGCCCCGGCTGATCGGCATGGCGTGGAAGACGCCGGTCGGTTGCTTGGAATACTCCTTCAGCGCGGTGAAGAACGGCGTCTTGTAGCGCCGGTTCACGCCGCGCAGGATGTTCAGGTGCAATTCGAGGAAGTCTTCCTGATTGTAGAAGACCCGCCGGCAGATACCGAGGTCGAGGCCGGCAACGTCCTCCGCCGAGCGGTCGGTGATCAGGTAGGCGTCCAGCTCCGGACGGACCCGCGCGATCAGGCGGCAGGCTTCGGGGCCGTATTCGTGAGGCTGGATAGCCTCGACGTCTTCCGGATCGCCGACGCGCTTCAGGTAACGCGACAGGATCGGCAGGTCGTTGCGCGACTTAAGGGTCAGTCCGGGCCGCACCACCACCGCCTGGACGTTGTGATTGAACAGGATGCCGATCAGCGCGTCCTCGATGGAGGGCACCACGACGGGTTCGTAGATGAAGGGGTCTTCGGACCGGCGCATCCGCAACAGGCTGTGGCGCAGAAAACGCTCCTGCTGTTCGCTGACGTCGTCGACGATCAACACCTCGAAATAGGGACGCCCCAGCGCGCGCGCCTCTGGCGAAAGGGCCGCCTCGTCCTCGTAGTCCTCGTTGTCGAGCTCGTCCGACGACAAGGGCACCGTGCGGCGGCGGTAGGCCCCGGAGGCGAGGGCCCGCGCCACCCGGCGCACCGCCGTCAGTAACTCATCGTAGTTGGCGTGGTTCAGCAGCCTGCGCAGATGCGCAAAGCTGCTGGCCCCGGGAAAGGCCCAGTAGGCCTCGATCACTTCGAGCGAGTCGAAGAGGTGCTCGGCGGTCTGGAGCAGTTTCTTGCCCTTGCGCCCCTCCGAGCCTTCGCGCGACAACCCCTCGGCGGCTTCCCTCAGCGCGCTCCACCTGTCGGATCGAAGCTGGGTCGCGCTGTAGTATTCGTTGATCGACGGAAGCGATCTGTCGCCGGGTTGAGAGTTCATCGCAAGCTCCTCTTCTTACGCGTCCGCTGCGTCCACGGCGTCTCCGGATCACTCCGATCCGGTCTTGCCGTGGAACACCGAGATGTTCTGGGGCGGTATGTCAGGGCGCTCGGAGTGTCCGAGAGCCGTGCGGGGATCCGATGTCCTCAGCCCCCGCGTGGCGCCCTGCCGGGGCATCTCCAGCGGGCCGAGCGTATTGAGATAGGCGTCGGCGCCGCTGGCCCGGTCGTAGACCGTGAAGTCGGCCTCGCGGTCGCGGAAGCTCTTCAGCACCTGTCCCAGCCCCTTCAGACCGGTCTCGCGCTGGCGACGAACCTGCTCCAGGTCGACTTCGATCGGGAACATGTCCTCCTGCCCTGCCGACTGGTGCAGCACGGTGGCCGAGGGATCGACGACAAGCGAGCGCCCCACCCCGCCCGCGGCCAGCCCGTTCACGTCGAAGACGTAGCACTGGAACTGCGCAGCGGTCGCGCGGGCGATGGCCAGCTCCGCGTCGCGGTCCGTTGTGCCGGTCAGCACGGGGTGCAGCAGGACCTCAACGCCCTGGCTGGTCAGCTGGCGGGTGGTTTCGGGGAACCAGATGTCATAGCAGATCGACAGACCGAAGCGGCCCACTTCGGGCACATCGAAGACACAGAAGTTGGTCCCGGCAGAGATGCCGGCCTCATACGGGCGGAACGGGAACATCTTCGAATACTTGGCCACGATGTCGCCGTCGGGGTTGATGACCACCGAGGTGTTGAAGATGCGCCCGTCCTCCGTGCGCTCGAACATGGAGCCGGGGATCAGCCAGATCCCGTAGCGGCGGGCATCGTCCTGGAACTGCTGCAGGGCGTCGTTGGGGAAAGGCAGGGCGAAACGATCCAGGGGACCGTAGGGCGCCAGCTCGGAAAACAGGACCATCTGCGTCCAGGGAAAGCGGGCCATCAGAACTTCGATCCTGTGGCGCATGCCTTCTACGTTGGAATGCAGGGCCGCAACGTGCATCTGCACGCCCGCGATGGCGAAGGGTGTCATAGACGGACAATCTCCAATTGGTGTGGCCGACCGCACCCCCCGGAGCGGACAGGCCTCTGTGTATGGCGCAGAGGTGCGCCCTTGGGTTCAGCGCACCACCAGCACCGGCTGCTTCGCGTGACGCACCACCTTGTCGGCGTTGGACCCCACAAGGAAGGTCATCAGCTCGTCCGGCGGATGGGACGCCATGACGATCAGGTCCGCGCCCACTTCCCTGGCGGCGGACAGGATGTGTTCGGGCACATGCCCGTGGCCCACGTGGGCCACGGCGTTGCTTCCGGCAGGCATCTTGCTGGCGATGAATGCGTCGAGATCCGACTTCATCTTCTGCAAGGCCTTGGTTTCGAAGTCCTCGGGCAGGAAGGCCGCGACCGAGGCCGCGCCGAGATCGTGGACAATGCCGAGAATGTGGATCGTCCCGGTCCCGCCGGCCAGCTTCTGCGCCATCGGCAGCGCCTTTTCCCATGAAGACGGGTGGTTCAGGTCGATCGGCAGGAGGATGTTGTCGAACATGGCCAGTCTCCTTCAGGCGTGCGCCATTTGCGGTTCGGCGCGGCGACGGCGCTGCAACCAGACCACCAGCGCCAGGACAAGCAGCGCAGGCAGGTACATCAGGTACTTCGACGGCTGCGACTGCGGCGCGAGCACCTCGACGATTTCCTGATCCCAGTCGAGACCGACCTGCTGCGCGGGGCTGTCGAAGGCGACGTTGTCAATGATGACGCTGCCGTCGCGGTCGATGGTCTCGATCCCCGTGGCCATCAGCCTGTCGGCTCCGGTTTCGCCTTCGGGCACCGTCAGCGGCGCGGTGAAGGTCACCGGATCGCCCACGGCATTCAGGCCGTTCACGGTCAGCCGCATCTCTGTTCCCGGCTGCGCGTCGCCAAGTGCCTGCTCGAACCTTGCGGGTTCGACCTGGGCGAACGGCGGTGCCACCATGTCCATCCAGAACCCGGGCCGGAAGAACGTGAAGGCGATGAGCAGGAGCAGCACCGACTCCCAGATCTTGTTCCGCGCCAGGAACCAGCCCTGCGTGGCCGCCGCGAACAGCAGCATGGCTACGGTCGCCGTGATGAACACGAATATCCCGTGTATCCAGTCCACATCGATCAGCAGCAAGTCGGTGTTGAAGATGAACAGGAACGGCAGGGCCGCGGTTCTGAGCGAGTAGAAGAACGCCACCACGCCGGTCCGGATCGGGTCACCGCCCGACACCGCCGCCGCCGCGAAGGAGGCAAGCCCCACCGGCGGCGTCACGTCGGCCATGATGCCGAAGTAGAACACGAAGAGGTGCACGGCGATGAGCGGCACGATCAGGCCGTTCTGCTGGCCGAGTGTTACGATGACCGGGGCAAGCAGGGCCGAGACGACGATGTAGTTCGCCGTCGTCGGCAGGCCCATCCCGAGGATCAGCGACAGGATCGCGGTCAGGAACAGGATGGCCAGGATATTGCCGCCCGACAGCACCTCGACCACGTCGGCCAGCGCGGACCCAACGCCGGTCTGGCTGACGGCGCCCACGATGATACCGGCGGTCGCCGTGGCGATGCCGATGCCGATCATGTTGCGCGCGCCGGCCTCGAGACCTTCGATCAGTTCACGGAACCCGTTGCGCATCGCGCCGCCCAGATTGCCTTCGCCGCGGAAGATCGCTTCGAGCGGACGCTGGGTGATGAGGATGAACACCATGAAGGCCGCCGCCCAGAAGGCCGAGAGGCCGGGCGACAGGCGATCCACCATAAGCGCCCAGACAAGGACCACGACTGGCAGGAGGAAGTGCAGACCTGCGCGGATGGTCGGCCCCGGCACCGGCAGTTTCGTGACGGGCGCGTTGGGGTCTTCCATCTTCAGCCGGTTCTCGCGGCAGGCCACTTTCAGCAGGCCGATGTAGACCGCAACCAGCAGGGCAAAGACGATGTACCCGGCGGAGGCACCAAATGCCGGACGGATCCAGCCCATGCCGTAGTAGACCGCGAAGCTGAGCGCGCAGATGACGGCGATGGTAAAGGCGAGGCTCATCAGCCAGGCGACAAGCGGCTTCGGCTCCACCGCGCGGGGCAGGCCCTGCATGTTCGCCTTCATCGCCTCGAGGTGGACGATATAGACCAGAGCGATGTAGGAGATGACGGCCGGCACGAAGGCGTGCTTGACCACGTCGAAGTAGGGAATGCCCACGTATTCGACCATCAGGAACGCCGCGGCGCCCATCACGGGCGGCATGATCTGACCGTTGACGGAGGACGCCACCTCGACCGCGCCAGCCTTCTCCGACGAGAAGCCGACGCGCTTCATCAGCGGGATGGTGAAGGTGCCGGTGGTGACCACGTTGGCGATGGAGGAGCCCGAGATCAGGCCTGTCATGGCAGAGGAGACCACGGCCGCCTTGGCCGGTCCGCCACGCATGTGACCCATCAGCGAGAACGCCACCTGGATGAAGTAGTTGCCGGCGCCCGCCTTATCCAGCAGCGAGCCGAACAGAACGAAGAGGAAGACGAAGGAGGTCGAGACCCCCAGCGCGATGCCGAACACGCCCTCGGTGGTGATCCACTGGTGGTTCACGACTTCCGAAAGGTTGTTGCCCTTGTGCGCGATGATGCTCGGCATGATCGGTCCAAGGAACGTGTAGGCGAGGAAGACCGTCGCCACGATCATCAGGGCCGGGCCAAGCGCGCGGCGCGTCGCTTCGAGCAGGATGATGATGCCGATGACCGCCACGACGAAATCCGGCGTGATCGGCGCGCCGACCCGCTGGGCAATGGCATCATAAGCGAAGTAGAGATAGAGGGACGTGACGGCGCCAAGCACAGCCAGCACCCATTCCCACGGCGGCACGCGATCCTTGGGCGATCCCAGGAGAACGGCGGCGATCATGCCGATGCCGACCAGCGGGATCCACCAGATCGCCGTGTCGTCCTTTGCACCGTACATGAAGAGGAACGTCAGCAGCGCCGGAACACCGACGCCGAGGATAAGCTGAACCGTGGACCGCGCCGCCGGGTAGGCGAGGAAGGCAAGGAACAGCGCGAAGGCAAGGTGGAACGACCGGGCTTCGGTGTCGTTGAACACGCCGAACCGCAGCATGAAGGGCAGCGGGCTGGCGATCCAGAGCTGGAACAGAGACCAGACGATCGCGGTCCAGGTGATCAGCTTGCTGATCGCGGGCGATGGTGACCTGCCGCCGGTGTCCGAGGAGGCGACCAGTTCGTCGATTTCCGCCTGGGTCAATCCGCTTTTTCCGGCGGCTGCGTTTTCCACGGCGGCCGCTTCGAATTGATTGTCTCTGTCAGTCATGTCCGTCCCCCGGTTGCCGCTGTTTGTTCAGCGCCGGCCCATCGTTCGTGGGCTCGGGGCACCCCCGCGTTTTGCGGAGGTGCCGGTCTTTTGACTCAGGTTCTTGGGATCACTCGATCCAGCCGCGCTCGCGGTAGTACTTCTCTGCGCCCGGGTGCAGCGGTGCGCTGAGACCGGCAGAGATCATCTCTTCTTCCTGAAGGGTGGAGAATGCCGGGTGAAGACCCTTGAAGCGGTCGAAGTTGTCGAACACCGCCTTCACGACTTCGTAGACCACATCGTCCGGAACGTCGGAGGAAGTCACGAAGGTCGCCTTCACACCGAAGGTTTCCACGTCATCGGGGTTGCCCGCGTACATGCCGCCCGGGATCACCGCCTTGGCGTAATACGGGTTTTCGGACACCAGCTTGTCGATGGCCTCGCCGGTCACCGGCACGAGCTTCGCATCGACGGTGGAGGTCGCTTCCTGGATCGAACCGTTCGGGTGGCCGACGGTGTAGATGATGGCATCCACCTTGTTGTCACCCAGAGCCGCCGACTGCTCGGCCGGCTTCAGCTCGGATGCGAGCGCGAAGTCTGCATCGGACTTGCCCATCGCGTTCAGCACGACATCCATGGTGGCGCGCTGGCCGGAACCCGGGTTGCCGACGTTCACGCGCTTGCCGAACAGTTCGTCAAAGGACGATACGCCGCTGTCGGCACGTGCCACGACGGTGAAGGGTTCGCTGTGGACGGAGAACACGGCGCGTTCCTTGTCGAACTGCTTGCCCTCGAATTCCGACGTGCCGTTGTACGCGTGGTACTGCCAGTCGGACTGGGCGACGCCCATGTCCATGTCGCCCGCAGCAATCGCGTTGATGTTCGCGATGGAGCCGCCGGTCGACGGCGCTGTGCACTTGATGCCGGTTTCGGCCGTATTACGGTTGACCAGACGACAGATCGACTGACCCACGACATAGTACACGCCGGTCTGACCGCCGGTGCCGATGGTGATGAAGCGTTCCTCCGCCGTCGCGACGGTGCCCATCATGGCAATCGCGGCACCCAAAGTGGCGAATTTAAATGATTTCATCATTTTCTCCCTGTTTTTTGGGCCGCACCCGTGTTGGTGCGTGCGACCCTGTTGATACGGAAAAGGCTAGCAGCCTTTCGCCGCATGACAACCCAAAGTCGAAACCGACATTCGATATCCCGAAAACGACATCGTGTGTCGCTGATCGGATCAGAAAGTCGGCGGAGTGCAAGCGCTGATCACCACGCAGGGCGCATCGCTGATATTGCGGAACCGATGCGGGAGCTGGCTGCTGAAAAGATAGCCGTCACCCGGGTTGAGCACCCGGACCTGGTCGGCGACCGTGACCTCGATCAGGCCGGACACGACGATCCCGGCCTCTTCTCCTTCGTGGCGCAGCAGTTCCGGGCCGGTGTCCGATCCGGCGGGGTAGGTTTCATGCAGAACCTGGAGCGAGTGGCGCGAGGCATCGCCGAGTTGCCGCAGCGAAACCCGGGCAGCGCCGATACCCAGCCCGACGTCCTGAGGGGACAGTTCAATGTATTCGTCCGGGGCGTAGAAGTACTTCGGCGTCTTGCGCTGTTCGACGACCGAGAAGAACTCGGACAGGTTCATCGGTATGGCATCGAGCAGCCGCTTGAGCGAAGCGACGGAGGGGCTGGACTTGTTCTGCTCGATCAGGGAGATCGCGCTGCTGGTCAGACCGGCGCGCCCAGCCAGATCACGCTGGGACATCCCGCGCGATTCGCGCACCTCCCGAAGTCTTCCGCCGATGTCCAAGCGATGAATCTCCCTTGCCACTGTGTCAATTTTATTAAGCGATGGGATTGCCAAACGGTCAACCGAATTTTTGAAGCAAACGAATTCAATCGGTTGGAGCCACTATAAACTGCACGGCGAATGCAACTTCTAATTCTGTTGACAAATAAAGTGGCCAAGCATCAAGTATACTGATTGCATCGAGCGCAGGGAGACCCGCCATGACCACTGCAACTGAACCGCCCAAAGGCCGCTCCCGCAGCGCGGCCAAATCGTCCGGTAGCACGGCAAAGACGCGCACCCGAACCGCAACTGAGAAGGCCAAATCTGCGCCTTCCGTCACCGCCCAAACATCCTCCGCCTCGAACGCGGCCCTGCTCGCGCGTCGCGAGGCAGCCGTCGCGCGCGGCGTGGCCTCCGCCGCCCCGGTCTTCGCCGACCGTGCCGAGAACGCGGAGCTCTGGGACGTTGAAGGCAACCGGTTCATCGACTTCGCGGGCGGCATCGCCGTCCTGAACACCGGCCACCGCCACCCCGACGTGATCGCCGCGGCCAAGGCACAGGAAGACCGTTTCACCCACACCTCGTTCCAGGTCGTGCCCTATGAGCCCTACGTGGCTCTGGCCGAAAAGCTGAACGCGCTGGCGCCGGGCGATTTCCCGAAGAAGTCGCTGCTGGTCACCACCGGTGCCGAGGCAGTCGAGAACGCAGTCAAGATCGCCCGCGCCGCTACCGGCCGTCCGGGCGTCATCGCCTTCACCGCGGGCTACCATGGACGCACCCTGCTGACGCTTGGCCTGACCGGCAAGGTTTCGCCCTACAAGCGCGACGTCGGTCCCTTCCCGACCGACCTCTACCGCGTTCCGTTCCCGAGCCAGCGTGACAACATCACCGTTGCCGATTCGATCCGCGCACTGGAAACGCTCTTCCTCACAGACGCTCAGCCGGATCGCGTCGCCGCGATCATCCTCGAACCGGTGCTGGGCGAAGGTGGCTATCACCCCGTCCCGGCCGAACTGTTCCAGGCCCTGCGCGCGATCTGTGACCGCGAAGGCATCCTGCTGATTTCGGACGAGATCCAGGCAGGCTTCGGCCGGACCGGCACTTGGTTCGCGGTGGAGCATTCCGGCGTCGCGCCTGACCTCATCACTGTCGCGAAGAGCATGGCAGGCGGCTATCCGATCGCCGGTGTCATTGGCCGCGCCGATGTCATGGATGCCATGGCCCCCGGCGGTCTCGGCGGCACCTATGGTGGCAACCCGGTGGCATGTGCCGCGGCACTTGCCGCCATCGAGGCCATCGAGTCCGAGGGGCTTCTGGCCCGGTCGACCGCCATGGGAGAGGCCATGCGCGCGCGCTTTGCCGACATGGGCGCCCGTGTTGCGCCCTACCGCATGTGGGACATCCGCGGCATCGGCGCCATGCTGGCGGTCGAATTCGTGACCGATTTCGAGACGGCCACCCCGGATGCGGCTCTGACCAAGGCTGTCGTGGCCCACGCCCTGAAGCGGGGCCTGATCCTTCTGGCCTGCGGCATGCACGGAAACGCGGTCCGGATCATGGTGCCGCTGACCGCGTCCGACGCGATCATCGACGAAGGCATCGCGATCTTCGAAGCGGCGCTTGCCGCGGCCATGGCCGATCAAGCCGCCGCCCATTCGGCCTGAACCTGCTGAAACACAAAAGCCGGGGCGTTATAGCCCCGGCTTGATTCTTTGGGCCATCACAGGCCACGCTGGAGCAGGCCACAATCGCCGTCCAGCCACCTGGGAGCCTGCAATGTCACACATCTTTCCGCGCCATACCCGGCAAAGCCCGCCCGTCGCCGTAAAGGGCGACGGCTGCTACCTGATCGACGCAAACGGGAAGCGGTATCTCGACGGCTCTGGCGGCGCGGCAGTGTCCTGTCTGGGGCACAGCGACCGGACGGTGATCGACGCGATCAAGGCTCAGGTCGACGAACTTGCCTTTGCCCACACCGGGTTCTTCACCTCTGCCCCCGCAGAAGCGCTGGCCGATCTGCTGATCGCCCATGCACCAGAGGGCATCGACCGCGTCTACCTCGTGTCGGGTGGCTCCGAGGCCACCGAGGCCGCGATCAAGCTGGCCCGCCAGTATTGGGTCGAAAAGGGTGAGCCTCAACGCAGCAAGCTGATCGCACGCAAGCAAAGCTATCACGGCAACACCATCGGGGCCCTCAGCGCGGGTGGCAACGAATGGCGCCGCGCCCAGTTCGGGCCGCTCCTGCTGGACGTGAGCCACATAAACCCATGCTACGAATATCGCTTCCGGCTCGATGGGGAGAGCCTCGAGGACTACGGCCTGCGCGCGGCCCAGGCATTGGAAGACGAGATCCTGAGGTTGGGACCGGAGACCGTCATGGCCTTCATGGCCGAACCGGTGGTTGGCGCAACCGCCGGTGCCCTCACACCCGCACCCGGGTATTTCAGGAGGATCCGAGAAATCTGCGACCGCTACGGTGTCCTGCTGATCCTGGATGAAGTGATGTGCGGAATGGGTCGTACCGGGTCGTTGTTCGCCTGCGAACAGGACGGGATCGCCCCGGACATCCTCTGTATCGCGAAGGGGCTGGGAGCGGGTTACCAACCTATCGGCGCGATGCTGTGCTCTGCCGAGATCTATGGCGCCATCGAGGCAGGTTCCGGCTTCTTCCAGCACGGCCATACGTACATCGGCCATCCGACCGCCGCCGCCGCCGGCCATGCGGTACTCACAGCGTTATTGGAGCGTGACCTGATTGCGCGCGTGCAGGACCAGGGCCGCAAACTGGAAGAGTGCCTTGTCGACCGCTTCGGGCAGCATCCGCACGTTGGCGACCTGCGCGGCCGCGGTCTGTTCCGGGGCATCGAGCTGGTCGCGGACCGGCCCACCAAAGCCCCGTTCGATCCCGCAAAAGGCGTCGCAGGCAAGATCAAGAAAGCCGCATTCGAAGCCGGACTTATTTGCTACCCGATGTCAGGGACGATTGACGGGCGGAACGGCGATCACATCCTCCTGGCCCCGCCCTTCATCATCGATGACGATCAGTTGCAGGAACTGACCGACAAGCTGGCCGTTGCAGTGGATGCGGTGATCTGAACGCGCGGGACGGCGGGGCGTTGGCTTTCATCGCGGCCTGCAACCACCGAATTTGACCTGCCACGGGATTTTTCCTCCACCGTCGATTAGAGTCCGGCCCAACCTGAGGACGGACAATGAAGCGAACGAGATTCACGGACGAGCAGATCATCGGCATCCTGGCCGAGCATGAGGCCGGCGCGAAGTGCGCCGATCTATGCCGCAAGCACGGCATGTCGGAAGGCACCTTCTACAACTGGAAGGCCAAGTTCGGTGGCATGACGGTATCAGAGGCCAAGCGGCTGAAGGCGCTTGAGGATGAGAACGCCAAGTTGAAGAAGCTTCTGGCCGAACAGATGCTGGATCTGGCGGCGATGAAGGATCTGGTTTCAAAAAAGTGGTAGGGCCCGCGGTGAAGCGCGAAGTCGTCGCCTATCTTCAGGCTGAGCATGGCCTGTCGGAACGGCGGGCCTGCCACATCGTCGGCGCGGATCGCACGATGATCCGCTATCGATCTCAGCGCGCGCCGGACACGGTTCTGCGCGGCCGGTTGCGGGACCTGGCCAACGAGCGTCGGCGGTTCGGCTACCGGCGCCTGTTCGTGCTGCTGCGCCGCGAGGGCGAGCCCTCGGGGATCAATCGGATCTATCGGCTCTACCGCGAAGAAGGGCTGACGGTGCGCAAGCGGAAGGCGCGGCGCAAGGCGGTCGGAACGCGGGCACCGATCCTGGTCGAGGCGCGACCGAACGCCCGTTGGTCATTGGATTTCGTCCATGACCAGTTCGCCAACGGCCAGCGCTTCCGCGTGCTCAACGTGGTCGACGACGTCACCCGGGAATGCCTGGCGGCGATCCCGGACACCTCGATCTCAGGGCGCCGTGTCGCGCGTGAACTGACGGCCCTGATCGAGCGCCGCGGCAAGCCCGGCATGATTGTCAGCGATAATGGGACGGAGCTGACCAGTAACGCGATCCTGCGGTGGTGTTCCGAGCACCGGGTCGAATGGCACTACATCGCGCCGGGCAAGCCGATGCAGAACGGTTTCGTCGAAAGCTTCAACGGCCGGATGCGCGACGAGCTGCTCAACGAGACCATGTTCCGCAATCTGGCCCATGCGCGGATCGTGATCGCAGCCTGGGCTACGGACTACAACACCGAGCGCCCCCATTCGGCCTTGGATTACCAGACCCCGGCTGCCTACGCGCGGACCCTGACCACCGCAATCGCCCGCCCCGCTGCGCGAGATGAAAGCTCCGCGCGCCGGGCGATTGCTCAACCTGCGCCAACCGGCGTAAACACTAACCGGGCTCCGGTCGTGGCTGGATGAAAGTTCAGTGGCAGGTCAGGGGCAATGAGGACTTCCGGATTTCGATCGGCAGCTTGAACGACCCCGCGAACAGGAAGTTCTTGCGTCCGCTCGTCGAAGCCTTTTTTGGCGAGCGCGTGCATCTGGGTGCAGCCACCTTGAAGGGCGGCCGGCAGAAGAGCTGGTTTCTCTACAAAGGGCGGACGCTGAAGAAATACTACGGGATCTATCAGGGTCTCCAGGACGGTGATGATGTCATCGCTGGGCTGGCAACACTTGACCACCTCAAAGGCAACGAGACACCGCGTCTGCCCTTGCGTATGAAAGAACTCATGACAGAGGCGTGGGAGGAGATCGGCCTGGATCTCAAGGGACCGTCGGTGGCGAACGTGCATGGCTACCTTGCAGCGCTGATCAACAGGGAAAACCGGCAGCGGGCGCTCAACGACCTCCCCGCGCTCCCGGTCCCATCCCATCAATCCGTTCTTCGTCACCGCAAGGAGCTGCTCACGCCGACCGAATACATGGTCGCGACGAAGGGCGAGCGCCACGCGCGCAACAAGCGGGGCCGCGGCAGTTCTGACGTGCGGGCGCTCATGATCGGCGAATTCTGCGAGATGGACGAATGTCGGGCGTCCCTGATTACCTCGGCCAAGGCCAAAGGCTATTGGCATACGCTGTCTGAAGAAATGAAGAAGGCTATGGAATGGGCGGATGACGAGATCCGCAGCCGCCTCAGCATCCTTGTCATGATCGATGTCGCAACACGCATGCCGCTGGCCTGGGTTGTCAGCGACCAGCCAAAAGCGGAAGCCACGATGCAGCTGCTGCGGATGGCAACGCGCGACAAGACCCGCGAGAGGCGCATCTACGGTTGCGAGGGCGAGGCCATGCCGGCCATGGGGCTCGGCATGGTGCGCAACGACAACGGTACCGGCCTGCGGAACGCCGAGGTCAAGTCCGCGCTCATGGGGATCGCATCGGCGAATACCGATGTGCGGACCCACGCCTCCGCCGACAAGCCGTATGTCGAGCGGATGTTCGGCACCACCGAATCCGTCTTGTTCAAACTGCTTCACGGCTACACGGGTCGCAAAGCAGGAGAGCTGCCCGGATATGACGCCAAGGCATCAGGCGTCCTTGACATCGATCTCCTCTATGAAATCCTGACCAAGTTTTTCATCGACGAGTACCCGTCCCTGAAACACATGGGCGTCGGTATGAGCGGGCGCCGCCCAGCAGAGGTCTATCAAGAACTGAATGAGACCAGGGAGACATTTCGTCTTTTGGATGAAGATCTCCGTCGCGTCCACTTGGGCTGGCCATTCAAGTTGCAGCCCAGCGATGAGGGTGTGCGGGTGCTTGAAGGCCTCTTCTATGGGTCAGACAAATTCCAGACTGCCCGCGAACACCACAAGGGCAAGGTCACCGTTTACATCGACCCGGACGACCTGAGCTTCGCAACCGCAGTGTTTCCGCGTGATCCAAAGACATACAAGCTTGCACTACAGACGACCGTCTTCGCCGATCTGACCGCATCCGAATTCCTGGAGCTGATGACGCAGTACCGGCGTGAAAACCCCGAGGTGACAACACTCTACGAAGACCGGATCGCAAAGGTTCGCCTCGAGAGGCATGATCAGCTCAAGAAAATCGGCGTCGAGCGGCGTTTGCCGAGGAGCTATGTCACTCAGGCCGAAACCTGCAAGAAGGCCAAGAGCCTGTTTGCCTCATCTCGGCTGGTCACCACGCACGTGCCGCTCGATACGGTCGCCCCAGGTACCCTGGCCACCGCGATCTCGGGCCCGGGGATCCTGCCACTCGGCGGAGCAAGCCTCATCGATCACGCGCCTGCGGAGACGACCTCTACGCCAGCAATACCAGCCCGGACATCGAAGCCCAAGTCGACGAAACCGTCGTCCGAGCCCCCTGTCCGGCTCGGCCGCCCCGCCCAGAAGGGCGAGCTCTTGTAACTACCGCCATCTCAACGACGTCCAGCAATCCAAGGATACCCATGAGTTTCATCGACCAGAACCGCGTCAACGCATCGGTTGCCCTGCAGCGCGGCCATTATACTTTCCCGCGCGCGGCAAAGCTCCGCGAAGCTTTCGAAAACTGCCTGCACGACTACTACGTCAAGGCCTCAATCGGCGGGCGTTTCGAAGTGCGCGGCATGCTGGTCACCGGAGAATCCCGGGTCGGCAAGACTTCCGAGACAGTCAGGCTCATAGAGGAATTCAACGCCAGCATGACGGAAATGCCCAACGGGAAGGTTGGCAGGATTATCTACTGCAAACTGGATGGGTCGATCAGCTGGAAGGATCTGGGTCACAAGACTCTTGAGGCACTCGGTTACCCCGCGAACCCCCGGCGCACCCAGGGGGAACTCTGGAACATGGTTCGCCACCAGTGCCGCGAACAGGGCGTCATCGGCCTCTACTACGACGAATGCCAGCACGCCTTCACCTCCGGCAAAACGTCCAACGAGAAGCTCCTCGACCGTTTCAAAGCACTGATGAAGGAGCCGTATTGGCAGTTGATGCTCATATTGTCAGGCGTCCCGGTCTTGGCCAAGCATGTGAACTCTGAAGAGCAGATCGCCCATCTCCTCTCCCACATCCATTTCGATGAGATTCACCTGGGCAGGTTCGCTGATCCGACAAGGGATCCGGACATGATCGAACTGAACAAGCTCGTCTACACCTATGCCGAACGCGCCGATATCGATGTTGAAGAGCTTGTTGACGTCGATTTTTTGCAGCGCCTCGATTTTGCCTGCGGCTCCAGGTGGGGCCTCGTCATCGAGTTGCTGATCCGCGCCCTCGGCTTGTGCAGACTTCATGGCCAGAAAAGCGCCACGGTCAAAATGTTCTCCGAGGCCTACGCCCAGAACTCCCGCCTGCCTCAGGGCCTGTGCCCCTTCACCGCACCCGACTATCGCGACATGATCGACAGCGACAAACTCACGGAGATGGTGCTGGACGAATAGCGGCAGGCCAATACGGGTTTGGACGTTTCAGGGCTCGCATTGCGGGCCCTTTTTTTGGCCGCCGCCCTGCATACTTATGTGTCAACTGTGCATGCTTATGCCTTGCGGTGAAGAGCGCCCTACGGCAAGCATCTGAAATACATAAGATATTCATGTACGGCACAGCCGCCGAATCAACTGGGTGTGCAAACTTATGGTACATTGGCACGCGGCAAAGCCCCCTCACATTCCCGCCCGACACAGGAACAACGACGCCGTTAACCCGGCGCTAACCGATCTTGCGGCAATCTGCGTGTCGGGCACAGCGCGAGGGAGTCATGGTTGCCGTTGCATACACGGTCGCCTTCGAAGGCGTCGAGGCGCGGCCCGTCCAGGTTCAGTGCGCCGTCACCCCGGGCGTGCCCGCCTTCTCCATCGTCGGCCTGCCCGACAAGGCGGTCTCCGAAGCGCGGGACCGCGTGCGCACCGCGCTGACATCGCTCTCCATCGCGCTCCCGTCGAAACGGATCACCATCAACCTGTCGCCCGCCGACATGCCGAAGGAGGGGTCGCACTTCGACCTGCCCATCGCGCTGGGTCTGCTGGCCGCGCTGGACATCGTGCCGAAGGACGCCGTGGCGCAGACCGTCGCCCTTGGCGAGCTGTCGCTGGACGGCGGTCTGGTCCCCGTTCTTGGCGCCCTGCCCGCCGCCATGGCCGCCGCCGAGGAGGACCGCATCCTGCTGTGTCCCCGCGCCTCCGGTGCGGAGGCCGCCTGGGTGGAGGCCTGCAATGTCCTCGGCGCCTCCAACCTCCTCGAGATCATCCGGCACTTCTCCGGGCAGGAGATCCTCGAACCGGCCAAACCCGGCGAGGTCCGCACCGACCCGTCCGCGCGCGACCTGCGCGACGTGAAGGGGCAGGAACGGGCAAAGCGCGCGCTGGAAATCGCCGCCGCCGGGCGCCACCACCTGATGATGATCGGGCCACCTGGGTCCGGCAAGTCGATGCTGGCCGCCCGCCTGCCGTCCCTGCTGCCGCCGCTGACCGCGGTTGAGGCGCTGGAAACGTCGATGATCCACTCCATCGCCGGGCTCCTGACCGATGGCGGCATCTACCGCACCCGCCCCTTCCGCGAGCCGCATCACACCGCCTCCATGGCGGCGCTGATCGGCGGCGGGCGCGGGGCGAAGCCGGGCGAAATCAGTCTCGCCCACAACGGCGTGCTGTTCATGGACGAGTTTCCGGAGTTCCCGCGCGCCGTTCTGGAAACCCTGCGCCAGCCGGTCGAGACCGGAGAGGTCATGGTCGCGCGAGCCAATGCCCACATCCGCTATCCCTGCCGGTTCCTGTTGGTGGCGGCGGCCAATCCCTGCCGCTGCGGCCACCTGGCAGATGCGGGCCGCGCCTGTTCCAAGGCGCCGAACTGCGGGGAGGATTACCTCGGGCGGATCTCCGGCCCGATGATGGACCGCTTCGACCTGCGCATCGACGTGCCTGCCGTCGCCTATTCCGACCTCGACCTCCCGCCCTCCGGCGACACCTCCGCCGAGGTGGCGGCCCGCGTGGCGCAGGCCCGCGCGGTGCAGGAGACGCGCTTCGCGGCCTATCCCGAGCTGCGTACCAACGCCGACGCGGAAGGCAACCTGCTGGAGGGGATCGCGACGCTCGACACCGGCAGCCGGGAGCTGATGACACGCGCCGCCGACCGCTTCGGCCTGTCCGCGCGCGGCTACCACAGGGTCCTGCGCGTCGCGCGTACCATCGCCGATCTGGACGGCGCGGCGGACGTACTGCGCCCCCACGTGGCAGAAGCGCTCAGCTACCGGATGCCATCGTCGAACGACGCCTGAACGAAGCGCGCCGCGCGGGCCAACGTGTCCCGCGCTTCGGGAATCCAGCCCTGAAACAGCGGCCATGCATGGGGGGCGGTGGGGTGTATCTCATGCGAGACATCGGCGCCGCCTTCCTCCAGCCGTTTCGCCATTCCGCCGATCTCGCTGAACAGGATTTCGGCACGGGAGGACGTGAGCATCACGGGCGGGCACCCCGGGAATTCCGCGTAGAGCGGCGAGGCCCTCGGGTCGCGCGGATCGGCCCCGGCAAGGAACATGCCGGTCAGTTCGGCAACCCTGTCGGCCGGCAACAACGGATCGCGCGCGGCGTTGGAGCGGAGAGACGCACCGGTCATGGCAAGGTCCACCCACGGGGAAAAGACTACCACGCCCGCCGGGGCTTCCCGCCGCAGGCAGAGGGCCGACAGCAAGGCCAGCGCGATCCCGCCCCCCGCCGAGTCGCCCCCCAGCACGACATCGCCCGGACGGTACCCCAGCGCCATCAGACGATCCCAGGCGGCCAGTGCCGCGTCGAAGGGCGCGGGGAAAGGTTCCTCCTGCAACAGCGGATACTTCGGCGCCACGACCTCCACCGCCACCATGCCGGACAGGACGCCCAGCATCGCACGGTGGGTATGCGGGCTGCCAGACACGTAGCCGCCACCGTGGAAATAGAGGATGACTCGGCGCGGCGCACATTTGCCGCAGGATATCCAGAACAGGCCGCCAGGACGTTCCTGGAACCGCAGGAACGGCGGATGGACGGCAAAGCGCGCGCCGCGATCCACGCTGCGCGCCGCGTCTTCCGGCGCGCGCGTGCGCCCGATCCGGGGTTTGACCAACAGCCGCAACTGCGCGTTCAGCAGCCGCAGCTGCCAGCTCATGAGATGCGAGCCTCGATCGCCTGCCAGATCCGCTCCGCCACGTTGATGCCGTCGAAGCGCTCAAGCTCCTGGATGCCGGTGGGCGAGGTCACGTTGATCTCGGTCAGCCAGTCGCCGATCACGTCGATGCCCACGAAGATCTGGCCGTTTTCCCGCAGCGTCGGTCCGATGGCCGCGCAGATCTCGCGGTCACGGTCGGTCAGCTCGACCTTCTCAGGACGCCCGCCGACGTGCATGTTGGACCGCACTTCGCCCTCTGCAGGGACACGGTTGATCGCACCGACCGGCTCGCCGTCGACGAGGATGACCCGCTTGTCGCCCTTCGTCACCGCCGGCAGGTATTTCTGCACGATCAGCGGCTCGCGCGAGAAGCCGGTGAACAGTTCGTGCAGCGAGCTGAGGTTGCGGTCGTCGGCCGTCAGGCGGAACACGCCCGCGCCGCCGTTGCCGTAGAGCGGCTTGAGGATGATGTCGCCGTGCTTGGCGCGGAAGCGTCTGATCGCCAGCAGGTCGCGGGCGATCATGGTCGGCGGCGTCAGGTCGCGGAACTTCAGCACCAGCAGCTTCTCGGGGAAGTTGCGCACCCAGAAGGGATCATTGACGACAAGCGTGTCACCCTTCAGCCAGTCCAGCAGGTGGGTGGTGGTGATGTAGTGCATGTCGAACGGCGGATCCTGACGCAGCCAGACCACGTCCATGTCCGCCAGATCGACGGTCACCCGTTCACCGAGGATGGCGGGCGTGCCCTCGACACGCTGGACCGTCATCCAGTGGCCGGTCGCGGTGATCCGGCCCTCGTCGAAGGCCAGTTGATCCGGCCCGTAATAGAACAGCTCGTGTCCGCGCGCCTGAGCTTCCTCGGCGATGCGGAATGTACTGTCGGCGTTGATGTTCACCCCGAGGATCGGGTCCATCTGGAAGGCGATTTTCATGGCTATACCCTGGCAGTTCGCCCCATAGATGACCCATGGACCCGCCAGAGGCAATGCACCGACGATGTGCGCAGGGCTAGCAGTGGCCGATTGCGTTCTCGATCACCCGGATTTGCCCGTACCCGTCGACCATCGCGAGGTCGAAACGCACATCGGTCAGCGACCCGCGCGGCTGCGTTCCAAGAAATTCTTCCGCCGCGCTGATGATCCGGTTCATCTGCTGGCGCGAGAGCCGTTCGGCGGCGCGCTGGAAGGACCGGCTCTTCTTGACCTCCACGAAGATCAGGCCGTCGCCGTCCCGCACGATGAGGTCGATTTCGCCGCCCTGTCCGCGCCACCGCCGACGGGCCAGAGGAAATCCGCGCCGCTCGTAATCCTGGGCAACGCGCAGTTCCGCGGATGCACCCGCCTCGTACCCGGTGCGCCCTGCGTCCCGCTTGGCGCGTCGCACCGTATCCTGTTTTGGCACCTGAACCACCCGGTCAGGCGCAGGGGCGGACCAGTCCCAGAGCGACATCTGCCTCGTATCCACAGTCCCCGACCGATGAACCATCGTGTTCTTCCTTCGCCAACACGCAGGAACCGCAGCGTCAGCCGCCATCCACGTCTGTGTGTTCCTTCGCCAACCGCATCGCCATCTGATAAACCGGCCGCCGCTTCACGCCGAACCGGGTAGAGACATAATCGGCTGCGTCCCGCACGGTCATCGTCTCAAGCGCCGCGTTCACTTCCTGTTCTATGTCGATTTCCCTAATGTTTCCTGAATCCCCTTTGCCGATCACCACCACGATTTCGCCGCGTGCAGCGGATTGGGCGTAGTGGGTTGCCAGTTCTGACAGGGGTCCCCGGCGGATTTCCTCGAACTTTTTCGTCAATTCCCGGCAGACGGCCGCCGGACGGTCTCCGAGCCGGTCGGCGGCGTCAGCCAGCATCGCGGCCACCCGCTTTGGCGATTCGTAGAACACCAGTGTTGCCGCGATGCCCGTCAGCTCGTCCAGCGCCTTGCGGCGCGCCGCACCGGCGTTCGGCAGGAAGCCGAGGAACATGAACCGGTCGGTCGGCAGGCCAGCCAGCGTCAGCGCGGCGATGGCGGCGGAAACCCCGGGCGCGGTCGTGACCGCCAGCCCCGCCTCCGTCGCCTCCCGCGCAAGGTCGAATCCCGGGTCGGAAACCATCGGTGTCCCGGCCTCGGATGCATAAGCAACGGCCTTGCCAGCCACGATCTCGTCCAGCACCCGATGACGGGTCCTGTCGCCACTGTGATCGTGATAGGCAAGAAGCTGCCGTTCTCGCAGCGGGATTCCGTGCAGGTCCATCAGGTGCCGAAGCGAGCGCGTGTCCTCTGCCACGAGCACGTCTGCATCGCGCAGGACATCAAGTGCCCTAAGGGTAATGTCGCGCGCGTTCCCGATGGGCACGGCCACGAGGTACAGGCCCGCGGCCAATTTGCCGCCGATCCCGGTCTTATCCGGATAAGTCACTGGCCCCGCCTTTCGTGCTCGCCTATGATCGTGTCAAACCCGTGCGGGTCACTCACCCCGCACCACGACACGACGAGGGAGTCTCCATGTTCACCGTTTTGCCCCGCCTTCGCAAGGCGTTGCGCCCGCTTGCCGCACTCACCGCGGCTGCCCTTCTGTCTGCCTGCGACCCGACGATGGTCGGCGGTCTTGGCGGATCCGGCGCCAGCACCGGCGGTCCCAGCATCGACGCCAGCGCCCCGATCCCCGTGGCGCTCCTGGTGCCGAAATCCGACTCCGGCGCCGGGCCGGTGGCCGTGTCGCTGGAGAACGCCGCCCGCCTCGCCATCCGGGAGCAGTCCGGCGTGCAGATCGACCTGCGTGTCTATGACACCGGCGGGCAGTCGGCGCAGGCCGCCGCGCAGGCGCAGAAGGCCGTGGACGACGGCGCGAAGATCATTCTCGGCCCGCTGTTCTCCGAAGCGGCCAATGCCGCCGGTGCCGCCGTTGCCGACGAGGGCGTGAACGTCCTGAGCTTCTCGAACACCACCGCCATCGCCGGCGGCAACGTCTTCATCCTCGGGCCGACCTTCGCCAACACGGCGGACCGCCTGATGGCCCATGCCCGCAAGCGCGGCAAGAAGAGCATCGTGATCGTCTACTCCGACGACGTGCCCGGCCAGTTCGGCAAGGCCGCCATCGAGCAGGCCGCCACCGCGAACGGCATCCGCGTCGTCTCGGCAGAGCCCTACTCGCTCTCCGTCGCCGGTGTCTCGGCCGCGGCACAACGCGCGGGCGCCACGGTGAAGTCCGGGGCTGCCGACACGGTCTTCATCACCACAGATGCGACCAACGCCGCCATGCCGATGCTGCTGAACCAGTTGCCGGAGAACGGCGTGACCCCGGGCCAGATCCAGTACGTCGGCCTGACCCGCTGGGACGTGCGGCCGGATCTCTTCGCATTGCCGGGCGCGCAAGGCGCATGGTTCGCCATCCCCGACACTCAGCGGCAGGAAGCGTTCAACCAGCGCTACGCCTCCACCTTCGGCTCCGCGGCACATCCGCTCGCCGGGCTGGCCTATGACGGTATTTCCGCCATCGCGCTTCTCGCCAAGCAGGGCAGAAGCGACGCATTGACCGGAAAATCCCTCACATCTTCTGGCTTTACCGGCACCGGCGGTGTATTCCGGCTGCTCAAAGACGGCACGAACGAGCGCGCGCTGGCCGTCGCGACGGTACAGAACAACCAGATGGTGATCCTTGACCCTGCCCCCCGCAACCTCTCCGGCGCAGGTTTCTGACGCAGACCCGGGTACGCTGCCGACCGACCTGATCGCGTCGGCAGCGGATATCTTCGACCTTCCGGCCGTGAGGGCAGAGCTGTTCGCAGCCCTGCCCACCGGCGCGGAGAACGGTGTCCGCAAGGCCACCGTTTCGGTCCTCTCGGCGGCGGCAAAGCACGGGCGCGACACGGTGCAGGCCGCCTTCGAACGCGAACCCTTCGGCTCCCGCCGCACCACACGGGCCTACACCTGGATCACCGACGGGCTGGTCACACTGGCCTTCGAGGTCGCGACGCAGGTCATCCACCCCAACCCCAGCCCGACCCGGTCCGAACGCATCGCCGTTCTCGCGGTCGGCGGTTACGGCCGGGGCGAGATGGCGCCCTATTCCGACGTCGACCTGCTGTTCCTGACCCCCTACAAGATCACCCCCTGGGCCGAGAGCGTCATCGAATCGATGCTCTACATCCTGTGGGACCTGAAACTGAAGGTCGGCCACTCCTCCCGCACCGTCCGGGATTGCGTCCGCCTCGGCGGCGAGGATTTCACCATCCGGACCGCCATGCTCGAAAGCCGTTACCTGATCGGCGACGAGAAGCTGGCCAACAACCTTGAAGAAAAGCTCTGGTCCGACCTCTTCGAAGGGACGGAGCGCGAATTCGTCAAGGCCAAGCTGGAGGAGCGCGACGCCCGCCACGGCAAGCAGGGCCAGCGCTACATGGTCGAGCCCAACGTCAAGGAGGGCAAGGGCGGCCTGCGCGATCTCCAGTCGCTGTTCTGGATCACGAAATACGTGCATCACACCGACGATGTCGGACAGCTCGTCCGCAGCGGCGTGTTCCTGCCCGAGGAATACGAGACCTTCGTTCAGGCCGAACGCTTTCTCTGGGCGGTGCGGATTCACCTGCACCTGTTGGCGGGCCGCGCGGTGGAGCAACTGACCTTCGACATGCAGGTCGAGGTCTCGGCCCGCATGGGCTACAACGACCGTGGCGGGCGGCGTGCCGTGGAATGGTTCATGCAGGACTATTTCCGCCACGCCACCGCGGTGGGCGACCTGACCCGCATCCTTCTGACCTCGCTCGAGGCCGACCATTCCAAGGGGCCGCCGCTGCTGGAACGGTTCTTCAAGCGCGCCCCCGAGACGGGCGATGGCTACAGCGTGGTGAACGGACGGCTGGCGATTGCCGACGACAAGGCCTTCCTCGCCGACCCGCTGAACCTGCTCCGCATCTACGAGGAAGCGCTGCGCACCGGGCTGCTGATCCATCCGGACGCCATGCGGCTGATCAAGGCCAACCTGCACCTCATCAACGACGCCATGCGGAAGAACCCGCAGGCGCAGGAGCTGTTCCTCAACCTTCTGCTGAACCACGGGAACCCGGAACGTGCGCTGCGCCGGATGAACGAGCTTGGCGTCCTTGCCGCCTTCATCCCCGAATTCGCGCCCATCGTGGCGATGATGCAGTTCAACATGTACCACCACTACACGGTAGACGAACACACCATCCAGTGCATCTGGCACCTGTCGGAGATCGAGCACGGGCACCTGAAGGAAGAGCTGGTCGTCTCCTCCTCGATCCTCGACGAAGGCGTGAACCGCCGGGTGCTTTACGTCGCGCTGCTGCTGCATGACATCGGCAAGGGCCGGGACGAGGATCACTCGATCATCGGCGCCCGCATCTCCCGCACGGTGGCGCCGCGCCTCGGGCTCAACAAGGAAGAATGCGAGACGGTGGAATGGCTGGTCCGCTACCACCTGCTGATGTCCGATATGGCGCAGAAACGCGACATCGCCGACCCGCGTACCGTGCGCGACTTCGCCAAGGCGGTGAAGACGGTCGAGCGGCTGAACCTGCTGACGGTGCTGACGGTCTGCGACATCCGTGGCGTGGGTCCCGGCACGTGGAACAACTGGAAGGCCGCCCTGCTGCGCGCCCTCTACCGCCAGACCCGCCGCGCGCTCGAAGGCGGCATGGAAGAGCTGAACCGCGAAAAGCGCGGCACCGTGGCCAAGCAGGAACTGCGCGAGAAGCTGTCCGACTGGTCGGAGGCCGATCTGGCGCACGAAACGTCTCGGCACTACGGGCCCTACTGGCAGGGCCTGCATGTCACCGCGCATGTCATCTTTGCCAACCTGCTGCGCGGGCTCACGGACGACGAGGTGCGGATGGATATCCATCCCGACGACGACCGCGACGCCACCCGCGTCTGCTTTGCGCTGCAGGATCATCCCGGCATCTTCTCCCGCCTGACCGGCGCGCTTGCGCTGTCGGGCGCCAACGTGGTGGACGCGCGGACCTTCACGACCCGCGACGGCTATGCCACGGCGGTCTTCTGGATACAGGATGCGGACGGCGCCCCCTACGAGGAAGTGCGCATCCCCCGCCTGCGCGAAACCATCCGCAAGACCCTGACCGGAGAGGTGGTGGCCCGCGAGGCGGTGAAATCGCGCGACAAGTACAAGAAGCGCGAAAAGGCGTTCAAGGTGCCGACCCACATCACCTTCGACAACGAAGGGTCCGAGATCTTCACGATCATCGAGGTGGACACCCGCGACCGGCCTTCGCTGCTCTACGATCTGGCGCGTGTGCTGGCGAGCCAGAACATCTACATCGCCTCCGCCGTCATCGCCACCTATGGCGAACAGGTGGTCGATACCTTCTACGTGAAGGACATGTTCGGGCTGAAGCTGCACTCCAAGACGAAGCGCGACATGATCGAGAAGAAGCTGCGGCTGGCGATGGCGGAAGGGGCGGAACGCGCCTACGGCTGAAGGGCGCGCGCCCCGGCCTGCTGCGCCCTCGCGGGCCATGCCGGCCCCCGGTATCCCAGCCAGCGGTCTGCAAAGGCGGCGTAGTCGGGATGCCCCTGGTCCAGTTGCATGAAATCCAGCGCTTCGGCCCGGCTGTGAAAGATCTCCGTCTCCCACGGCGCATCGTCGAGCAGCATCTGCAACATCCGGCACATGCCGTAGGTCACGTCATCGGTCACGAAACAGGCGTGTCGGACGTTTGCCGACTGCGCCAGGAAGGTCCGGCGCGATTTCATGGCGACGGCGCGCATCTCGGCGTAGCCGTGGTTCGGAAAGCGGCATCCGTCGAGGTCGAAGAGGATGCTCTGGCTCGGCTCGAAATCGGGGTCCTGGGCATACGCCGCGATGGAGTCGAGATGCTCCAGCGGATCCACGTCGCCTCTCAGCGTGACTACGACCGCCCCGAGACTCTTGTGTATGCGGTATCCAATTCCCAAGCTGCCCCCGCTGAGCGTCAGGAAAGTTGACTGGTAAACTATCTTAGCACCTTTTTGCATTGTTGCAACTGAATATATGGCGCGGTAGCTCAAACGCATGAGCGACCTTCCGCAATTCCTGCTTGCGGGATTCGCCCTTGCGGGCAGCCCCGGGCCGAACACGCTGTCGATGGCAGCGGTCGGTGCCGCTTTCGGCCGCCGCGATGCGATAGGCTACCTGCTGGGGCTCAGCTTCGGGATGCTCGGGGTCATCGCGCTGGTCGGTACGGGCACGGCGGGGCTTTTGCTGGCTGTTCCCGGCGCCGCGCCGGTCATCACCGGGCTCGCCGCGCTCTACTTCCTGTGGCTCGCCTGGCGGATCGCGAATGCGCCGCCCATCGGCCCGGCAGACAGCGGTCGCCGCCCGCCGCGCTGGCACGAAGGCGCGCTTCTGTCGATGATGAACCCCAAGGCCTACGCCGCCATGGCCGCGCTCTTCTCGGGCTTCACCCTGCGCCCGGAGCCGCTGCCCGATGCGCTGACGAAGACCCTCGTGGCCTTCGCGGTGATCCTGACCGTGAACGCGGCATGGATGGTCATCGGCACCTTGCTGACCCGTCTGGCGGGCAATCCGCGCACTGCCCGGGCCATCAACTACGGGTTTGCGGCGGCGCTGCTGATCTCCGTCGCCGCGACCACGCTGCTCTGACTGCACGAAACCTGCACGAAGGCGGGGTTCACCCTGCACATCTTTCGCGGTAACTGCATCCAGACCTCTTGCTGCGAGCAGCCATGAAACCCATCCGCCTCATCTCCGGCATCCTCACTGTCGGATTCTGGACCCTCGCCAGCCGCGTGCTGGGCCTTGTCCGCGATATCCTGATCGCCACCGTCATCGGCCCCGGCCCGCTGATGGACGCCTTCGTCGCCGCTTTCCGGCTGCCGAACCTGTTCCGCCGGTTCTTTGCCGAGGGCGCGTTCAACGCCGCCTTCGTGCCGATGTTCTCCAAAAAGTTCGAAGCCGGGGAGGACCCGCAGGGCTTTGCCCGCGACGCCTTTTCCGGGCTTGCCTTCTTGCTGCTGATCCTGACCGCGCTGGCAATGATCTTCATGCCGCTCCTGGTCTGGGCCACGGCGGGCGGATTTGCAGGCGACGAACGCTTCGACCTGACAACTGCCTTCGGGCGCATCACCTTCCCCTACATCCTGACGATCTCGCTGGCGGCGCTCCTGTCCGGCGCACTGAACGCCGTGGGCCGCTTTGCCGCCGCCGCCGCCGCGCCCGTCCTGCTGAACATCCTGATCGTGTCCGGCCTGACCTTCGGACAGGGCCTGTTCGGCGGCGCCCATATCGAGTGGCTGATCTGGACGATCCCGGTGGCGGGCCTGGCACAGCTGACCCTCGTCTGGGTCGCGGCAGAGCGCGCCGGGCTGAAGATCCGCCCCGGCCGCCCGCGCCTGACCGACGACATGAAGCGCCTGACCCGCATCGCCATTCCCGCGGCCCTCGCCGGAGGCGTCATGCAGGTGAACCTGCTGGTCGGCCAGCAGGTGGCCTCGCACTTCGAAAAGGCGGTATCGTGGCTCTACAACGCCGACCGTCTCTACCAGCTTCCGCTGGGGGTCGTCGGCATCGCCATCGGCATCGTGCTCCTGCCCGACCTCTCGCGCCGCCTGAAGGCAGAGGATCACGTCGGTGGGCGCATGGCCTTCTCCCGCGCGGGCGAACTGTCGCTGGCCCTGACCGTGCCCTGCGCCGTGGCACTTGTGGTCATGCCGCTGCCGCTGGTCTCGGTGCTGTTCGAACACGGTCGCACCGGGCCGGAGGACAGCCGCGCCATGGCCATAGCCGTCGCGATCTACGGCGTGGGCCTGCCCGCCTTCGTCCTCCAGAAGGTGCTGCAACCCGTCTATTTCGCGCGCGAAGACACCCGGTCGCCCTTCCGCTTCGCAGTCTGGTCGATGGTCGTCAACGCCGTGGCCGCCATCGGGCTTGCGCCGCTGATCGGCTGGCTCGCGCCCGCCATCGCCACCTCGCTCGCCGGATGGACGATGGTCTGGCAACTGGCACGCGGAACCCGGGGCATGGGCGACGTGGCGCGCTTCGACACCCGCTTCTACAAGCGCGCGGGCCGCATCGTCGCCGCGTCGGCGATCATGGGCGCCGCGCTTTTCGGGGCCGAACTGCTGCTGGCCCCGTGGCTGGCGACCGCCGGTCTGCGCGTGCTGGCCCTGCTCCTGCTGATCGCCGTGGGCGTCGCGGTCTATGGTGTCGCGGGGCAGCTTCTGGGCGCCTTCCGGCTGTCGGAGTTCCGCTCCATCGTGCGCCGCCGCAAGCCCGCATGACCCGCCTCCTCCACACCCGGTCCGAAACCCTCGCCGCGCTGGAAACGCTCGCCGCCTCCGCGACAGAAGAGCTGATCCTCGCCGTGCGGACCCTGTCGCCGGGAACGCCCCTGCTGACCGAGGCACTGACCGAGCGTGGCCTGACCACCTGGAGCGACCTGATCGCCTGGGTCACGCGCCGCGGCGTCCGCCTGCTGATGGCGTTCGGGGACGACGACCCGCTGTTCGACGCGGACCGTCACCGGCGGGTGTGGCTGGCGGCCTCGGCCTTTGCCAACGTGCACCAGGGCAATGCGCAGATCCTTTGTGCCCCGCACGGCCAGACGATGGGCAGGCTATGGGCGCTGCGCTTTCGCAGACCGATCCGTGCCGCGCTCCGGCAGCTTGCCACCGACGACGCGCGGCGGCTGACCCTGCCGCAGCGCGCGGCACTCGCCAAGGGTCCGACGCCCAGGCCGCAGCGGATCGCACAGTCCTTTGCCGTGGCGGACGGCGAACGGGCCCTGATCGGCGGCTACTCCATCGACATGCGGCACAAGGGTCAGGACTGGCACGACGTCGCGGCCCTGATCGAGGACGCGGATTTCGCCGGGGCCCTCCGGTCGCATTTCGCCGACTGCTGGAGCGCCGCGATCGCCACCGGCGCGCCCACCCTCGCGTCGGAGCCGCGCCCCTTCGCGACGGTCTCCCGCCGTCAGAGCCGGCCCGAACTGCGCCTGCTCCGCACGCTCTCCGACCCGTCCTCAGGCCCGCTCGCCTTCACCGGCACGACGAAGGCCCGCGATGCGGAGACGCATCTCCTCCGCACATTCGGGGCGGCCCGGCAGCACGTCTACATCGAGACGCCCGCCTTCCGTCATCCCGCGCTTGCCGACGCGCTGGCCAGCGCCGCACGCGCCACGCCGGAGCTGCAACTGACGGTCGTGCTGCATCCAGACGCGGACATCCTGCCCTTCGGCGGCGCCCTGCCCGACACGGTGGCGCGGGCAGAGGACGCACGCGACCACACGCTCGCCCTGCTCGCCCGGGCCTTCGGTCGGCGGGTCACCTTCCTGAGATACGCGCCGCAGGGCCGGGACACGGTGGCACAGCGCGGACCGGACGGGACGGCCGGGCGGGTGATCGTCGTGGACGGCACCACCATCGTGCTCGGCTCGCACAGCCTGACGCTGCGCTCCATGCGGCTGGACACCGAAGCCTCCGTCCTGATCCGCGACACGTGCCTTGCGCAGGACCTCGTGGCGCAGCGGGCGCGGAAATGGCTGGGACCGGAGGCAGACCACAAGGATGCGACCCGGGCCGATACTTGGGCCACGGCGCCCGCGCCGCTGGAACCCTTCAAACCGCAGGCCCCGGCGCCACGCAGCACCCGGCCCATGCGCCTGCCGGACAAGGCGTTCTAGCCCCGGCCCCCGCGCACGCGGTGCAGGAAGCGGCGCCAGCCGCCCGGCACCATCACGACCGCCAGCAGGAACCCCGCAAAGAAACCGCCGAGGTCGGCGATCCATGTGTCGTCCGTCCCGAAGAGCAGGCCGAACACCAGCCGGATGCCCATGAGCATGCCGATCAGCCCGAAAGCCCGCATCTGCGGGCCGCCCTCCTGTCCCAGCCGCAGCCACAAGAGATAGGTGAACCCTCCGATCAGGCCGAAGTCCGAAGGGTAGGCGCCCACCAGCCACGGATCGTTGCTGAACAGGCCGAAGCACAGCGCGCCCGCCACGGCGCTGACGAAGAAGATGGCGACAAAAGCCAGCGCCCCCATCGACTCCGTGACGATCTTGCCCATGGCCAGCAGGAAGACCATGCCGAACAGAGCCTCGTAGAAACTGCCGTGCAGGAACGGGTAGGACACGAAACGGATCAGGTGCTCGGGCGGGTAGCGCGCGTTGTCCAGCATCCAGTCGAAGACCTGCCCCGAGAATCCGAACCGCTCGATGTAGCCGAACCGCAGGCCCACGGCGTCGCGGCCGCCGATCATGCCCATGTCGGCCAGCGAAAAGAACGCCTCGATCCCCAGCAGGACAAGGAACATCGCGGCCACGACCGGGGGCAGCGGGTTCACCGGCGCTTCGTTGTGCGGATGGGTCATGCGGGGCCTTTCCTTGACGGGGTGTCCGGGCATGGGTAAGCCAGCCGCGCAGCAATTTCCAGACGGAGACACCGCCATGACCGAGGGGGTCCAAACCTCTCCCGCTTTCGCGCCCCGCGTCTTTTCCGGCATCCAGCCTTCCGGCGGCCTGACGCTCGGCAATTATCTTGGCGCGCTCAAGCGTTTCGCGCAGAGCCAGAACACCGGCGTGCAGTCGATCTACTGCATGGTGGACATGCACGCGATCACCGTCTGGCAGGACCCTGCCAGCCTGAAGCGCGCCACCCGCGAACTCTGCGCCGGCTTCATGGCGTCAGGTGTCGATCCGGAGAAATCCGTGCTCTTCAACCAGAGCCAGGTCTCCGGCCATGCAGAGCTGGCGTGGATCTTCAACTGCGTCGCCCGCATGGGCTGGATGCAGCGGATGACCCAGTGGAAGGACAAGGCCGGCAAGAACCAGCAGAACGCCTCGCTGGGCCTGTTCGCCTATCCCGCGCTGATGGCCGCCGACATCCTCCTGTACCACGCGACGCACGTCCCGGTGGGTGAGGACCAGAAGCAGCACGTCGAGCTGACCCGCGACATCGCGATCAAGTTCAACCACGACTTCGGCGTCGACTTCTTCCCGATCCCCGAGCCGGTGATCGAGGGCGCGGCGACCCGCGTCATGTCCCTGCGCGACGGCACGAAAAAGATGTCGAAGTCCGATCCCTCGGACATGGCGCGCATCAACATGACCGACGACGCGGACGCCATCGCCTCTAAGATCCGCAAGGCGAAGACCGACCCGGAAGCCCTGCCCTCCGAGGCGGAGGGGCTCGAAGGCCGGGCCGAGGCGCGCAACCTCGTCAACATCTACGCCGCCCTGGCGGACATGACGGTGGACGAGGTGCTGCGCGATGTCGGCGGGCGTCAGTTCTCGGAGTTCAAGCCGATGCTCTCCGAGCTTGCCGTGGCGAAACTGTCGCCGATCTCCGGCGAAATGGCCCGCCTGATGGAGAACCCCTCGGAAATCGACGCCATCCTCGCCCGCGGGGCCGAGCGTGCGCGAGAGATCGCGACGCCGATCATCGACCGCACCTTCGAAATCGTCGGCATGGTACGATGACGTAACGATCTTGCCGGGGCGCATTGCCGCCCCGGTTGTCGGAGGGTATCCACAGCCCGTCTGTTTACGGCTCGTGCCGCCTGTCAGGACCGAATGTTTTTGGTGTCGAAAAGCAACGAATCGGCGCACACTGCGTGCGGCGTTTACCGCGTTAGGACATTATTAACATAAATCAGTTTTCTGGAAGCGCGCGGGCCGGGTCTTTCAACGCCAGGCCGATGCGGTTTCACGGTGTTAAGGATCCAGACAGGAGGTCGTGGCGTGGACGGCCCGGCGACTACCAAAGTAGGGCAGGCCACTGTACGGTCACCCAGGCGGGCCCGTTACAGGTTTGACCGATGGAAAGATGGCAAGTTGAGCGACCTCTGGGAAAGTAACGCAGTTGAATCCGGTGCCGCCTTTCAAGAGGAAGTCAGGCGCATCGTCGAAGGTGCAGAGACTCTGATCCGTGATTCGCTCGGGGCGGCGGAGGTCGTGCTGATCCCGCGCGCGAGCTCCAAGCACGGCGATGTCCACGTGCTGCGCCAGGTGCAGTCGTCCCAGCTGGAAGAGGCCGCGACCCGCTTTCTCGATGACTACCTGATCCAGCGCGCCACCGGCACCAGCATCCCGACAGTCAGGACGATGCCGTATCCCGTGGACGGGCGGCACGGGTCGGACCAGATCATCTGCCGGATCCTCCTGGACGGGGACTACAGCGTCTGCGGCTGCCTCGCGGTGCGCATGCAGGAAGCGGACGCCGCGACGGCCCCGCACAAGGCACGGCTCGACGCGATCTCTGTCATGGTGTCGACGATGCTGAAGGCGGTGACCACCAGCTTCGAGCTGGAGATCGAGCTGATTGCCGCGCAACGCCGCTCTGCCCGGCTCGAGCTGCAGACCCGTACCGATCCGCTGACCGGCGCGCAGACCCTCGGCGCCTTCGAACGCGAGGTCCGAAAACGGTTGCAGGACAGCGCGGATGCCTGCGCGCTGATCCTGTTCGAGGTGGAGAACCTCAAGAACGTCAACGATCTCTTCGGATACCAGTTCGGCAACAGCTACCTCGGACTGGTGGCGGGTGCCCTTTCGGCGGCCCTGCCCGACACCGCCATCGTCGGGCGCCTTGCCGGCGACCAGTTCGGGGCGCTGGTCGAACTGCCCGAACGCTACAACAGCTACCTCGGCGACGTGCTGTCCCGCTGCCGCGACAGCATCCTGCGCAGCACCGCCACGCTGGGGCGTCCGAACCTCGGGCGGACCAGTGCAGGCGCCGCGACCTACCCCAACGACGCCGTGGACTACGACACCCTCTTCGAACTGGCCGAAGGCGCGCTCCACGTCTCCAAGAGCGGCGGGCGCGGCCTGTCCACCGTCTTCGCCCCCGGCATGGACCGGCGCCCGAACCCGCGCGAGATCACGCGCCGCTTCAATGCCGCGCTGTCCGCCAACCAGATCCGCCCGTATTTCCAGCCGGTCCACAACCTCGTCACCGGCGACTGCACGGGCTTCGAGGTGCTGGCCCGCTGGGAAGACCCGGACCGCGGCGTCCTGATGCCCGACGATTTCATCCCGATCCTGAACGATCCGGAAAACGCGGAGCGGCTGACCCAGAAGCTGACCGGCTCCGCGCTGAAGGCGCTCGCCGATCTCGGCCCCAACCGGGCGCGGGACCTGACGCTTGCCATCAACGTCACCAGCTTCGACCTGATGAACCGGGAATTCGCCTTCGAACTGCAATCCCACCTGTCCGAGATCCACGGGCTGTCGTGGTCGCAGATCATCATCGAGGTGACCGAGAAGATCATGCTCGGCGCCGCCGAGGGGCAGGTCTTCCGCACGCTGGAGGAACTGCGCCGCCGCGGCGCGCGCGTGGCGCTGGACGACTTCGGCACCGGGTACGGCGGGCTGCGCCATCTCAGCGGATGGCCGGTGGACATCCTCAAGATCGACCGCCACTTCATCGGGCGGATGCTGGACAGCGAAATCGACCGCGCCATTGTCGAGTCGATCCTCCACCTGTCCGAAAGCTCGGACCTGACGGTCATCGCCGAGGGGATCGAGACGCCGGAACAACTGCGGGCGCTGCAAAGCATGAACTGCGCCAAGGGTCAGGGCCACCTCTTCGCGGCGGCGCTGCCCGCTTCCGGCCTGGCCGACAGCCTCAGGACCATCGACTTCGACATGCTCAACAGCCGGGACGACTGGTAGGCCCTACCGGCCAAGTGCCAGCGCAGCCGTCCGCTTCAGCAGCATGATCGACACCGGCTTGCGCAGGCCGAGGCCGGGAACATGGCGCAGCGCGGGGTCGACCATCTCGGCATAGCCCGAGCAATAGATCACCCTGAGGTCCGGATTGCGCCCTCGGGCCAGCTTGGCAAGGTAATCGCCGCTGCTGCCGTCGTCCAGTTGCACGTCCGTGATAAGCAGATCGATCCGGGCGTCGCCCTTCAGGCTGTCGCGCGCCGCGGCGGCGGTCGCGGCGGTCGTGACATCGGCCCCCATGGCCGCCAGCGCCTCTGCCGACAGGGCCCTCGTGTCGACACGCTTGTCCATCAGCAGCACGCGCACGCCGGACAGGACGGGCTGCTCGACGGGCGTCTGTCCGGCGGCGGCGGGCTCCGGCTCCAGCACCATCCGCACCGAGAGGCCCGCACCGGGCACGTTCGACAGCTCCAGCCGTCCGCCCGTCCGGTCGGCAAAGGCGCGGACGGCGAACAGTCCGATCGGCGTGTCGCCCACCCCGGGACGCTTCACGGCCTGCCGTTCACTGAACCGCGCCAGCAACTCCGCCGACATGCCGGGCCCGGTGTCGCGCACCTCCAGCACGACGGGGTCGCCCTCTGCCCCCCCGGTCAGCCGCACCGTGATCCGCCCGCCGGGACCAGAGGCGATGCAGGCGTCGCGGGCGTTCAGGATCAGGTGGACCAGCGCCGTCTCGTAGTCCGCAGGCCCACCGGGCACCGACACCGGCCCCTCTGGCAGGTCCGCCTCCAGGATCATGTCCGTCGGCAGGGAGGGCCGGACGACCGAGACCGTCTCCTCGATCAGGCGGACGAGTTCAGTCCGGAGGTCCGGGCGCGAATCCCGCGTCAGCGCCATGAGCTGGTCGATCAGCAGCACCCCGCGCGAGACGACCTTCTGCAAGGTGCCGATCACCCCGTCCATCGACGGATCGGTCTTGCGCAGCGACCACGTGTCGGTGGACAGCCGGATGACCCCGAAGATGTTGGCGACCTCGTGCACCACGCCCGAGGCAAGCTGGCTCATCGCCTCGAAGCGTTCGGTCCGCGCCATGTTGGTGCGCACGACCCAGCTTTCGGTCTCGTTCCAGACGGTCAGCACATGACGCCCGGCAGTGCCCGGAACCGGCTCCAGCGGGGTCAGGACGAACTGCAGGGCCTGCTCGCTGCCGTCGGGGCCGAGATGCCCGACAAAGACCGACCGGAAGGCCTCTGCGCCCGTCAGGCGTGCAAAGGGATGCTCTTCCCCCACAAGCCGCCGCCGGGTTTCCAGTTCGTGAAACTCCGCCTCGCGCAGCCAGCGGTCCGCCGTTTCGCCGTCACCGATCATCGCCCGTGCACTGTGGTTGGTCAGGATCACCTTCATGTCCGCGTCCATCAGGAAGACGCCAAGCGGCACCGCCCCAAGGATCGTCCCCAGTTCCTCCAGCCGCTGCCGCGCGGCCTGCGCCCGCTCGTTCTGGAACGCCGCGACCCGCAGGATCACGTAACCCCCGAGCGCGCCCAGCAACATGCTAAGCGCGCTCAGCCGGACGCTGGGTGTGATGAACCCGAGCTCGGTGGCCTTCAGCGCCAGCCACGCCAGCACAACCGGCCCGATGACGACCGGAAGAAGGAACCGCCGGGCGATGTGGCTGCCCGATCCTTCGCCGGTCAGCACAGCCATCCAGCCGCGCGACGGGCGCGAAAGGATCTGGGCAAGGAAGATCAGCGTCAGGCTCAAAGCGGTCGGCAGCGACAGGCCGGTCAGGACCGGGGTGCCCTGCATGCCGCCCAGGTCGAAGGCGAAACTGACAAGCGAGACAAGCGCCAGCAGAAGCCCGGCGCTTGCCACGTAGCCCTTTGCATCGTGCCGCTCCGGCATCGCGGCGACCAGCGCGGCAAGGACGACGCCCAAGCCGGTCGCGGTCGACATCCATGCCGTGGGCTCTGCCCCGACCCGGCCCAGCGTCAGCCCCCAGAAGGCGATCAGGACAGCGAGGCCCTTCAGCCCAAGTGCCAGCGGCGCCAGGCGCGGCGCAAGGTGCCGAAGCGCAAAGCCCGCCGACAGCAGCATCACGCAGACCGAGGTGGCGGGCACCATCGCCGGGCCCAGATCGAAGGCAAGCCCGCCGCCCGTCAGCCGCGTCACGAGGTTGAGAAACCCGACCGCGAAGGCGGCGGCGTTCAGCACATGCGCGGCGCGGCGCACCCGGGAACGCCGCCGTTCGCCGCTCTGGTCCATGTGGGCTGCCGCTGCGCGCATTCCTGTCCTCCGGCCGTGTTCCGGCCAAGCTTGGCGTTCCGCAAGACGGCGAGACGCAGGCCCGAAGCCCGCCTCAGCCTTTGGTCAGGACCCGGACAACCTCGGCCAGCTCCGACAGCGTGGACGTTTTCCTGATCTTCGCATCTGCAGACCGCAGCCCCTGCGTGAACAGCGGAGAGTCAATCAGTTCGGGCCGCCCGGTGATGACCACCACCGGAATGTCCGGCTTGAGTGCGCGGACGCTGTGGACCGCGGTGATCGCCCCGCCCCCGTCCATGATGACATCGAGGAACACGATGTCGAAGGGATCTGCCTGCAACGCCTCCAGCGTCTCGGCCACGGTTTCGAAGGCCGCCACTGAGTGTCCGACCGCCTCCATCGCCTCTGCAAAGGCGATGCGATACTCCGGATCGTCGTCGGCAAGCAGAATACGGACCAAGCTCGGCTCCACGTTCGATTGAAAACGCCTTCTTCTGTGTTACCAAGAGTTCAGGCACATTTAAACCGGGAAGGATCTGGTATGGCCGACGCGAAAGGCAGCTCTGAGAGTGTCCCTCTCGTCGTTGTGGGCGCATCTGCCGGCGGGCTCGAACCGCTCGAAGACTTCTTCGAAGCCGCTTCGGATCTTTCCGGCTGGGCCTTCGTGGTGATCCAGCACCTCTCGCCGGACTACAAGTCGATGATGCACGAACTTCTGTCGCGGAAGTCGCGCATGAAGATCGAACACATCGAAGACGGCATGAGGCTGCGGCCCGACACGATCTACCTGAACCGTCCCGGTATCAGCGTCGAACTGGAGGACGACATCTTCCGGGTCCAATCGTTTTCAAGCCAGGACAAGCTGCCCCGCCTGCCGATCGACACTTTGCTCAGGTCAGTCGCCAAGCGCAAGAAACAGCCCGTGGTCGGGGTGATCCTTTCCGGATCGGGCAGCGACGGATCGCGCGGGGCGAAGGTTCTGCACGAGGCCGGAGGCGCCGTAATCGCCCAGTCTCCGAACGAGGCCGGCTTCAACTCGATGCCGATGGGCGTGATCGCCGCAGGCGCCGTCGACCGCGTGCTGCGCGCCGCCGACATGCCCGATGCGATCCGCGATATCTTTGCCGGACGGGCACCCGATAGCGGCGAAGACAAGGATTTTTCCGGCACGATGAACGGCATCCTGCAATTGCTCGAAGACGGGTTCCGCGTCGACTTTTCCTCCTACAAGTCGGCCAACGTCCGGCGGCGGGTGGAACGGCGGCAACACCTGCGCGGCATCGAGGATCCGGCCGACTATTTCAAGCTGCTGGCCGACGACCGGTCGGCCCTGGACGAGCTTTACCGCGACCTGCTGATCGGCGTGACGGAGTTCTACCGCGACCCGGAGGCCTTCACCGTCCTGCGCAAGCAGGTGCTGAACAAGCTCGCCCGCAATGACGACGAAACCTCGCCCCCTGCGTATCTGGGTGCCGGGCTGCGCCTCCGGCGAAGAGGCCTATACGCTCGCCATAGAGATGTCCGAAGCGCTGGCCGAGGCAGGGGCCGCCCGCAAGTTCCGCATCATCGCGACCGACATGCACCGCGGCTCGCTCGAACGGGCCTCTGCCGGGGCCTATGACGCGCAGGCCGTCGCGAACCTGCCGCCCGAGATCGTCGGCCGCTACTTCGAAAAGCGCAACAACAAGTATGTGGTCGATCCGATCCTGCGCCAGAAGATCATCTTCTCCGCCCATGACGTGCTGAGCGATCCGCCCTTCATGAACCTCAACCTGATCTCCTGCCGCAACCTGTTCATCTACCTTCAGGACCGCCCGCAGGCGCGCGTCCTGTCGATGTTCCTCTTCGGGCTGCGGCGGAACGGCTACATGTTCCTCGGCCCCTCCGAAAGCCTTGGCCGGTTCAGCCAGGAATTCGACACCATCGACTCGCGCTGGCGCATCTTCCAGAAGGCCTCCGAAGGCCGTGTGCTCGACCACAGCGTGATGACCGGCAAGTTCCGCGCCCGCCCGCTGCACGAAACCGCCGTCGCCGCGCCAAAGCGTCCGCGTGACCGTTCCGTCGCCTCGGACATCGCCGACATCCGCAGCCGCGAGACGCTGATCAAGGGGTACGACGCCCTGCTCAAGCGCTATGCGCCGCCGTCGATCCTCGTGACCGGGGACGGGTCGGTGCTGGGCTGGTTCGGCATGGCGCGGCTGTTCATCGACACGATGAACAACCTCACCGACTGGACGGTCGAGAACATCGTGCACCACGACCTGCACTTCACCATCAACGTCGCGCTCGAGAAACTGCGCCAGGGCCAGCTCGAGTCCTACAGCCGCAAGACCAAGGTCACGCTGACCGATGGCGAGGTCCAGACCTGCAACGTCCGCATCGAGGCGCTGGACCAGGTGTCGCGCGTCAAGGTCATGCTGGTCGGGCTGGAACTCGCCAAGGAAGAGGCTCCGCAGGACTCCGCTGCCGCGATCCAGCCGATCAGCGACGAGGACGTAAGCGTCGTCACCACCCGCATCCACGAACTCGAACGCGACCTCCGCCTGACCGAACAGACCCTCCAGCACGTGACCGAACGGCTGGAGGCCAGTGGCGAGGAACTTCAGGCCTCCAACGAGGAACTGCAGGCCTCCAACGAAGAGCTTCAGGCCGCGAACGAGGAACTCCAGTCCTCCAACGAGGAACTGCACGCGGTGAACGAGGAACTCGTCTCCGTCAGCGCCGAGCACGAGCGCAAGATCGAACTCCTGTCGCAGCTCAACGCCAACACCGAACAGGTGCTCGAACTTCTGGGCACCGGGGTCATCTTCCTCGACAAGCAGGGGCGCATCCAGCGGTTCAGCGAACTGGTCTCCGAACGGTTCAAGCTGGAAACCCACGACATCGGCCGCACCTTCCACGTAGTCGGTCCGCGGCTGGAATTCACCGCCCTCGAAACGGTGATCGACGAGGTGCTGGAATCCGGCACGTCCCAGACGGTCAGCGGCGAGCATCGCGGCCAAGCGATCACGGTCGAGGTGCACCCCACGAAGGAGAACCCCGACTCGGACACCGGCGCCGTGGTGCTGGTCCGCTAGCGGCGGCACACGCCGCGTGACGTGCAGGCCCCGCCGGCGCGCCTCAGGCGTCCGGCAACTGCGCGGCCATGCGTGCGAACAGCCGCAGCGCGTGGCTCGGGTCCAGCGACACGGCGGGCAGCACGGGATCGTAGGCGGCGCGGATCACACCCGCGATGTCGGGCCGGAGTACCGTGGTCTCCCCCGCCCGCGCCAGCGGCGAGCGTTCCGAAAAGGCCGTGTCGGACCAGCACAGGATGCTCTGCGCCACCTGTCCCAGGGCCAGCTCCTCTGCCGGGACTTTCGACAGCGCATCGTCCATCCGCAGGAACACGAAACAGGCCCGGATCGCGCCGCTTTCGTCAAAGCGGAAGACCCTGTACTGGTTGGCCTCCGCCGCGTCCAGCCGCGCGACCAGCGCGCCCAGCCCGTCGATCAGCCGGTCGAGGTTGGGCACGTCCAGCAGTTCCGGCCAGTCGCGGAAGAAGAACACCATGAAGTTGCTGCCCAGTTCCGTATCCGTCTCGGCCATGCCGTGAGCGGCCAGCGCACAGACCGCCTCGAACGCCCCCTTCACCACGCTTAGTGTCGCGTCCTCCACGCCAAAGACGATGGGCGCGATGGGCCGCCCCCAGCGGGCGCAAAAGAAGCTGCCGTCCGACCGGGTGAACAGGGCCGCGATGTCCTCGGGGGTGATGGTGTCGGTCTGGGTCATGGGCCCTCCGCCATGTCTCGGGGCGCGCGTGCGGCCACCGGGGCCGGCGCAACAGGATGTGGGGCGGGGTTACACGCCCCTCCCCTTGCGGGCAATCCCGGCGTTTTGTCTCACTTCCCGAACAGGTCGGGGGGTGTGTCCGGGCGCGGCGGGGCCATGCCGATGTGCTTCCACGCCGACTGCGTCAGCATCCGCCCGCGTGGCGTCCGCTGGATCAGGCCCTGTTGCAGCAGGTAGGGCTCCACCACTTCCTCCAGCGCGTCGCGGCTTTCCGACAGCGCGGCCGAGAGCGTCTCGATCCCCACCGGCCCGCCGCCATAGCTCTGCGCGATCAGCTGCAGGTAGCGCCGGTCCGCACCGTCCAGACCCAGCGCATCCACGCCCAGCCGAGTGAGCGAGGAATCCGCAAGCGCCTGCGTGACAACCCCGCCACCCTCGACCACGGCAAAGTCCACGACCCGGCGCAGCAGCCGCCCGGCGATCCGGGGCGTGCCCCTTGCGCGCCGCGCGATCTCCCGCGCGCCGGAGCCTTCGACCCGCACGCCCAGCTTGCGCGCGTTGCCAGCGACGATCGTCTCCAGCTCGTCGACCGTGTAGAAGTTCAGCCGCGTCGGGATGCCGAAGCGGTCGCGCAGCGGCGTCGTCAGAAGCCCCAGCCGCGTCGTGGCCCCCACCAGCGTGAAGGGCTGCAACTCGATCCGCACGGTGCGCGCCGCCGGCCCCTCGCCGATCACGAGGTCCAGCTCGTAGTCCTCCATCGCCGGATAGAGGACCTCCTCCACCGCCGCGCTCATGCGGTGGATCTCGTCGATGAACAGCACGTCCCGCGCTTCGAGGTTGGTCAGGATCGCCGCCAGATCGCCCGCCTTGGCCAGCACAGGACCGGAGGTCATGCGGAACCCCACCCCCAGTTCGCGCGCCATGATCTGCGCCAGCGTCGTCTTGCCCAGCCCCGGCGGGCCGTGGAACAGCGTGTGATCCATCGCTTCGCCGCGCGACCGGGCGCTTTCGATGAACACCCGGAGGTTCGCCCGGGCCTCCGCCTGGCCGACGAAATCCACCAGCATCTGCGGCCGGAGCGCGCGGTCGCGGTCCTCGGGCAGGGGCTCGGGCCGCATCGTCGGGTCAGGTTCCATGCCTCTTCCTTACCGGTCGGTCGGGCGCGCGACCCGCCTCACCCCTTGGGCGCCAACAGCTTCAGCGCCGCGCGGATCAGGCCCGCCGTGTCCAGCGCTCCGTCCTCTCCCGCGGCCTGCGCCACGGCGCCTGCCGCCTCGCCCGGTCCATACCCGAGGTTGCCGAGCGCGGAAAGCGCCTCTGCCTGGGCCGAGGCCACGGGTGCCGGGGCCGCTGCAGGGGCGCGCGGGGCGGTCTCGATCACCTCGTCGGGCGTATCCGACAGCGGCACCGAGGTCGCGCTCACGCCCATGGCCATGACCATCGGCGCCTTGTCCTTCAGCTCGTTCACCACGCGCTGCGCGGTCTTGGGACCGATGCCCTTCGCCGCCTTGATCGCGTTCCAGTCGCCAAGCGCCAGCGCCCGCGACACGCCATCCGCGCCAAGCGCGCCGAGGATCGCAAGCGACGCCTTGGCCCCCACGCCCTGCACCGACATCAGCAGGCGGAACCATTCCTTCTCCACCAGCGTCGGAAAGCCGAACAGCTGCAGCAGGTCCTCGCGCACCAGCAGGTCGGTATACAGCGCTGCGAACTCCCCGGCCCGGCCAAGCGACGCCAGCACCCGGTCGGTGCAATAGACGACATAGCCCACGCCGCGCACGTCGATCAGCACGTGGTCGTCGCCGCGATAGACGATCTGTCCGGCAATCCGCCCGATCATGCCCGCACCTTCATCCGCTGCACGCCGGAGTGATGCGCATGGCAGATCGCGATGGCCAGCGCATCCGCCGCGTCCGGGCCGACCGGCTGGCAACCGGGCAACTGCATCTTCACCATGTGCAGGATCTGGTTCTTGTCCGCATGACCCACGCCGACCACCGTCTTCTTGACCTGGTTCGGCGCGTACTCCCCGATGCTCAGCCCGAACTGCGCCGGCACCAGCAGCGCGACACCCCGCGCCTGGCCCAGCTTCAGCGTGCCCACCGCGTCCTTGTTGACGAATGTCTTCTCGATGGCGGCCTCGTCCGGTGCGTGCGTCTCGAAGACCCGCGTCAGCTGGCTGTGCAGCGACAACAGCCGCAGCGCCAGATCGGTCCCTTCCGAATCGCAAATGCCGTTGGCCACGTGCCGCAAGCGGCTGCCGTCGACCTCGATGACCCCCCATCCGAGGTGTCGCAACCCCGGATCAATGCCCAATACCCGCATCCTCGCCCACTTTTCTTGTTATGCGGCCACAGTTAGCACGAAACGCGAACAAACGCCAAGGTTAAAGCGGCGGAGCCCAAAAGCGACACCCCTTTATCCACAGGCGACATCGCGCGGCAGGCGGTGTCGGTTTGCGCCGGTTGCGGAGTGGAAAGCGACACGATTTCAGGCGGAATTTTGCCAGTTTTTATAGGCAGTTAACCGCGAATGCTGCCATGCAGAAAATGCAGATGTCCCATGCAATTTCCGCCCCTTGCTTGTGCGCTTCGCACATTTTACGTGCGCTTTGTAAACATGCACCCCCCCCATCATCCAGGAGATCGAGATGGCCGCATACGACACCACCCGCCACCACGCCGCCACGGGCTCCGCCGCCCGCATTGGCACCATGTTCACCACTGCCGTCGGCGCGTTCGCCGCATGGAATGACACCCGTCAGACCCGCAAGGCACTTGCATCGCTGACCGACCGCGAACTCGACGACATCGGCCTGCACCGCGGCGACATCGACGCCGTAGCCCGTCGCTACTAAGCGCATGGGGCGCTACAGAAAAAGGGCCGCGTCTGGCAAAGACGCGGCCCTTTTTACGTGAGCACAGCGAGAGATAGTCAGTCTTTACGAAACAAGCAGTGATCCGAGCTCGGCCAGTTTCGCGGTCAGCGGGTCGATCTGCATGAGCCACGCGCCGACCCGTTCAAAGATGGAGCCGCTGGCCAGGGTATCGACGTGGACCTGGTAATCCCCGCTGCCGAGGTACGTCAGGACCAGCGTCTTGAAGGCGATGAAGCCTGCCACCGCCGCCAGAATGACACGCAGTCCCACTCCGCCGGTCTTGCCGGCGGGCACCTGCACGTAATTCCCTGTCTTCTTGTCGAGCTTCGTCACATAGCCCCGCGCCAGGCGCTCGTGCTTGCGACGAAGGGCCTGTTCGCGACGTTTATAGCTGGAGAGCGCTTCTTCCATGGCAGCCTCTGAAATACCGGCCCCCACCGATTGGACACATTTTTAGCCAAGGAATGTGGCGAGAATTGGGCACTTGCCGCAGGTTTTACCCAAAAACGGCATGAACCCTCCTCATTTTTGCAGGAGCAGCGTGACCCAGTCACCGATCGTGGTGCGGTTCACCTCGGCGATTCCCTCTGCCGCGTAGGCCTCTGCGACCTCGTCGGCCTGACGCGTCAGGATGCCCGACAGGATCGCATAGCCGCCGTCGGCCAGATGCGCCTTCATCGACGGGGCAAGGTCGATCAGCGGCTGCTTGAGGATGTTCGCGAACACGAGGTCATAGGGCGCGCGTTCGTGCAGGACGTCGTTCTCGAAGCCCGCCGCCTCCACGCAGATGACCTTGCCCTCAAGCGCGTTGGCGCGCACGTTGGCCTCGGCCACCTCGACCGCAACCTCGTCGATGTCGGAGGCCACCACGGTCTCCGGCCAGATGCGCGCGGCACCCATGGCCAGAACCGCCGTGCCGCAACCGATGTCCGCGACGCTGCGGCCGACAAAGCCCTCGCCCGCCAGCCGGTCCAGCGCCTCAAGGCAGCCCTGCGTGGTGCCGTGGTGCCCGGTGCCGAAGGCCATCGCCGCTTCGATCAGCAGCGGCTCCGACCCTTCCGGGATCTTGTCCGCATCGTGGCTGCCGTAGACGAAGAACCGCCCCGCAACGACGGGCGTCAGTTCGCGGCGCACCTTGTCGACCCAGTCGGTGTCCGGCACTTCGGACACGACAAAGCCCTGCGCGTGGTAGGCCGCGGACAGAAGCGCAAGCTCCACTTCGTTCGGCGCTTCGATGAAGTAGCCGCCGATTTCCCACAGGCCCGATCCGTCCTCGATCTCGAAAACGCCGACGCCTGTCGGTTCCGGTTCGAGCTCTTCCATCGCCTCGCCCAACGCCTCGGCGCGGGTCTTGTCGTCGATCTTGGTGAAGGCGGTCCAGGTCGGCATCATCGGGTCTCCATCGGGTGCTTCCGCGCCTTACACCAGCCGGAGGGCACACGCCAGCATTGCCAGACTCGCGAAACTGCGCCACGCTCACGGCGTATTCTTTCGGAGTCCATTCTTATGAAAACCGTTCTCAAGGTCCTTGGCGGCCTCGTTCTTGTTGTCGCGCTGTTCGCCGGTGCCATGTTCTTCTTCACCTCCGGGTCGCGCGACATCGCCCGGCAGTTCGTCACGCTCAGCACCACCGGCGGCCACGCCGAGGCGCGCGCCCTCCTCCATCCCGGCCTTCAGGATCAGCTCAGCACCGACAAGATGGCCGAGATGTTCGCGGGCGCGAAAGCCTACGAGAAGGTCTCGTTCTCCAGCGTCTCGACCGGCACCGGCAAGCCGACCGTCCTCGAAGGCACGGCCACGACCGCCGACGGCTGCATGTCGGTCCTGAAGTTCGAGCTGCTGAACGAACAGATCGTCGGTTTCGACGTCTCGCCGCTCTGCCGCTGACGGATCACTCCGCCGGGGCGGGGGCCAATGCGCTGAACCGGGTCTCGTTCCCCGGCGCGGGGTGGCGCGGGATCAGCAGCGCCAGCCCCAGCGAGGTCATCGCCATGCAGGACGCCAGCCCGAACACCGCCCCCGGCGAGGTCAGCCAGAGGTAGCCCAGCAGCGCCGGCAGGAAGACCGCCGCGATGTGGTTGATGGTGAACGCTACCGCCGCCGTGGGCGCGATGTCGCCCGGGTCGGCAATCTTCTGGAAGTAGGTCTTCAGCGCCAGCGCCATGGCAAAGAACAGGTGGTCGACGACATACAGCACCGCCGCCAGCACCACGCCCCAGCCGAACCAGTAGATCCCGCCATACAGCGTGAACACCAGCGTCAGGCCGATGTACTCGAAGACCAGCGTGTTGCGTTCGCCGAACCTGAAGACGGCGCGCCCGAAGACCGGCCCGATCACCATGTTGGCGACAAGGTTGATGAGGTACAGCGCCGTCACCTCGTGCACGTCGAAGCCGAAACGCTCGACCATCATGAAGCCCGCGAAGACCACGAAGATCTGCCGCCGCGCGCCCGACATGAACTGCAGCGCGTAGTACAGCCAGTACCGCTTGCGCAGGATGAACTTCTTCACCTGCGGGTTCGGGCTCTCGAACTGCGGGAAGGCGATGGCGCAATAGATCACGATCACCAACGTCAGGCCGCCCGAGGCCATGAACACCGTGTCATAGCTGAGGCCAAGCCGGTCCCAGGTCAGCACGATCAGCCCGTAGGCCACCAGCGTCGCGCCCGATCCGGCAGCGATCAGCCAGCCCAGGATCTGCGGCGCGCGGTCCTTCCTCAGCCACTGAAGCTGCAGCGACTGGTTCACCGTCTCGTAGTAGTGGAAGCCGATGGACGACATCAGCGTAATGAACAGCAGCCCGCCCATCGTCGGGAACCACGCCGTGACCGCCGTGGCCACCGCCAGCAGCGCCAGCGACACCAGCGCCAGCACCTGTTCGCGCATTACGATGATCACGAGGATCACCCCGATGGCAAGGAAGCCGGGGATCTCGCGCACGGTGTGCAGCCAGCCGATGTCCGCCCCGTCGAACTGCGCCACCTCGATGACGAAGTTGTTGAGCAGCGCCGACCACGTCGCGAACGACAGTGGCATGGCAATCGACATCAGGAACAGCAGCGTGATGGGCCGGCGCCAGATCGGCAGCGAACGTGCCTCGGAGAGCGGAATAGGTGTCATGAGCATGCTTTACGCCCGGGCAAACACTTTGGCGAGTCCGCTTTTCGTGCGAAAACGCACAGCCCGGCGAAAAGATCACGCCACGGAGAAGCGGTACTCCACCTCGGCAAAGCGGTCGCGCGGGAAAACGTAGAGGAAGCGCAGCCCCTCAGACCCGGCCACCGTGCCATGCTCCACGTCCGACGGGATGTAGAGCGCAACGCCCGGCGCGATCTCATGTGCTACGCCATCGATGGTGACGATGCCGGTGCCCGACAGGCCGAAGTAGATTTCGGCCGGGGCATGGCGGTGCGGCAACAGCGTTCCCTGCGGGCCGAACTCCGCCACGCCCAGCACCATGGAGGAGGTCGCGGTCTTGTCGCCGTCGAACAGGGTCTTCCAGCGCACCGTGCCAAACGCCGGGTCCTCGCCGCCTTCCAGCGGCGCATGGTCGGCATTGGCCACCACCGGAAGCGCAGACATGGCCACGGCCGCCATCGTCGCGGCGGTCAGGTCGAACTGGACGGTCTCGTTCATCGCGGGCGCCTCCCGGCAAAGCGTGTCTCTGGATCCGCCCATTGCATTTCAGACACCTCCACCGCTGCCCGGAAAACGACGCGCATGTCGCACATGACGCTGTGACGGGCAAAAAACCGGCGCCGTGACCGGCCATTCATGCGGAAAATTGAATTTAATGATCTGCATCAAGTCACCTTTTCCGATTCTCCGGCAGAACCCCGGCCAGCGTCACACCGCAGGAGGGCCGCCCATGGACATCGTTCCGCTGATCGACCGGATCGGAGAATCCCCGACCGCCGCGCTCTTCGGGCTGGTGACCGGCGTGATATTCGGCATCGCGGCGCAACGCTCACGCTTCTGCCTGCGTGCCGCGACGGTCGAATTCGCCCGCGGCATGATGCAGGACAAGGTCGCGGTCTGGCTGCTGACCTTCTCCACGGCGCTTGTCTGGGTGCAGGGCGCGCAGCTACTGGGCCTGCTCGACACGACCGAGGCCCGCATGATGGCCGTCCCGGGAAGCTGGTCGGGCGCCATCGTCGGCGGGCTGATCTTCGGCGCCGGCATGGTGCTGGCGCGCGGCTGCTCGGGCCGCCTGCTGGTGCTGGCGGCCACGGGCAACCTGCGCTCCGTCGTGTCGGGGCTGATCTTCGCCGTCACCGCACAGATGAGCCTGACCGGCTGGCTCGCCCCGATCCGCGACCGCATCGCCGCACTCTGGATCACCACCGGCGGGCGCAACATGGACCTGCTGACCGCCCTGCACCTGCCGCGTGAGGCCGGGCTTGTGATCGGCCTCGCCATCGCGCTCGTCGCGCTGGAACTGAGCCGCCGCAACCGCATCGGGTTTTCGCGGCTGGTCTTCGCCTCCGGCGTGGGCTTTGCCGCGGCTGTGGGCTACGGGCTGACCTACATGCTGTCGCAATCCGCGTTCGAGCCGGTCCAGATCGAAAGCCTGACCTTCACCGGCCCCTCGGCCAACACGCTGATGTTCTTCCTCGACCGTACCTCTGTGCTCGAATTCGACGTGGGTCTGGTGCCGGGCGTCGTGCTGGGGTCGTTCCTGTCGGCCCTTCTGGCGAAGGAACTGAAGTTCCAGGGGTTCGAAGGCTCGACCCCCATGCGCAACGCCATGATCGGCGCGGTGATGATGGGCTTCGGCGGGATGCTGGCCGGCGGCTGCGCCATCGGCGCGGGCGTCTCCGGCGGCTCGATCTTTGCCGGAACCGCGTGGCTGGCGCTGTTCTGCATGTGGATCGGCGGGATGAGCATGGACGTCATCCTCGGCGGCCGCGGCCAGCCCGCGCACGTCTGACCCGCCGAAAAAGCTGCGGGCGACCCGAAGGCCGCCCGCGCAGTCTCAGTTCCGGATCCGCCAGCCGGTCCGGAAGATCAGCCAGATCACCGCCAGACACAGGAACAGGAACCCGCCGATCGCCAGCAGCGACAGGCCGATGGGCACATCCGCCGTGCCGAAGAACGACCAGCGGAAGCCCGAGATCAGGTAGACCACCGGGTTGAACAGCGTGATCTTCTGCCAGATCGGCGGCAGCATGGAGATCGAGTAGAACGACCCGCCAAGGAACACCAACGGCGTCACGACCAGCAGCGGCACAAGCTGAAGCTGTTCGAAGTTCTTCGCCCATATGCCGATGATGAAGCCGAACAGCGCGAAGCTCACGCAGGTCAGGATCATGAACACCAGCATCGCGAAGGGGTGCAGTATCGTCAGGTCCACGAACAGCGCCGATGTGGCAAGGATCACCACGCCGATGAACAGCGCCTTGGTGGCCGCCGCCCCGACATAGCCCGCCACCACCTCGAGGAAGTTCACCGGGGCGGACAGCAGTTCGTAGATCGTGCCGATGAACTTCGGGAAGTAGATCCCGAAGGACGCGTTCGACAGCGCCTGCGTCATCACCGACAGCATGATGAGACCCGGCACGATGAAGGCGCCGTAGGACACACCCTCCACCTCATCGATGCGCGACCCGATGGCCGCGCCGAACACCACGAAGTAGAGCGACGTGGAAATGACCGGAGAGATGAAGCTCTGGAACAGCGTGCGGAAGAACCGCGCCATCTCGAACCGGTAGATGGATGCGACTGCGCGGAAGTTCATGCCGCGTCCTCCTTCTGCTCGTCTTGCACGAGGCCGACGAAGATGTCTTCGAGCGAGTTCTGCGCGGTCGCCACGTCGCGCACCACCAGCCCCTCCGAGGATATGGCAGACATGAGCCGCCCGATGCCCGTCCGCTCGGCGTTGGAATCGTACTGGTAATCCAGGCGCGTGCCGTCCTCCGCCAGCGTCAGGCCGAAGTCCGACAGCGCCGGGGGAATGGCCGACAGCGGCTCGCCCAGTTCGATGCGCAGCTCCTTCTGGCCCATGCGGACCATCAGCGCGTCCTTGTCCTCCACCAGCAGGATGCGGCCCTTGTTGATGACGCCCACGCGGTCGGCGATGGCCTCCGCCTCCTCGATGTAGTGAGTGGTCAGGATGATGGTGACGCCCTGCCGCTTGAGGTCGGCCACCACCTCCCACATGTCGCGCCGCAGTTCCACGTCGACACCGGCGGTCGGCTCGTCGAGGAACAGCACGCGCGGTTCGTGGCTCAGCGCCTTGGCGATCAGCACCCGGCGCTTCATGCCGCCCGACAGTTCCTTCACCGCCGAGTCGCGCTTGTCCCAGAGCGACAGCTTCCTGAGGATGTCCTCGAGCAGCGCCTCGTCGTGTTTCAGCCCGAACAGCCCGCGCGAGAAGCGCACGGTGTTGATGACCTTCTCGAACGGTTCGAGGTTGATCTCCTGCGGCACCAGCCCCACGAGGCTCCGCGCCGCGCGGTATTCGGTGACCACGTCGTGCCCGCCGATGCGGATCGTGCCCTCGGTCGGAATGGTGATGCCGCAGATGGCCGAGATCAGGGTGGTCTTGCCTGCCCCGTTCGGCCCGAGCAGCGCGAGGATCTCGCCTTCCTCGATGGTCAGGTCGACCCCTTTCAGGGCCTCGAACCCGCCCTCATAGCGCTTCTTCACGCCGTCAATTTCTACCATGGCCATGGTCAGAGCCCCTCCGTTTACGCAAGCGGAACCTAAACTCGCCGGTTCGGATTGCAATTGTGCAAACGCGCATACTGCCTATTCATGTCGCTTTCTGACAGGACGGGGGCAGCCCCCTGCCGTATGGGCAGGGCATGAAGGACCGCCTCGACAACCCCGCCCTCGGAATAGTGCTCATCTGCCTCGGCGTACTGGCGATCTCGGTAAATGACTTGCTCATCAAGTGGTTGTCGGGCGGATACCCGCTGCACCAGATGGTCTTCACCCGCTCCGCCATCGGGCTTTGCTTCACCTTCGGCTTCGTGTTCTGGGAAGGCGGGCTCGGGCTCCTCCGCAGCAGGACGCCGGGCATCCACGCCCTGCGCGGCTTCCTCGTGGTCGTGGCGAACATGACCTTCTACGCCGCGGTGGCCGTGCTGCCACTGGGCCAGGCGACCGCGCTCTTCTTCGTGGCGCCGCTGTTCATCACTCTCCTGTCGATCCCGATTCTCGGGGAAAAGGTCGGGCCGCTCCGGCTCGGCGCGGTAATCGTCGGATTCCTCGGCGTGCTGGTGATGCAGCAGCCGTGGAACACCGATGCACAGGTCTCGCGGATCGTGATGCTCCTGCCGGTGGCGGCCGCGCTGTTCTATGCGCTGATGCAGGTCCTGACCCGCAAGCTGGGCGCGACGACGGCGGCCTCCGCCATGGCGGTCTACACGCAGGGCGCCTTCCTGCTGGTCTCCACCGCGTTTTTCCTGATCGCGGGGAACGGGCGGTTTGCGGAGGGCGTCAGCAACGAAAGCCTGATCTTCCTCCTGCGCGCATGGACATGGCCCACGCCCGAGGACTGGCCGGTGTTCATCGGCCTTGGCCTGTGTTCGGGCGTGGTGGGATACTGCCTCAGCTCGGCCTACCGGCTGGCCGACGCGGCGATCATCGCGCCCTTCGAATACATCGGCCTGCCGATGGCGATCTTCTGGGGCTGGACGATCTTCGGCGAATGGCCGGAAATCGCCACGTGGATCGGCTGCGCGCTGATCATCGGGGCGGGCATCTTCGTCTTCCTGCGCGAACAGGCGCGCAACCGGCCGCTGCCCGGCCGCCGGTCGCGCTGGGGCCGCCGCTGACGGCGGACCCGCTCAGGCGCTGCGCACCGCGTCGATCATGATCTGCACGTTCTCCGGATCGGCGTCCGGCGTGATCCCGTGGCCGAGGTTGAAGATGTGCGGCCCCTTCGAGAATGCCCGCACCACGCGCTTCGTCTCTTCGACCAGCGCGTCGCCGCCGGTGACGAGATGCGTGTTGGCCAGGTTGCCCTGCACGCAGCCGTGGGGCTGAACATGCTCTGCCGCCCACTCCGGCGTCACGCTGTCGTCGATGGCGACGCAGTCGGCGCCCGTTGCGGCGTGGAAGTCGATGTACCTGTCGCCCGCCTGACGCGGGAAGGCGATGACCGGCAGACCGGGAAAGCGCGACTTCAGTTCCTGCGTGATGATCTTCGCAGGTTCCAGCGCATAGCGGTCGAAATCCTCGCCCTGCAGCGACCCGGCCCAGCTGTCGAAGATCTTCACCACCTCGGCCCCGGCCTTCACCTGCTCCGTCAGGTAGTCGATGGTGCCCTCGGTCAGCCGGTCGATGATCTTCTCGAACAGCGCGCGGTTCTCGGCCTTCAGCGCATGCGCCGGGCCCTGATCGGGGGTGCCGCGCCCGGCGATCATGTAGGTCGCCACCGTCCAGGGCGCCCCGGCAAAGCCGATCAGCGTGACCTCCTCGGGCAGGGTCCTGCGCAGGATCTTCACCGTCTCGTACACCGGCGACAGCGTGTCGTGGATCATCTCGCCACGGCCCAACTTGTCGAAGTCCGCATCCCGGGTGATCGTCGACAGTCGCGGCCCCTCGCCCGTGACGAACCACAGGTCCGCCCCCAGCGCCTGCGGCAGCAGCAGGATGTCGGCAAACAGGATCGCCGCGTCGAAACCGTAGCGCCGGATCGGCTGCAGCGTCACCTCGGCGGCCAGCTCCGGGTTGTAGCACAGCGACAGGAAGTCCCCCGCCTCGGCCCGTGTGGCCTTGTACTCCGGCAGGTAACGTCCCGCCTGCCGCATCATCCAGATCGGCGGGGTCGGAAGCGTCTCTCCGGCAAGCGCGCGCAGCAGGGTCTTGGTCATGTTGGCTCCCATCGGTGTTTTGCCGCACTTAGGGCAAAACGCGGGTGGTTGCCAGCGGTCAGCCTGCCGCATAAAGCTCTGGGCCATGACGATGCCCACGCCCAACTCCCCGCTCAAGATCGGCACCCGCGGCTCTCCGCTGGCGCTGGCGCAGGCCTTCGAGACCCGTGAACGGCTGATGGCCGCCTTCTCGCTGCCCGAGGAAGCCTTCGAGATCTGCATCATCAAGACGACCGGCGACGACCGCGCGATGATCGCCGCGGACCGGCCGCTGAAGGAGATCGGGAACAAGGGCCTCTTCACCAAGGAAATCGAAGAGGCGCTGATCGCGGGCCGCATCGACATCGCCGTGCACTCGATGAAGGACATGCCGACGGAACAGCCCGAAGGCCTGATCCTCGACTGCTATCTCCCGCGCGAGGACCCGCGCGACGCCTTCATCTGCCACGATCACGGCTCGATCCACAATCTGCCGATGGGCGCCGTTGTGGGCTCCTCCTCGCTCCGCCGCCGTGCGCAGCTGCTCCACCGCCGCCCCGACCTGAGCGTGGTGGAGTTCCGCGGCAACCTCCAGACCCGGCTGAAGAAGCTCTCGGACGGTGTGGCCACAGCCACCTTCCTCGCCTGCGCCGGTCTGAACCGGATGAAGATCCCCGGCGTGCCGATGTTCCCCATCGCCGAAGAGGACATGCTGCCTGCCATCGCGCAGGGCGCCATCGGCATCGAACGCCGCATCGACGATCCCACCACGCAAGAGATGCTGGCCGCCATCCACGACCACGACACCGGCCTGCGGCTTGCGGCGGAACGCGCCTTCCTCGCCCAGCTCGACGGTTCGTGCGAGACGCCGATTGCCGGGCTGGCCGAACTCGACGGCGAGAACCTGAGGCTCCGTGGCGAGATCCTGAAACCGGACGGCTCGATCTCCCACGCAGGCGAGATCAGCGGCCCGGTGGCCGACGGCGCGACCCTCGGCCGGGCCCTCGCCGACGACCTTCTGGCCCGCGCGGGCGACGGCTTCTTCGACTGGCATTGACGCCCCTCTGACCGCGCGCCTCTCGCACAGAGGTGATATGCCGGGCCCCGCTTCCGTGTTACGCTGAGTTCGGAAGCGCCCGCGGTCGAGGCCGGCGCAAAGATCGACCTCTTCCACCGGCGGGCGCCACGCCGGGAGGAGATCGACATGACCCAAACCATCGGAAATCCCGCAAGCTGGCTCGCCGGCGCCTTCGGACGCGCCTCGCACCACGCGGTCGAAAGTTCGCGCCGCATGGGCGGCATCGCCCATCTCGCAGCCCCCCGAACGCGCAGGCTGCGCATGGGCGATATCGGCGACGCCCTCCGCGCCGGATGGGCGGATTTCAAGGCCTGCCGGACGGACGTGATGTTCCTCGTCCTCATCTACCCGGTGATCGGGCTGGTGCTGATGGCCATGGGGTTCGACCGCAACCTGATCCCGCTGATCTTCCCGCTGATGGCCGGCTTCGCCATCCTCGGCCCGGTCGCCGCCGTCGGCGTCTACGAGATCAGCCGCCGCCGCGAACGTGGCGAGGACACCGGCCTCTTCGCCGCGCTCAAGGTGGTCCAGCGCCCGCGTTTCAGCGCGGTGGTGATGCTGGGCCTCTACCTCTGCGCGTTGTTCATCGGCTGGATGCTGATCGCCGCGGGCCTGCACAGCGCCCTGCTGGGCGACGCCCCCGCCTCCCTCTCAGCCTTCGCGGATCAGGTCTTCGGCACGGCCGCGGGCTGGACGATGATCGTCGTGGGCTGCGGCCTGGGGTTCGCCATCGCGCTCGCGGTGCTCGCCATATCGCTGGTGTCCTTCCCCCTGCTGATCGACCGGCCCGTGGGCCTGCCCGTCGCAGTCTCCACCTCGATCCAGGTCACGCGCGAGAATCCGAAGGTCGTCCTGACATGGGGCGCGGTGATCGCCGCCGGGCTGATCCTCGGCAGCCTGCCCATGCTGATCGGCCTCGTGGTGGTGCTGCCGGTGCTGGGCCACGCCACGTGGCACCTCTACCGGCGCGCGATCCACTGAAGGCGGCAGGGGCCGGGTCGCCCCCGGCCCGCCACCCGCCGGCTCAGCCGACCTTCAGCACGATCTTCCCGATATGGCCGGAGCTTTCCATCCGGGTATGCGCCTGCGCGGCGTCGTCCAGGGCGAACTCCGAATCCATCACCGGCGCGATCTTGCCCGCATCCAGAAGCGGCCAGACCTTCGCCTTCAGCTCATCCGCGATGCGCGCCTTGGCCAGGTCGCTCTGCGGACGCAGCGTGCTGCCGGTGATCGTCAGCCGCTTCACCATGACCATGGCGAAGTTCAGTTCCACCTGCGGCCCCTGCAGAAAGGCGATCTGGACCAGCCGCCCGTCCTCCGCCAGCGTCTTCACGTTGCGCGGTATGTAGTCGCCGCCCACCATGTCGAGGATCAGGTTCGCGCCGCCTTCGTCCTTCATGACCTTGACGAAATCCTCGTCGCGGTAATTGATCGCCCGCTCTGCCCCCAGCGCCTCGCAGGCGGCGCATTTCTCCACCGACCCGGCGGTGGCAAAGACCCGCGCCCCGAAATGCTTTGCCAGCTGGATCGCGGTCGTGCCGATCCCGGACGACCCGCCGTGGATCAGGAACCGCTCCCCCGCCTGCAGGCCGCCGCGCATGAAGACGTTGGACCAGACGGTGTAGAAGGTCTCCGGCAGGCAGGCTGCCTCCTTCATGCCCATGCCCTCCGGCACCGGCAGGCAATGCGCGGCGGGCGTCGCCACGTATTCCGCGTAACCGCCCCCGGGCAAAAGCGCGCAGACCATGTCGCCCACCGCGGGCCAGTCCACGCCCGCCCCCACGGCCACCACCTCGCCCGAGGCCTCAAGCCCCGGCAGGTCGGACGCGCCCGGCGGCGGCGCGTAGCTGCCTGCCCGCTGCAGCGCGTCGGGGCGGTTCACCCCGGCATAGGCCACCTTCAGGACGACCTGCCCGGCCTTCGGCTCCGGCACGGGCCGCGTGCAGGGCTTCAGCACCTCCGGCCCCCCGGCCCCGGTTATCTCGATCGCGCGCATGTCGGCCATGGGGCCCTCCCTGTTGTCTCGTCCGGCAACGCTATCAGCGCACCGGCCCCGGGCAACACCCCGAGATCAGCCGCGGGTGGTCCAGCCCCCCGGCAAATCGTCGCGCTTCGGCGCCTTCACCATGTCGAGGATCCGCGCCGGACCGGCGGCCAGCGCGCTCAGCACCTTGCTGTCCCGCACGCCCGCCTTCATCTTCTCGATCCGCATCACGTCCTCGATCCTCCGGTCGAGGAAGGCCCAGGTCGCCTCGTGCCCCGGCGAATCGTCGCCCAGCCAGAACAGCACGGTCGAGGAATAGACCCCCGACAGCGTCGCCCGCTTGGTGTACCAGTTCACGTCCTCCGAGGTGTCGCCCAACGCCCGCCAGATCGCATCCGCCGTGCCCCAGATCAGCTTCGCGCCCTCGGCGGCATACATCGGCAGCGCAAAGAGCGTGGTGCCCCGCCGCACCGCCTCCCGGTCCTCCGCCGCCTCGATCCGCGCCCGCACGGCAAAGGCCACCTTGTCGCGGAACCGCATGCCTTCCATGTCGGCCGCCTCGATCCGCTCCAGCATCAGCGCGTCGCCCCGCCGGTGATAGGCCGCGGCCAGGTCCACGGCGCCGCGCGGGAACAGCGCCCGCGCCACCGTGCGGTCGACCTCCGCATCCTGCACCGCCGCGCGGAACGTGGTCTCCGACCAGCCGTCGAAGGGCACGTGTGTCAGGGCTGCATCCAGCAACCGGTCAGCGGTATCGGGCATGGGACCTCTCCTCTTGCATCGCGCATCAGGGTAGACAAATAGTCCGCCCCTTGCTATAGGGCCGCTTCCTGCAAAACTTCCTTGCAACTCCAGACTTAGAAAGGTGGTGAAAACCACATGCAGGTCAGTGTTCGTGACAACAATGTCGATCAGGCGCTCCGCGCCCTGAAGAAAAAGCTGCAGCGCGAAGGCGTGTTCCGCGAAATGAAGCTCAAGCAGCATTTCGAGAAGCCGTCCGAGAAGAAGGCCCGTGAAAAGGCCGAGGCTATCCGCCGCGCCCGCAAGCTGGCTCGTAAAAAGGCCCAGCGCGAAGGTCTCCTCTGAGGCTCAGCCGTTCTTCGGCACTGAACAAACGATCGACCCCCGGGGCACCCGCCTTCGGGGGTTTTTCATGTGCTCAAGCCGCCAGCCCCCTTGAACTGGCCCCAGCCACAGGCGGGCGAGCCCACACCTGCCGCGCCGCCGGCGCCCCCCCAAACGCCCTCCTCCTTCATCTTGGCAAGAAATACCTCGGGGTGAGGCCGCAGGCCGAGGGGCGGAGCCCCTCCCCTGTCCCGCAAAGGAAAAGGGCCGGCACGAAGCCGGCCCAGTATGGCATGTCAGCGGAGGGCAGGGCGTCCACCGCCCACCCGGGATCAGCTAGGCCCGATCATGAAGCAGTTCACCTGCCGCGCCTGCAGCCGCTTGCAGGCCAGTTCGGCGGTGTCCCGCGTCAGCCCCATGAAGTTCGCGTCGAACCCGCGGTTGCCCTGCACCACCTTGCGCAGCGATCCGTCCAGCGTCGCGGTCTCCGCGAGGGCAGTCTTCAGCAGGATCTTCTCGGCGGCGTAGCGGCTCGGGAAGCGGCCGACGTTGATGCCCCAGTGCCGGGCGTCGTTGGTGGACAGCCGCGTGACGACCTCCGCCTCGCGCGCGGGCGTCGGCGTGTCGCGCAGCGCGGCGCTGGCCAGCGTCACGCCCTGCGGCCTGCGGATCGGCTTGGCCGAGGCCGAAGGCGCCACAGCCGAGGCCGCGACCACGGCGGACCCGACCGGCGCCGCGGCGGCGGCGGACGACGTGGCCTGCACTTCCTTCAGCACCGTCTCGATCTCGTCCTCGAGCTGCGCAACCAGCGGCGCGACCTCGCCCGCGGGCACCGCCGGGGCCACAGATCCCGCCCGCGCCAGCGGACGCAGGCTGCGCGAAACGGCGGCGCTGGCCACGCGGATCGACTTCGCCCGCGTGCCCGGTGCCGGATCGGAGGTATTGGCGACCACGATGCCCGCAGTCCCCGCGCCACGGCCCAGGTAGGGCGGCTTGCCGGGTGCCGCAAAGGCCACGCGGCTCGGCGATTCGCGGAAACCGAGGTCCAGCAGCTCCGCCACCTTGGCGTTGCGCGACGCGGTCGACTGGCCGCCGAACACCGTGGCGATCACTCGCTCCTGCCCGCGCTCGGCCGAGGCGACAAGGTTGAAGCCCGCCGCCCGGGTGTAGCCGGTCTTGATGCCGTCGGCGCCCTTGTAGCTCTGCAGCAGGCGGCGGTTGGTGTGCGACACGGTGCGCACGCCCGCATCCGCCGTCACGCGCGAGAACAGGTTGTAGTACTCCGGGTAGTCGTAGATCACGTGCCGCCCGAGGATGGACATGTCACGCGCGGTGGACAGGTGCCCCTCCGCCGTCAGCCCGTGGGCGTTCTTGAACGTGGTCCGGGTCATGCCCATCGCCTGCGCGGTGCGGTTCATCCGGCGGGCAAAGGCCGCCTCCGACCCTTCCACCGCCTCGCCGATCGCGGTGGCCGCGTCGTTGGCCGACTTCACCGCCGCCGCACGCACGAGGTAGCGCAGCTTGATCTTCTGCCCCTCGCGCAGGCCCAGCTTCGACGGCGGTTCCGCCGCCGCGTTCTTCGACACGGTGACGAGCGTGTCCATCGTCAGCTCGCCGTTCTGCACCGCCTCGAAGGCAATATAGAGTGTCATCATCTTGGTCAGCGACGCCGGGTGAAGCCGGGTGTCCGCGTTCTGTGCGTGCAGCACCTTGCCGGTGCGCGCGTCCATGACCATGGCTGCGTAGGGCGCGGCTTTCACTGCCATCGGCAGCAGAGCCACCAGCCAAACGAATGTGAGTAAACGGAGGCCTGTCCGGCCCCACTTCCTGCGACGTCCCGTCACCTGTTCCGCCTTTCTGCCTCTTTCCCCCCGATGTTTCGGTGGGGTTTGTCCTGGTACCATTCTGCGGGCACCATGGTTAAACAAATGCTAACACGGAAAGGGCTTGTGGAAAAGCCTGCAGTGCATTGATTTGCATCACATTTTCCGGGCAGGTGTTACCAACATCTTGGGGGTTGTCCGCACAACCCCAACTATTGAGGCCATTGTGTCCGGAATAAGGCAAATTGTGGCGAAAATGGGGCAGCCAAACCCGGGCTACAACCGGACCGCCGCGGGACTCACCCGGCCATGAACCGCGCCGCCACCGGACCGCTCATCCAGGCCACCTGTCCCCCCGCCACGGTCGCCACGATTCGCCGGCTCTCGCGCTCCATGACCAGCAGGTCGGCCCGCTTGCCCGGCAGGATCGCCCCCCGGTCCTCCAGCCCCAGCAACCGCGCGGGCCCGTCGGAGACCAGCCGCCACGCCGCCGCCTCGTCCAGAAGCCCCAGCTCGACACAGCGCCAGGCCGCCCGCGCGGGCGAGGGGTAGTGATAGTCGGACGCGAGCGCGTCGCACAGCCCTTCGGCGATCACCTCCTGCGCCGCGACATTGCCCGCGTGCGAGGCGCCCCGCACCACGTTCGGCGCGCCCAGCACCACCTTGTCGCCGCCGTCGCGCGCCGCCTGTGCCGCCTCCAGCGTCTCCGGGAATTCCGAGATCCGGACGCCGCGCGCCCGCCACCCGGCCCGCTGTGCCGCCGTCCGGTCGTCGTGGCTGCCCATCGCCACGCCCCGCGCCGCCAGCCGCGCGCACAAACCGTCCATGGCCGCAGGCACATCCGCCGCCGCCGCGTGCAGGCCCATCATGAGCGCGAAATGCGCCTCCGGGTTACGGCCCGATTTCAGCGCCTGCCCGGTCAGCCGCGGCGGCTTGCGTCCCTCCGCCAGCCGGTCGTGCGGCAGGTGGTCGTTCATCACCACGTAGCCGATGCCCCAGCGGTCCACCGCCGCCTCCGCCCGCGCGAAACTGTCCAGGTAATGCGTCTCCAGCCGCAACTGCAGCCGCAGGTCCACCGGCACCGTCCCCGCCACCGCCGCGACGGAGGCAAAGACCTCCTCCGCGAACTCCGGCCCGCGCATCCCGCCCTCCCAGGACCAGAACTGCGCCAGCATCGCCGTGGTGATCCCGCAGGCCGCAAGCTCTGCCGCAACGGCCACCATGCCCGCGTCCCGTTCCCGCAGGGCCCCGCGCCGCGGCGCCATGTGCCGCTCGAACCCGTCGCCATGGGCGTCCACGATCCCCGGCAGCACGTCGTACCCCGACAGGTCCACGCGCCGTCCCACAGGCACGTCGGCGATCACGCCGCCTGCCATCGAAACGGCGCCGCTGTCCCATCCGGCGGGCGTCATCACGCGCGCGCCCGTCCATGTCATCCCGAGGCTCATGGCGCTGGCATAGCCGGGAGAGGGCGCATAGAAAAGGCACCATGACCTCCCCTCGCCTCGCCTGCCGCGCCATCATCATGCACGACGACCGCCTGCTCCTGGTGAACGCCTGGCCGGGCCGGACCTCGACGCTCTGGTGCGCGCCGGGCGGCGGCGTCGAATGCGGCGCCTCCCTGCCCGACAACCTCGCCCGCGAGGTGCACGAGGAAACCGGCCTGACCGTCGACGTGGGGGCCCCCTGCCTGGTGAACGAATACCACGACCCCGACACCGGCTTTCACCAGGTGGAGGTCTTCTTCCGCTGCACCGTCACCGCGGGCCAGATCACCGACGACTGGCAGGACCCCGAGGGAATCGTCCACACCCGGCGCTTCTTCACGCGCGCCGAACTCGCTGACTTGCACATGAAGCCCGACAGCCTCCGCACCCTGCCCTGGCAGGACGGGCTGACCTACGATCCGCTGGAACTCCTCGCGAAATAGCGCGGCCCAAGGACCGACAGCGCCACACCGCCCAGGATCACCGCCGAGGCCATGAGGAACGTCACCGTCAGCGGTTCGCCCAGCAGCAGCACGCCCCCCAGCGCCGCGATCATCGGCACCGTCAGCTGTGCCACAGCCGCCACCGCCCCGTCGAGCCGCGGCAGGACCGCGTACCAGAGGGCGTAACCCATGCCCGACGTCACCGCCCCCGACAGCACCGCCAGCGCGATCCCGCCTCCGGTCATCGGGCCCGGATCGACCCCCATGGGCAACAGCGCCAGCGGCGCCGCGATCACGAAATTCGCCGCCGTGGACCCCAGCGCATCCGCAGCCTTCCGCCCGGCCAGCGAATAGACGCCCCAGCCCACGCCCGCGGCCACCATGCTCATGACCGCCCAAAGCCCGCCGGACGCCCCGCCGGACGGCCAGGCCAGCCACATGAGCCCGGCAAAGGCCAGTCCCGCCCCGACCCAGCGCAGAAGCGGCGGCCGCTCCCCGCCCAGAAGGCTGCCCGCAAACATCGTCACCTGCACCATGCCGAACAGGATCAGCGCCCCCAGCCCGGACGGCAGGTCGACGTAAGCCGATGAAAACCCGAAGATATAAGCCAGGAGCCCCAGCACCCCCGCAACCCGGCCCGCGCCGCCCAGCCGCAGCCCGCCGCGCAGCGCGAAGGCCAGAACCGCCAGCATCGCGGCCCCGGCCCACAGGCGGATCACCCCGAAGGCCACCGGCTCGATCAGCCCGGCACCGACGGCAGCACGGTTCAGCACGGAATTGGCCGCAAAGGCGACCATCACCACCCCGACCCACGCAAACAGCCTCATGCCGCCCCCTTCATCTTGGCGAAAATACCTCGGGGTCCGGGGCAGAGCCCCGGCGGATCGCCCGGCGCACGCCGGGCGAGACCCCTCATGCTACCAGCTTCTCCGCCCGCTTCAGATCGACGGAGACAAGCTGCGACACGCCCTGCTCCTGCATGGTTACGCCGAACAGCCGGTCCATGCGCGCCATCGTCACCGCGTGGTGGGTGATGATCAGGAACCGCGTGTCGGTGCGGCGGCACATCTCGTCCAGCATGTCGCAGAACCGCGTGACGTTGGCGTCGTCCAGCGGCGCGTCCACCTCGTCCAGCACGCAGATCGGCGAGGGGTTGGCCAGGAACACCGCAAAGATCAGCGCGAGGCAGGTCAGCGTCTGCTCGCCCCCCGACATCAGCGACAGCGTCGACAGCTTCTTGCCCGGCGGCTGGCACATGATCTCCAGCCCCGCCTCCAGCGGATCGTCCGATTCCACCATGACGAGGTTCGCCTCGCCGCCGCCGAACAGGTGCTTGAACAGCATCGAGAAGTTGGAGTTCACCTGCTCGAAGGCCGTCAGCAGCCGCTCGCGCCCTTCGCGGTTCAGCGAGGCGATGCCGGTGCGCAGCGTCTTCACCGCCTCCTCCAGGTCGGACTTCTCCTTCACCAGGCCGTCGTGCTCCGCCTCGACCTCGCGGGCGTCCTCCTCGGCGCGCAGGTTGACCGCGCCAAGCGCGTCGCGTGCGCGCTTCAGCCGCGCCACCTCGATCTCGATCTTCTCCGCGTCGGGCATCTCGTCCGGGTCGGCGTCCAGCGCCTCCAGCAGGGCCTGCGGCGTGGTTTCCATGACCTCCTCGATGCGCAGGGCCGCGGCCTGCACGCCCTCGCGCGCCGCTTCCGCACGGGCCTCGCAACCGGCGCGGGCCTCGCGGGCTTCGCCGGCGCGGCGCTCCGCCTCGCGTTCCGCCGTCACCGCGTCGCGCAGCAGGGTCTCCGCATCGGCCAGCCGGTCCTGCGCCAGGCCGCGCCGCTCCTCGGCGGCGGCGATCCCCTCCGACAGTTCCTCGCGCTGCACCGACAGCGCCTCCGGCACCTCGGCGGCCTCGTACAGCTCCTGCTCGGTCTCGTCGCGCCGCTCCGCCAGTTCGCGGGCGCGGACCGTGGCGGTCTCCAGCCGGTGCCGCCAGCCCGACAGTTCCTGCGTCACCCGTTGTGCGCGCCCCTTGCGGGCCTCGCCCTCGCGGCGCAGCTCGTCGGCGGCGGACCGGCGGGCCATCATCGTCATCCGCGCCGCCTCCACCGTCATCTTGACGTCCTCGGCCTGCCCGCGCACCTCGTCGAGATCGTCGAGCCCCTCCAGCGCGCGCTCCGCTTCCTTCAGTTGCGCCCGGGCCGCGCCCGCCTCGTCCTCGAACCGCTTCACCGCCAGCGCGGCGCTTTCCAGCTTGCCCTCGGCCATGTCGCGATCGGCCTCGGCACGGGACAGGGCGCGGGTCGCCTCCGTCACCTGCTGGTCGGCCTCGCGCCGGGCCACGCGGGCCTCCTTGTCGGCGCGGGTCAGCTCCGCCAGCCGGGCCACCAGCGCGTCATGCGCCGCCCGGCATCCGTCCAGATGCGCAGAGGCTTCCGCCATCTCCTGCTTCAGCGCCTCGAGCCGGTTGAGCTGTTCCAGCCGCAGCGCCGCGGCAGAGGGCTGATCCTCCGCCCAGGCGCGGTAACCGTCCCAGCGCCAGAGGTCGCCTTCGACTGACACCAGCCGCTGCCCCGGCTTCAGAAGCTGCTGCAACCGCGCGCCGTCCTCCGCCTCCACGAGGCCGATCTGCGACAGCCGCCGTTCCAGCACATCCGGCACCGACACGTGCTGCGCCAGAGAGGTCACGCCCGGCGGCAGGGGCTGCGTCACGTCGTAGGCGGGCAGCACCAGCCAGCCCGACGGCCCGTCCTCTCCCACTTCCGGAGCACGCAGGTCGTCGGCCAGCGCCGCGCCCAGGGCCTTCTCGAAGCCCTGCTGCACCTGCAGCCGGTCGAGGATCTGGCCGCCCTCCGCCGTGTCCCGCTCCAGCAGGCGCGCCAGCGCCGTCACCTCGGCGCGCAGCGCGTTCATCACGCCCTCCGCCTCGGACCGTTCGCCGCGGGCCTCCGCCTCGCGCGACTGGCACTCTGCCCGCGCGGTCTCCGAATCGGTCAGCAGGGTCTCCGCCCGCTCCGCCATGGCGGTCGCATCCATCTGGCGGCCGCGCGCATTCTCCGCCGCCTCGCGGGCCGATGCCAGCCGCCCCTTCGCCTCCGCGACGGAGGCATGGGCCTTCTCAGCCTCCGCCTCGCCGCGCGCCACGGTGCGCTGGCAATCGGCAAGGTAGCGCTGCGCCGATTGGTGCCGTGCCGCCAGACGGGCCACGTCCTCCGTCATCTGCGACAGGTCGGCCTCGCGAGCCTGCAACACGTCCGACGCCTCATGCGCCGCCGCCTGCGCCTCCGCCAGCTTTTCGTCGTGGCCCTCTCCGGCCTTTTCCAGCTCGCGCGCTTCCCACTCCAGCCGTTCGATCGTCTCGCCGGCATCGCGGTTCAGCGTCTCCTCGCGGGCCATGTCTTGGTCGAGCTGGGCAATCCGCTTCTTCAGCGTCTCGATCCGCTCCGCTGCCTGCCGCTCCTGATCGGACAGCGAATCGCGCTGCACCAGCAACCGCTGCAGGATGGCAGAGGCGATGGCGTCCTCCTCGCGCAGCGGCGGCAGGGCCTCTTCCGCGGTGCCGCGCCGGGCCTCCGCCTCGCGCGCCTCGCGCTCTGCGGCCAGGGCCGCGGCGACCATGGCGCGCAGCGCCTCTTCCGCCTGCGCGCGGGTCAGGTCCGCCTCCTTCCAACGGCGATACAGCAGCATCCCCTCGGTCTGGCGCAGTTCCTCGCCGATGGCGCGGTAGCGCGCCGCCTGCTTGGCCTGCCGCGCAAGCTGCGCCAGTTGCCCGGCCAGCTGCTCCACCACGTCGTCGACGCGCAGCAGGTTGGCCTCTGTGCTCTTCAGCTTCAGTTCCGCCTCGTGGCGCCGCTGGTAGAGGCCGCCGATCCCCGCCGCGTCCTCCAGCACCTTCCGCCGGTTCGCGGGCCGCGCGTTGATCAGTTCCGAAATCTGCCCCTGCCGCACCAGCGCCGGAGAGGTCGCCCCGGTCGCGGCATCGGCGAACAGCATCTGCACGTCGCGCGCCCGGGTGTCCTTGCCATTGACCTTGTAGGCCGACCCCACGTCCCGCGTGATCCGCCGCACCACCTCAAGCTGGTCGGTGTCGTTGAACCCGGCGGGCGCCAGCCGGTCGCCGTTGTCGATGGTCAGCGCCACCTCGGCAAAGTTGCGGGCAGGCCGGGACGAGGCCCCGGCAAAGATCACGTCTTCCATGCCGCCGCCGCGCATCGCCTTGGCGCGCGTCTCGCCCATCACCCAGCGCAGCGCCTCCAGCAGGTTCGACTTGCCACAGCCGTTCGGCCCCACGACACCCGTCAGCCCGGACGAGATGATGAGGTCGGTCGGATCGACGAAGCTCTTGAAGCCGGTGAGTCGCAGACGGGAAAAGTGCACGGGCAGGTCCTCCTGAGACGTGCAGTCTGCCTGTCCCCACCCCCGAGAGTCAATCTGGAGGCGCCCGATATGGCGGGGCTGCGATCAACTTTCCACAAGATATAGCACGTTACGTCAGGTCTTGTGGCACTCCATTTCAAAGCTGTTTCCGATGCCCGTGAACAGCTCGCAATACATGGTGTGGCGGCGTTTCGGCAGCTTCGGCGGGGTACGCCCGGGGCAGGCCATGCCCACGACCATCATCGCCGGATCGCCCATCACCCACTCGGCCCGGCAGCCCGTCCAAAGCTGCGCGGCGATGCCCGCCTTGGGCGCCACGGCCTGGAATCGGGGAAGAACCTCGGGATTGGTGCGAATCGCCTCCACCAGATCGCCGCGCCGCCGGAGCGTGAAATGCGCGCCGTCCTGTTCCCGGATCGCCTTCTCCGCCCCGGAGAACCCCGGCCCCGCCGCGTCACACGCAGCGAGGCCGAGGATGAGAGAAACCACGGGTAACGTCCGCATGGATACAGTATCGCTCACCTTCCTTACCGTTAGGTTAACCCGTCCGGACAATCCGCGCTTTCATGCTTTACATTCCAAGTTCAGAATGTATATTACATTCCAATATCGGAATTTGTTTAGTCACGGAGGCCGACATGGCACAGACTCATCGTCCCGCCGACAGCTACTCGCCCGTCTACTTCCTCGCGTCGCTTGGCGCGGGCGGGATCGCTGTCACCTTCTTCATGTTCCTGATGTTCTGGGTGCCCCACAAGGGCCAGCCCGTCCCGATCTTCGAAGACATCATGGCCGCATGGTCCACCGGCAGCCCGTGGATGCAGACCGGGATCGCCGTGGCGCTGGCCGGGATCGCGTTCTTCGCGTTCCTCAACATCCGCTCGCTGATCTGGAACCTCTCCGCCGACAGCGCCTTCAAGCGGACGGAGGGCTACGCCAGCCTCAAGGCCTCGAACGCCGAGACCACGCTGCTTGCCATGCCGCTCGCGCTGGCGATGACGGTGAACGTCGGCTTCATCCTCGGCCTCGTCTTCGTGCCCGGCCTCTGGGGCGTGGTGGAATACCTCTTCCCGCTCGCTATGGTCGCCTTCGGCCTGATCGCCGTCATGGCCTTCCGGCTGATCGGTGACTTCCTCGGCCGGGTGCTGTCGAAGGGCGGCGTCTTCGACGTGACCGCGCACAACTCCTTTGCGCAGCTCACCCCGGCCTTCGCGCTTGCCATGATCGCCGTGGGCTTCTCTGCCCCCGCCGCGATGAGCACGAACGCCCTGACCGTCGGCACCGCGCTGGTGATCTCCACCCTGCTCGGCACCATCGCGATCCTCTACACGGTGCTCGCCGCCACGACCGCCTTCGCCTCCATGCTGCAGCACGGCACGGCGCGCGAGGCGGGCCCGACGCTGATGATCGTCGTGCCCATCGTCACGGTGCTGGGCATCATGTTCGTCCGCCAGGACCACGGGCTGCACACCACCTTCGAGGGCCACACCACCGCCGGTGAAACCATGGTCTTCCTTGCCCGGCTGCTCGCCATCCAGGTGGCCTTCCTCGGCCTCGGCGCGGTCGTCCTGAAGGCGCAGGGCTACTTCTCCGACTTCGTGACGGGGCCAAAGACCTCGCCCGGGTCCTACGCGCTGGTCTGCCCGTTCGTGGCCTTCTCGGTGATGATGCACTTCTTCATCAACAAGGGGCTTGTCGCGGCGCAGGTGATCGACAAGTTCGGCACCGGGTACTGGAGCCTGACCGCCATCGCCATCGCCTTCCAGGTGGTCGCCATCGCGCTGGTCCTGCGCCTGAACCGCCAGCACTTCGCCCGGACGCAGATCGCTGCCGTCCCGGCCGAGTGACCCACCTGCCGGAAACGATGAAGCCGGGGCCATGCGCCCCGGCTTTGCCGTCCGTACCGGAACCGCCAGCCCTCAGAACGTGACGTCGACCCCGGGCAGCTTCAGCGCCTTGATCAGTTCCCGCAGCTCCTGCCGCGCCGCCACGTTCGAGATGTTGAGCTGCTTGACGCCCACGTCCTTCAGATCCAGCAGCGTCAGCCCGCGCGGAAACAGTTCGCGGAACACCACGCGTTCGGAAAAGCCCGGCGCAACGCGGAAACCGATCCGCTTCGACAGCCGCTCCAGCGCGCGCTCGATCTTCATCTTGTTGACCATCTGCTGCGCGCCCAGCCGGTTGCGCAGCACCACCCAGTCGATCGGCGGCAGACCGGCCTGCGCGCGCACCTGCCGCGCCGACCAGACCATCTCGGAATAGACCGAAGGGCCGAGGATCTTGTCGCCGTCCGCGTCGATCCGGGCCAGCAGGTCGAAGTCGATGAAACTGTCGTTCAGCGGGGTCACCAGCGTATCCGCCAGCGAATGCGCCACCTGCGCCAGCCGGGTGTGCGAACCGGGGCAGTCGATGACGATGAAATCGCAGGCCGCATCCAGCCCGGCCACCGCCTCGCTCAGCTTCTCCTCGTTCGCCGCCTCGTTGACCGTCAGCCCGTCCTTGTCCGCGTCGGGCAGTTGCGTGTGCCCCGGAGAGGGCAGCGTCAGGTCCGACTTCTGCAGAAAGGCCGTCCGGTTGTCGAGGTAGCGGCCCAGACTGCGCTGCCGCAGGTCGAGGTCAAGCGTCTCTACCCGATGGCCGAGGCGCGCGAGCGCCGTCGCCAGATGCATCGAGACGGTGGATTTCCCCGCACCGCCTTTTTCGTTCCCGACCACGATGATGTGTGCCACGCCCGAACCCCCAAAATCTTACCACATGTTTGCCTGTGGTTTGGTATCCCCAACAGTATCTTGTAGAGACCGTCAAGGAAAGATGAACCCGTGCACGGCGAAAGCAGGCCGCGGCGCGCGGGCCACAAGGCAGGGCGGGCGCAACGCCGCCCCACGAACGGAAAGACCCGGCGCCATGGCCGGGTCCTTGCCTTAAACCTTGCGAAGGCTCAGTGCAGCTTGGCACCGACTTCCGTGATGGAGGAGTCGATCATCTGCTTGGCTTTCGCCGCATCCGTCTGCTCTGCCACCACTTCGCGCGCGGCTGCGATGGCCACGGTGGCCGCCGTGTCGCGCACTTCCTTCACCGCAGCAGCCTCTGCCGACGCGATCTGCGATTCGGCGGCGGCCAGGCGGCGCTTGATCGACTCGGCGATCTTGGCTTTCGCCTCCTCGGCGGCCAGCTCGGCCTCCTGGCGGGCATGGGCCACGATCCGGTCGGCCTGGTCCTGCACGTCGCGCTGCTTGCGCTCGTAGCTGGCCAGAAGGGTCTGCGCTTCCTCGCGGATGCGCCGTGCCTCGTCCAGCTCGGACTGGATGTCCTCTGCCCGCTTGTCCAGCAACTTGCCCAGCATGTTCGGCACGTTGAAGTACACGAGCACCACGAGGAACAGCAGGAACGCCAGCAGCACGATGAAGTTCGTGTTGTGCAGCGAGAAGAACGGACCCGTTGCGGCATGCGCCGGGGCCGCGGCCAGCAGGGCGAGGGGAAGAACGATCTTTTTCATGTCCCTTACCCCTTCAGCTGATTGTCGACGGCGGCCGCGATGCGGCTTTCGTCAGCGGACATGCCCAACGCCGCCACGATGGCCTGCGCGGTGTCCTTTGCGACGACCTCGACGTGCTGCATTGCGCTGGCGCGGATCTCGGCAATCGCCTTCTCCGACTCTGCGGCTTTCGCGGCGATCTCCGCGTCGGCCTTCGCAATGGAAACGTCGAGCTCTTCCTTGATCTCGTCGCGCGTCTTCTGCGCGATGGTCTGGGCCTCGGCCCGGGCATCCGCCAGCGCCTTCTCGTAGGCCTTCTCGGCCTCCTCGGCCTTGGACTTGAGGTCCTCGGCAGCGGCGATGTCGTTGGTAATGGTGCCCTGGCGTTCGGCCAGGACGGACGCGATCCGCGGCAGGGCGACACGCGCCAGGATGAAATAGATCACCACCAGCGTGATGATGAGCCAGAAGACCTGGTTGCCGATCCACTCGCCGCACAGCTGCGGCATGCCGATCGCGCTGCCGTTTGCGTCGACGCAGGCGCCCGCAAGCTCTTCCGTGATGGGTTCTGTCGCCATGTCGTTCTCCGTCGGAACTTGTCTCTACATCGGGCGGTCCGTCAAACGGCGAACCGCCCGCGCGTAAGGATCGTTAAGTTCCGTGGATCAGACGGCGAACATCAGCAGCAGCGAAACGAGGAAGGCGAAGATGCCCAGCGCTTCCGCGAATGCGATGCCGATGAAGAGGGTGGCGGTCTGCGAAGCAGCTGCCGACGGGTTGCGCAGGGCGCCTGCCAGGAAGTTGCCTGCCACGTTGCCCACACCGATTGCGGCTGCGCCGGAACCGATAGCTGCGAGACCTGCGCCGATGAACTGAAGACCTTCCATGTCCTATCTCCTTACGATTGGAAGTTGTATGTTCGGGTGTGTCGGGGGCGGGCGCCGGGGCGCCCAGCCGTCAGTGATGCGGATGCAGCGCGTCCTTGAGGTACACGCACGTCAGGATCGTGAAGACGTAGGCCTGGATGAAGGCCACGAGGATTTCCAGACCGTACATCGCGGTGATCGCCAGGACCGAGATCGGCGAGACGGCGGCAATGGCCGCAAAGCCCGCGAAGACCTTGATCACGGCGTGGCCCGCCATCAGGTTGCCTGCAAGACGGATGGAGTGGCTGACCGGGCGCACGAAGTACGAGATCAGCTCGATCAGCGCCAGCACCGGGCGCAGCGCCAGCGGCGCGGCCGAAACCCAGAACAGCGACAGGAAGCCCACGCCGTTCTTGATGAAGCCAAGGATCGTCACGGTCAGGAACACGGCCAGCGCCAGAACCACCGTCACGGCAAAGTGCGACGTGGTGGTGAACGACATCGGGATCAGCCCGAGGAAGTTGGCGAAGACGATGAACAGGAACAGCGTCATGATGTAGGGGAAGTACTTCAGGCCGTCCTTGCCGGTCACGTCCTCGACCATCTTGTAGACGAAGCCGTAGGCCAGTTCGGCGACCGACTGGGAGCGCGACGGCACGATGGCCCGGCGCGAGGTGCCCACGACCATCAGCAGCACGATGGCGACGATCGACAGGAACAGCCAGAGCGTCACGTTGGTGATGGTGAACATGCCGACATCGCCATGGCCGAACAGCGGCTTCACGATGAACTGGTCCATCGGGTGGAAGACGAGGCTGCTGCCCTCGGCTGCGCCGTGGGCTGCCTCGGCTGCCTGTTCTGCACCTTGCGTTTCAGCTGCCATCTCTGTTCCCCTCGTTCGCACCCGACCGGGCGCCCTTGTCTGCTTCGGGCGCGTCCGCCCCGTTGTGTCCCGGCGTGACCGCCATCTGTGTCGCCTGCACCTCGGCCGCCGTCCTCAGCATCACCTTGATGCCCGCGACGATGCCCAGGAGGGCGAAGATGACCATCAGGAAAGGCGCGGTGCCCAGCACCATGTCGAACCCGTAGCCAAGGCCGAACCCGATCCCGAGTCCCGCCACCATTTCCGTCACCATCCGCCAGGCGATGTTGGCCTGGCTGTAGTGTTCTTCCTGATGTTTCTTCTCGAGCTTCCGCCCGGCCTTGAAGGCCGCCAGCTTCGCATCCAGGTCGTTCAGCTGCCGCTTTGGATCGGGCGCGCTCATGCTCGGGTCGGTTCCATCAGTGTCGCGCTAGGGATTAGGTGCAGGGACGGCCTGAGTCAATGTCCGGTTAAGCCCCGGAATTCGGCCCGCAGGTATCTGAAATCATTAATAATTTCCAAGGACCGGTCGGGACGGCACAGGATGCCGCACCTCCGTTAGCGCCCCAAGACGGCCAAAACCCATATTCAACCCATCAGTTGACAATGCACGGAACCGGGCCTGCGCCCCGCTCCTCCGGGCCCTGGGCCGTGCGATCAGGTGTCGATCCCCGGCCCCTCGTCGAACCGCCAGGGCGCGCCCTCCGCGATCACCCAGTCGCGGAACTGCCGCACCGCGCGCCGCCGCGCCGCCTGCGGCTCGGTCAGGATCATGTAGGACCCGCCCCAGAGCGGCACGTCCCAGGCCCTTTGCAGATCGCCCCGCGCCACGTGGACCTCCGCCACCTCGGCACTGACCAGCATCACCCCCTGCCCCGCGACGGCGGCGGGCAGCGCCAGATCGGCCAGCAGGCGCCACTCCGGCGGTTCCAGCCCGCCCGGATCGACACCGGCGGCGATGAACCAGTCGCGCCACGGATCGCCGCGCCGGTCCTGCAATCGCGGCAGCCGCAGCAGGTCCGACGCATCGGCGATCCCGGCGCAGACCTCGGGCCGGGCAAAGGGATACATCGGCGCGTTGCTGACCAGCGACGCGGGCACATCCGGCACGGTGCGCACCACGGAGCGGATGGCGACATCCGCCTCGAAGCCGGTCAGGTTCGCCAGCGCATAAGAGGCGGTGATCCGCGGCTCGACACCCGGAAAGGCCGCATGGAACCGCCCCAGCCGCGGCAGAAGCCAGTGCGCCGCGATGGTCGGTTCGCAGGAAACGGTGACGACGCCCGGTGCCCGCCCGGTGAGCGTCTCGGTCGCCTCTGCCAGCACGTCGAAGGCCGGGGAGACCTGCCGGAGGTAGGCCCGCCCCTCCGGCGACAGCTCCACCCCGCGCGCCGCGTCACGGAACAGGTTGACACCCAGCCGCAGCTCCAGCCCGCGCACGTGGCGGCTGATGGAGGAGTGGCTGACCCCAAGTTCCGCCGCGGCGGCGCTGAAGCTGCCATGCCGCCCGGCCGCCTCGAAGGCGCGCAGGGCATTCAGCGGAGGCAGGCTGCGGGGCATGGCGTCATGTGCGTTTTCCGCACAGGCTCTGTCAAGCAACTCGCGTTGATCGGACCCGCCATGAGCGGGATATTGAGGGAAACCCACGTCATTCGGACACTCAGACATGCACAAGAACCGCACAGCTCCGCTGGCGCGGGTCTGGGCCGCCTGCCGCGCGCTCACCCGCGTCCTTGCCTCTTCTTCAACTCAGGTGGATCCCGTCAACGGGCTGCCGACCGGCCTCAGCGACCATCACCTGCGCGACATCGGCCTGTCGCGTCAGCAGATCTATCTTTACCGGCAGCGGGAGGCGACACCGCCGCGCTTTTGAAATCCCGGGAAAGCATGTATCGCGGGAAACATGACCGCCCGTCTCGACGCCACCTTCGCGGCCCTCGCCGATCCGACCCGCCGCCGCATCCTCGCGATGCTGCTGGAGGACGACATGGCCGTGACCGATGTGGCCGAACCTTTCGAGATGTCGCTGGCCGCGATCTCCAAGCACCTCACCGTGCTGACCAACGCCGGGCTCATAAGCCAGGAAAAGCGCGGCCGCCTGAAGTGGTGCAAGCTGGAACCCGACGCCCTGCGCGAGGCGACGGTCTGGATGCAGGGCTTCGGCCTGTTCGAGCCGGTCAACCTCGACGCCTTCGAGCGTTTCCTGGAAATGGAACTCGCGCCCCGCGGCGACATCCCCGACGGCCCGCAGAACCCCGACGCGGCCTGAACAGCGCCCGACGGGCATCCCGAAGACAGGCGCAGACCCGCCCCGGTCGTGCCCGATCCTGCCCCGGTTGCGGCGGGACCGCAACGCGGGCCGGGGCGCGTCTGCCGAGGCTTTGGACGCGGGCGGAGGCGACGGGTTGAGGGGCCAGCCCCTCAAACTCCCCGAGGTATTTGCGCCAAGATGAAGGGGAAGCGCATCAGCTGCGGTGGGCGTCCTCGTCCTTCAGCAGGAGGAGCAGCGAGATCACGGTGAGCGCCACGCCGGGCAGCACCGCTGCCGCGGGCGCGCCCTGTCCGAGCGCCAGTTGCCAGAGGATCACGCAGGACGGCACGAGGTAGGTGTAGGCCATGACCTTGGCCGAGGGCAGGCGCAGGGTGGCGAAGCGCATGATCAGGAAGGTCACGCCGGTCGCCATCAGCGCGGTGTAGAGGATCACCCACCAGACCACAGCCGGCAGCGCGGCCCAGTCGGTCGCCAGGATGTCCGGCGCCGCCCAGAGGCCGAGGATCACCGCACCCGCCGTGAGGATCGCCGCGGTGAAGGCCAGCGCCGGTTCGCCGCGGTTCAGCCGGCGCAGCAGCGGCGAGTAGAGCGCGTGGCCGATGCAGCCCCAGAAGTAGACCTGCTCGCCGCGGCCGATCTCGAACCGGGCCAGCGCCGAGGGGTCGCCCCGGAAGATCACCCAGAGCGCACCCGCGCCGCCGACGGCGATGGCCAGCGCCATGCGCGCGGTGGTCGCCTGCCGCACCACCAGCCAGCCGAAGACCGCGGTCAGCGCCGGGTTGAGGGTGAAGACCGCCGCCATGCTGACCGGCTCCGCCGTCTTCAGCCCTTCGAACATCGTCACGAAGTAGAGCGCGAAAAGCCCCGCCAGCGCGAAGTAGCGCCAGGGGGCGCGGAAGACGCGGGCCTCCGCCTGCCCCGCGCCCAGCGCCAGCGCCCACATGACCGCCGCCGCCACGGCGAAGCGCACCGCGGTCAGCACCGCCGGGTCGATGTGCGGGCCGACCATCGCCCCGAACGGAAAGCTCAGGGCGACGATCATCGCGAATCCCAGCATGGCGAGGTGGCCCTTGCCGGCCTCGCCCAGCCGCCCCTCCGCCGCGCCCGTCCCGTTCAGCACTCCGTTTCAGCCCCGACAAAGGCCTTCAGGTGGGCAAGGAAGGCCTGCACTTTCGCGGTGCGGTGCAGGTCGACATGGGTCACCAGCCACAGCGGCGAGGCCCAGTCTTCCTGCGGGCCCATCACCAGTTCGAGGTCGGGGTTGTTCTTTGCCTCGCGCGTCGGCAGGAAGCCCAGCCCGGCGCCCGCCAGCAGCGCCTGCTGCACCACGCGGCTGTCCTCCGACCGGAAGACCACGCGTTCGGTGTAGGGCACCTGCGCCTGCAGCCAGCGGTAGAAGGGCGCGCGGTTCTCCGGATCGTCGTGGCCGACGAAATCGTGGTTCACGAGGTCGGCTGCGCCGGAGGGGCGGCCGCGCCGGGCGATGTAGTCCTTGTGGCCGTAAAGCCCGATGGACTGGCGCGCAAAGGCCTGCACCACGTTGTCGGGCTCCTGCGGCGCGTTGCCCGCGCGCAGCGCCACATGCGCCTCGCCGTATTCCAGCCGGAACAGCCGGTCGCCGGTCAGGAAGCGGACCACCACCTCCGGGTGCGCCTCGCGGAAGGAGGTCAGCGCCGGAACCATCAGCGGCGCAAAGGCCACAAGCGAGGTCACCAGCAACTCGCCCGACACGTCGGAGCCGCGGCCGCGGATGCGTCCTTCGAGCTGCTGGAACTGGTCGGCGGTGGTCTGTGCCACCCGCAGCAGGTCGGTGCCGGCCTCCGTGGCGGTGTAGCCGCGGGCGTGGCGCTGGAACAGCTTGACGCCCAGCCGCCCCTCGAGCGCGTCGATATGGCGGATCACCGTGGCGTGGTGCACGCCCAGAACCTCGGCCGCACCGCTGACGGTGCCCAGGCGCGCCACCTGGAAGGCGGTTCTGATCTCATCCCAATTGTCCATGTCTCACCATGTGCATCTGCAAACATATTCTGTCCATTTCCTCCGATTGCGTTCACGGATGCAAGAACCAAAATGAACGGCAGAGTTCACAAACCGGATATCGAACAGGAAAACCGAATGACACATACCTTGCTGCGCATCGACGCCTCTGCCCGCCACGAGAATTCCACCACCCGGACGCTGGCCGACCGCGTGGCGGAGCGCCTGCAACCGGCGAAGACCGTCACCCGCGACCTGAGCCAGGAGGTCATCCCGCAGCTCGACGCGGGCTGGCTGCACGCCATGTCGACCCAGACCGACGCCCGCAGCCCCGAGCAGCACGACCGGCTGGCCCTGTCCGACCGGCTCATCGCCGAGGTGCAGGAGGCCGACACCCTGCTGATCGCCATGCCGATCTACAACTTCAACGTGCCCGCCAGCCTGAAGGCCTGGTTCGACATGGTCGCCCGCGCCGGCATCACCTTCCGCTACACCGAGAAGGGCCCCCAAGGCCTGCTCGAGGGCAAGCGCGTGATCCTCGTGGTCGCCACCGGCGGGACCGAGGTCGGCAGCCCCATCGACTTTGCCACCCCCTGGGTGCGCCACATGCTGAACTTCATGGGGATCACCGACATCCAGGTGGTTCGCTCGGACCTGCAGAACCTCGACGCTGAAGCCTCTAAGGCGCGCGCCGAAGCCGACCTCGCCGAACTGGCGGCCTGACCGCCGACCGGACTTGCCGCGTCCTGCCGTCCGGCGGGACCCACCGGGGAGGGCAGTGCCCTCCCCGGACCCGTTCCGGGGTACGCGTCAGATGCCAGGCATCAGTGGCTCCTGTTTCACATCGCGGCCCCGGAGAGCGGCGCTTCGTCGGAAGGCCAAGGCCGGGGCCACGCGATCATTCGTGCAAGATTCAGCGAACGGCAGGATCGGGCCCGGACTGTCAATATGCCGCTCCTCCATCGCCTTTCAGGACTTTGAACAAAGCCATCACGTGCTCTTCGCCGTAGCCGGCTTTGATTGCCTTGTCGAAAAGTGTGCCAATGTGGTTCGGAAACCCGGCATCAATGCCTACGTCCATGGCTTGCCGCTTCAATAATTCCAGCGATGCCTGCCAAACGGACAACGTGGCCGTTCTTTGATCGTAAGTGCCGTCTCGTATCGTTCCGACATGATGCTGAATGCGTTCATTGTCAGGAAACATCGAAATGAACTTCTGCAGGTCTATTCCCTCTGCCTGGCATATGTTCGAAGCGTGCAGCATTCCCAAGAACTCGCCGAAGCGGATCGACAGCCATGCCAGGTCAAGCACGGATACGGCTGCAATGTCGTCGCCGAGATGCGCTATCTTCCCGCCCTGATGGCCCAGAAGGTTTTCAACCTGCCTGTAGCTGTCAGAGGGTCCGGAAATCAGGATGTTTCCGTCCTTCGTTCCCAGATACTGGGGGCCACAGTGAATGGCACCGTAGAGAAAGTCGGCGTTTCTTTCAGCCAGCCATTTCTGGTCTTCCCTTACCTGTTTTGGCAGGCTGGTGCTGAGTTGAATTATCGTTCGACCATCGAGCAGCCGCCCGACTTGGCTGTGTCCAAAGAGAGTAAGAACTGATTTAGGATCGTCTACACAGATGATTAAGACCGGGCTTGCAACAATCGCGTCTGAAATCGTTTGAGCGACGACGACATTCTCGGGCTCCAGCGCCTCTGCTTTCCTGATCGTGCGGTTCCAGACGGTTATGGAAACTCCGGCTCTCTGGTAAGCTCTGGCAAGCGCCAATCCCATCAGCCCAAGCCCGAAGATTGTGACTTCGCTCACTTCCCACTCTCCCGACCAAATGCGTGACGAGTGCGTAGACACTATGTCAAAACAGCAAGTTGACCAAGGTCCGGTTTGGGTCAGAAAGGCTTGGCATCCGGGCCGGAAGTGCCTGGTACGGCACCTTGGCAACATTCAGAGAGTGCGACACCAAGAGCCGGAAATGCACGCCATTCGGCAGCAAGTCCGCCGGGATGAAGGGAACCCATGCGCCTCAAGGCGCAACCCGGCCCTGCACGGAGGCCGGGCGCAGGAGGCCGCGGACCTCGGGCGACCGGGGGTCGAGGTCGGCAAAGTCCAGCGCCGCCTCCGCCGTGCGGAACACACCGATGGGATAGGGCGCGTCGGGATTGACGCGCGACCGGTAGAGGCGCGACACGCCGTAGGCCACGTCGCCCGGCGCGTAGATCGACGTCCGGGACCGGGGATCGCGGGTCTGGTAGTAGGGCCGCAGCCTTTCGGCCAGGGCACGCATCTCGACGAAGAAGTTGTCGGGAAAGCGGCAATGGGCCAGGTCCATCAGCACGTTCTGCAGACCGTCGAAGTCCGGGTGCTGCTGGTAGTCGAGGAAGGCCTCGATGTTTTCCTCGGACCGCACCAGCCCGTGGAACAGCACGAGCACGATGTTGAGATCCGGGTGAACGGTGTAGTCGACTGGCATGGCGTCAATCGCGCCTCCTCGCGGCGCCCGGGCCCCCTCGGGCCATCTGCGCGGCGGGTTTTCGGATCAGCGGCCGCGCACGCTTTCCTGAACGATTTGTTGTGGGTTCAACGATGAAAGGCCGGTGCGGGTTGCACACGTGCGGGATTTTTCCGCAGGCGGCGCCCGTTGCCCCTCCCCTCTTGCGCGGGCCTCTGCGCCCTCTCAGCCGGGTCGAAGACCTCCTGCGCGCGCCAGTTCGCCGGGTCGATCCCGAGGTGTCCCAGCGCCCCGGCCGCGTCGCGGAAGATGGTGATCGGGTAGCCCGCTCCGGGGGCGGCCAGCGTCGCATAGGCCGTGGCGATGCGGAACGACCGGTCGTCGGGCGCAAGAAGCGCGCTGCGGGTCGGCGCGCTGTGGGCGCGGTAATAGGGACGGCAGAGGTCGATCAGCAGCTGCACCTCCTTCACGGAGGTCAGCCAGCCGCCGCTCAGGTCCATGGACATGCGGTACTCCGGATCGAAGTCCGGCCCCAGCGCGTATTCGATCGACACATGGGCCAGTTCCTCCGGGTCGACCCGGCCGTCCCACGCAAAGCGCACCAGCTTGAGCTTGTCGAAAACCCGGTAACCGACCATGGTCATCCCCCTCCGGATGGGGAATGTTACCACAGATCGCCTGCCTTTCCAGAACATAGATCATTGACTCCGGGCGCGTGATGCGGCATGGACCAGCCACTTCCGGAAGTCCGCAGAGTCTTCCGGTCCCATGGGCATGGCCCGGGATCGACCTCCGTCAGCGCGTTGCGCCCACGGGGGCATTTCCGCATTGCCCCATGGCACAGGCGCCCCTGGCGCCACGGAAGACGGCGCCCCCGGCGCCATGGAACTCACCGGCGCCCCGGCGCCACAGGATTTGCGAAGCCGGTCGCCGCCCCCTACCTCTCAGGCGACCACCAGAGACATAGAGAAAGGCCAAGGGCCCATGTTCGAAAATCTCTCCGAACGCCTCGGCGGCGTCTTCGACCGGCTGACCAAGCAGGGCGCGCTCTCCGAGGACGACGTGAAAACCGCCCTGCGCGAGGTGCGCGTCGCCCTGCTTGAGGCGGACGTGTCGCTGCCCGTGGCGCGCCAGTTCGTCAAGGCGGTAGAGAAGAAGGCCACCGGCGCCTCCGTCACCAAGTCGGTGACCCCCGGCCAGCAGGTCGTCAAGATCGTCCACGACGAGCTGATCGCCACGCTGGCGGGCGAAGGCGAACCCGGCAAGCTGAAGATCGACAACCCGCCCGCGCCGATCCTGATGGTCGGCCTGCAGGGCGGCGGCAAGACGACGACCACCGCCAAGCTGGCGAAACGCCTGAAGGAGCGCGACGGCAAGAAGGTCCTGATGGCCTCGCTCGACGTGAACCGCCCCGCCGCGATGGAACAGCTCGCCATCCTCGGCACGCAGATCGGAGTCGACACCCTGCCCATCGTCAAGGGCGAGGACCCGGTCGCCATCGCAAAGCGTGCCAAGACGCAGGCTGGCCTCGGCGGCTACGATGTCTACCTGCTCGACACCGCAGGCCGCCTGTCCATCGACGAAGAGTTGATGCGCCAGGTGGAAGCGGTCCGCGACGTCGCCAACCCGCGCGAGACGCTCCTGGTGGTCGACGGCCTGACCGGCCAGGACGCCGTGCACACGGCTGAAAACTTCGACAACCGCGTCGGCATCACCGGCGTCGTCCTCACCCGGATGGACGGCGACGGCCGCGGCGGTGCGGCGCTCTCGATGCGCGCGATCACTGGCAAGCCGATCAAGTTCGTCGGCCTCGGCGAAAAGATGGACGCCCTCGAAACCTTCGAGCCCGAGCGCATCGCGGGCCGCATCCTCGGCATGGGCGACATCGTGGCCCTGGTCGAGAAGGCGCAGCAGACGCTGGAGGCCGAGCAGGCCGAGCGCATGATGAAGCGCTTCCAGAAGGGTCAGTTCAACATGAACGACCTGCGGATGCAGCTCGAGCAGATGATCAAGATGGGCGGCGTCGCCGGCATGATGGAAATGATGCCGGGCATGGGCAAGATGGCCAAGCAGGTCGACAGCGCCGACATGGACGACAAGATGATCAAGCGCCAGATCGCCCTGATCAACTCCATGACCAAGATGGAGCGCGCCAATCCCCAGATCCTTCAGGCCTCGCGCAAGAAGCGGATCGCGGCGGGCGCCGGCATGGAGGTCTCGGACCTCAACAAGCTGCTGAAGATGCAGCGCCAGATGTCCGACATGATGAAGAAGATGGGCAAGATGGGCAAAGGCGGGATGCTGAAGCAGGCCATGCGCGGCATGTTCGGCAAGGGCGGCATGCCGCCGGGCATGGACCCCTCGCAGATGGACCCGAAGGCACTGGAAGCGGCGGCCAAGCAGATGAGCGCCCGCGGCGGCATGCCCGGCCTGCCCGGTGCGGGCAGCGGCAGCGCCCTGCCCCCCGGCCTCTCCGGCTTCGGCAAGAAGAAGTAACCCTCCCGAAAGGACAGCCCCCGCGCTTCGCGCCGCCCGGACCAGATCCGGACCAGAAGCACACCGCCTGACACCGCCATGCCCGCACCCACGCTGCATACCCCGCGCCTGACGCTGCGCCAGCACGCCCTGGCCGACCTCGAACCGCTTTACGCGGCGCTGGGGAGCGAGCACGCGCGCTACATGGGCGGGCCGTTCTCGCGGCGCGACGCGTGGTACATCCTCGGCGCAGAAGCGGGAAGCTGGGACATCCTCGGCCACGGGTCCTGGGGCGTGGAGACGCGCGACGGCACCTTCGTCGGGCAGGTCGGCATCAATCGCCCGCCGCACTATCCGGAGGCAGAGATCGGCTGGACCCTCCTGCCGGAGGCAGAGGGCAAGGGCTATGCCACGGAGGCCACGACCGCCGCGCTGCACTGGGCCTGGGAAAACGGGTTTCAGACGCTGGTCTCCTACATCACGCCGGGCAACGACCGCTCCATCGCGCTGGCCGAACGGCTGGGTGCAGCCCCCGACCCGGACGCCCCCCTGCCCGAGGGCGAGACGCCCGAGGAAACCGTGGTCTACCGCCATGCGCCCGACACCGACGGCGCGCCGGAGGCCTACGCATGAGCCTGACCCGCGCGCCCCGCCTCGAAACCGACCGCCTGATCCTGCGCAGCCCGGAAACCGCCGACGCAGAGGCCTACATCGCCTTCCTCACCGACCGCCCCGCGCGGACGGCTTCGGCGCCTATGACAACCGCGGCGACGCGTGGCGCTGGTTCGCGCTGAACGTCGGCCACTGGCACATCCACGGCTACGGCTATTTCACGCTGGAGCTGAAGGACACCGGCGTGGTCGCGGGCATCTGCGGCATCTGGAATCCCGAAGGCTGGCCGGAACCGGAAATCGGCTGGGCGCTCTTTGCCGGGCACGAAGGCAAGGGGCTCGCGGTGGAGGCCGCGCTCCGCGCCCGCCGCTGGGCCTACGAGGATCTGGGCCTTCCGGCCCTGACCTCCAACATCGTTCCGGGCAATGCCCGTTCCGCTGCCCTGGCAGAACGCCTGGGCGCCGTGCTCGAACGCACATACGACAACGTCTACATGGGCCAGGAAGAACTCTGGCGCCATCCCGCACCTAAGGATGACCTGCCATGATGGCCTCGTATTCCCTCAGCACCGACCGCCTCGTCCTCCGCACCCCGCGCGAGGAAGATTTCGAACATTGCGCCGCCTTCATGTCCTCCGAACGGTCGAAGTTCACCGGCGGCCCGACCGCCGACCGCTTCGACATCTGGCGCGGGTTCCTCGGCTCCATCGGTCACTGGGGCCTGCGCGGCTACGGCTTCTTCACCGTGCTGCACGACGACCAGCCGGTGGGCCGCGTCGGGCTGGTCAACCACATCATGTGGGACGAGCCGGAGCTGGGCTGGCACCTCTTCGAAGGGCACGAGGGCAAGGGCTTTGCCACCGAGGCCGCCGAGGCCGTGCGCCTCTGGGCCGCGGAAACCCACGGGCTGAACCACCTGATCTCCTACATCCACCCGGAAAACGCCGCGTCGCGCCGCGTGGCCGAGCGGATGGGCGCCACCCACGAACGCGACACCACGCTTCTGGGGCAGAACGCGCAGGTCTGGCGGCACAGGAAGATCGTGCCATGACACCCCGTGATCTCAACGCGAAGGCACCGTGCGAAAAGCACCGCCCCGGACCGGCCGCGCGCGCCGCGGCCCGGATGGGCGGCCGCGTGCCGGTCCTGGACACCAAAAGGCTGCAACTGCGCGGCCCGCGTGTCTACGACTTCGACGCCTACGCCGAGATCATGACCTCCGACCGCGCCATCTTCATGGACGGGCCCTACACCCGCGAAGAGGCTTGGGGCGATTTCACCAATTACGTCGCCTGCTGGATGCTGCACGGCCACGGCCTGTGGACCATCGACGCCGCCACCCAGCCGACGGCGGGCTTCGTGCTGCTGGGCTACGAATGGGAAGACCCGGAGCCGGAGCTGGGCATCTTCCTGACCGCCGCCGCCGAGGGTCAGGGTTTTGCGCTCGAGGCGCTCGAAGCGGCCCGCGACCATGCCTTCAACGACCTGAAGTGGGACAGCGTCGCCTCCTTCGTCGCCTCCGACAACGACCGGGCGAACCGCCTGATGAAGCGCTCCGGCGCCCGCCGCGATCCGGTGGTCGAGGCGCAGATCAGCGAAACCGACCTGCACGTCTGGCGCCATCAGAAGGAGGCCGTGTGATGCCCGGCCAGACCATTCCCGTGCTGGAGACGAAGCGCCTGCGCCTCTGCGCGCCCGAAGCGCAGGACTACCCGGACTTCAAGGCGACCTTCGCCTCCTACCGCTCGCGCTTCATGGGCGGGCCGCTCAACGCGTACGAGGCATGGATGCTTTACGCCGCCGAGATCGGCCACTGGGAAATCCGCGGCTACGGCATGTGGATGATCCACCTGAAGGACACCGGCGAAACCGTCGGCATGGCCGGCGGCTGGTTCCCCGCGAAATGGCCCGAGCGCGAGATCGCCTGGATCATCTGGCCCGACCGCTCCGGCAAGGGCTTTGCGCTGGAGGCGACCGACCGCGTCCGCCGCCACTTCTACCACGACCTTGGGTGGGAGACCGCCGTCTCCTACATCGACCCCAAGAACCTCGATTCCATCCGCCTTGCCGAACGGCTGGGCTGCTGGAAGGACCGCGAGGCCGCCACCATCGACGGCTCCGACGCGGTCTACCGCCACCCGACCCTGGACCAGCTCAAGGGCCAGACCGGGCACGGCATCGCGATGGAAATCGCGCACTACCAGGACCCGCTCTTCAAACCGAAAGGCTTCGCCATTGACTGACGTTCAGGACGATACACAGCGCGCAGCGATGCTGCTGAAAGGCCACCGCGAGTCGATCGACCGGCTCGACGCGATCCTCGTCTACACGCTGGCCGAGCGGTTCAAGCACACCCAGGCCGTGGGCGTCCTCAAGGCGCAGCACGACCTTCCGCCCTCCGACCCCGCGCGCGAGGAAAAGCAGATCGCGCGGCTCGAAGACCTCGCAGTCCAGGCCGACCTCGACCCGGATTTCGCCAAGAAATTCCTGAATTTCATCATTCAGGAGGTGATCCGTCACCACAAGGAACACCAGAACTGAGGCCACAAGACACGGCCTTCAATCGCCATTCAGATCAAGGAGAAACAAAATGGCAGTCAAGATTCGTCTCGCCCGCGGCGGTTCCAAGAAGCGTCCCTTCTACCGCATCGTCGCCGCCGACTCGCGCATGCCGCGCGACGGCCGCTTCATCGAGAAGCTGGGCACCTACAACCCGCTCCTGCCGAAGGACTCGGAAGAGCGCGTGAAAATGGACCTGGAGCGCATCCAGTACTGGATGTCGCACGGCGCCCAGCCGACCGACCGCGTGTCCCGCTTCCTCGAAGCCGCAGGCGTGATCGAGAAGAAAGAGCGCGCCAACCTCAAGAAGGGCGAGCCGGGCAAGAAAGCCCAGGATCGCGCCGAAGAGCGTGCCGCCAAGGCAGCCGCCGCCGAAGAAGCGACCGCCGAGGAATAATCGGCCCGCATCTGCGGCACGGTCCCCGGACCTTGTCAGAAGCCCCCGCCCCACCGGCGGGGGCTTTTTCATAACGGCATGAACCTAGCAGCCGCACAGAATATTTTCAGAAGAATAGAGTATCAATATTTAAATTGGATCAGAATACAAAATTTCCTCTCTATTAAATTCATCTCCTCCATAGCGATTTGCGCTTGCGGCCCCGGTGGCACGCACTTCGTAAGCGACGCTTAATTTTCTGACAATTCCTATTCTGTCCTTGTATATCACATACACAAGAATTGGCCCGAACCGCCGAAATGTAGCAAGCCGCGTAGCCTCCGTGATCTCATACCGAGCCAATGCAAAGACTTGATCCATATAATACTTCAGAGAACCGCTCCTAAGTTCCATTCCATGGCCATCCAATGGAAGGAACTCGCCCGGTTCGAGAGTAAATGAACCTTTCTTTGAAAGATTTTCATGAATATCCGTGTCCAACAAGTCGACGGCGTTCGGGATTTCCGGATCAACGACCTTTATTCCATACTGCATGATGGTTGCGATGGTCTCTCCTTTATTCCAAACCTTTAGTTTACCTGTTAGAACCACCAGTCGTTTTGGCTCGTCCTGCTTAAGCTTGACGTCAGCCATCGGGTCAAGGAAGGGCCCTTCAAAAGCCACCTCGATTCTAGGCCGATACTTTTCCCGAAGATCACGCAAGATGATGTCGTTGGCCCTTTCACTAGCTATTACCGCTCTCTCTGCAGCGTTGCTCCCTCTTGCCGCTTCAGTAACAGCGTTCCTAGTTTCCCTCAGTGTTTGCCAGACAAAAAATATCCCCACCGCCGTAACCGAAATTGATGTGATGCCAACTATCCAAGTCGCCCACAGCATAGCCTCGGCCCAGATTGCCATCTCTCTTTGCGCATTCAAATCTTGCTCCGAGCGCTCCTGTTCTCGCGTCAGAGCACCCTGATTAGACAAGCACCTCTGAAAATCAGCTATCGTTTCAGACCTACTCAAGCAGAGCTCCAAGCCGACCTCTATTGATGCCGTCTTCGCATTTATTTTTGCATGCTCTGAATCAGAATCTTGGAAACCCCAAGAGTAGGAAAAAGTTATGGAGATAAAACCGATTGACAACAGCGCCAACACGCAAAACAAAGCCAAGGCCAAGTATCCATTGTCAAATCTCAATATTACCCCCGACAGGATAGCGATTCGATGAATCGCTCAAATACGACATTACTTCCTCATCTTAACGGCGCTTATCGCCCATGGCGAAAATGCTAATGCCGGAACAGGGCCATCCCTCTTACAGAGTTTGTCAATCCTATACTCTATCATATGATATCTCGAAGAATGTATCGAGTCTCTATACCCGCCCCACCGGCGGGGGCTTTTTCATGTCTGGATCACACCGGCCCCCGCGGCCCGAAGCACCTCAGCGCCGGATCGACCAGGTCAGCGCAACCTCGTGGCCCGAGGCCTCCAGCATCCCGCGCTTCGATGTCCAGCCCGCCGGGCAGATCACCATCCCGGCCCGCGCGCCCCGCGCCGCCAATGCCGCCTCGGCGGCCTGCAAGAGGCGCAGCGCCTCGCCCGCGACACCCTCCGCGCCGATCTCCGCGAATGCCTCGTGGAAATAGTCGTCGATCATGCCGATGCCCTTCGGATCGTGCGCGGCGGGCAGGTGCAGCGGGGTGGCGGGATGCGCGATGGCATAGCCCGACACCCGGCCCCCGGCCTCCGTCACCAGCATGTCGCGGTCCGTCAGCGTCAGGCTCTTGCGCATCCACGATTCGAACCGCGCATCCGCCTCCGGGTGCGGCTTCCAGAACGGATCGACCGCGTACAGGCAATCCCGGTTCACCGCGCTCTGCGCCACGAGGCCGGGGATGTCCTCTGCCCCGGCCAGCCGCACGGCACCCTCCGCCGCATCCATCCGCGCGCCGTAATACAGCGTCAGCGGCTCGTAACCCGCCCCTTCCAGCGCCGCAGTCCAGGCACAGGGCAGCACGGAAGAGGCCAGCAGCACCCTTGCCCCCGCCTCCCGCAGGTCGGCCTCCGCCGCTTCCAGCAGCGCCTCTGCCGTGCCCTCCGGGGCGTCCGGCGCCACGGCGCAATCCTCCATCAGAAGGCCGGGCATCCCGTCCTCCCCGGCATAGATCGGCGGCACCGGCAGCAGGATGGAATGCGCGACACCCGTGATGCGCCCCTCTTCCTCTGCCACGGTCCAGCCATGCCGGATCGGCGTCCCGCCCTGCGTCGCCCCCTCGATGAAGCTGGCGACCGCCGTTCCCGCATCGGGCTTCAGCGCCCACAGCGCGGGATCACAGGCCTGCCGCGCGGCCGCATCCTGCAACAGCAGCCCGGTGACGGACCCCACATCTTCGGGCGAAAACGGACGAACGACGGTCATGACGGGCACTCCTGCATTGAAACGCCACAAGCTAAGCCCGTTTTCCGCGCCTCTGCCAGCGGATGCCCCGCCCCCGGCGGCTTCCCGCACACCCTGTGTCCGTCCCCTCTGGCCCCCGCCCGCGCGCCGTGGCACATGCTGCGCCATGTTCGGACTGATCCGCCTCCCCATCCTGTTGCTCATCGCCTTCGTTGCGGGCATCTTCTACGAGCGCGCGCAGCAGGAAGAGTCCTGCGCGGCGATGGGCGGCAACTGGATGCGTGCGGGGCTTTGCGCCCTGCCATGAGGACGACGGACATGGACCAGACGATCTGCGTCGGCGCCATCGCGGGTGCCTTCGGTGTGCAGGGCGAGGCGCGCCTGAAAAGCTTCACCGCCGATCCCCGCGCCATCGAGGACTACGCCCCCCTCACCACCGAGGACGGGCGCAGCTTCGACCTTCAGATCACGCGCGAGATCGCCAACGGCTTTGCCGCCCGGCTCACCGGCGTCCGCACCAAGGAAGAGGCCGACGCGCTCAAGGGTGTCCGCCTCTACGCCCCGCGCGACCGGCTGCCCTCGCTCCCCGACGACGAATTCTACCACACCGACCTGATCGGCCTGTCGGTCTTCGACACCGGCGGGGTGGAACTGGGCAAGGTGAAGGCCGTCCTGAACCACGGCGCCACCGACCTGCTGGAGCTGCACACCGCGGGCAAGAGCGGCACGGTCCTGCTGCCGTTTACCCGCGCCTGCGTGCCCACCGTCGACCTGACGGCCCGCCGAATTGTCGCCGATCCGCCCGAGGGATTGCTCGACTGAGCGATTCTCCGGGCTGCGGTTAGGGGGCCGAAATAAGGCAGCCGCCTTGCTTTCGCCACATTTTCTGTTTCAGTCCCGCACACAAAAGCTGCTAAAATGAGTGATCGCGCTACGTTCAGCGTCAATCAACTTAATTTACACCCTGCGTCACCCACTTCTTGCCACAGTTGTCGTCCATTTTTGGCCTCAATGGGGACGTATTTGATGGATCGTCGTTTTGATTAGCCAGAAGTTCAGAATGATCTTCTCCGGACTTGCCGCCGCGCCCGTATTGACGGTCGCACTGGCGTCGCTCCATGGGGACATGCGCGCCTTCCTGAGCGGGTCGGTGGCCATGACCGGCGTCGCCTCCGTCGCCGCGACGATCCGCTGGCGTCCATTGCGCCCCGGTCGCCGCAATTTCATCTCCCTCGGCAATCCCGGCCCGCTGCGCAGCACGCCGCGCGACCTGCCCTCTGCCAACCGCCAGCGCGAGGTCCTTGCCCGCGCACTCTCGCCTGCAGAGGACGGCCCCGTCGACGACCGCCCCGTCTCCCGCGAAGAGGCGGTCTCGTGGATCCTGCACCGCTCGCTCTCCGCCTGGCACAGCGGCCACACGGACTCCGCGCTCACCGACCTGCCCGCGCCGCGCCTGCTGACGCTGTACCTGCTGGCGCGCCTGCTGACCTCCTCCCCGGGCGAGGCCGGCGAGATCGCGCAGCACTTCCGCCGTCCCGACGCGGTCCTCTCCATGCGCGACGAGGTCGACAACCTCGCCCGCATCCGCGCCGAATGGGACCGCGACCAGCGCATCTGGATGGCGACCCACTGGCTCTGGACCCGCCAGGCGCAGGACACCCCGTCCGCCTCCCTCGCCGAGGCGCTGGAACAGCTCGGGCCGCCCGACATCGACCTCTGGCACCGGGTGGTGACCGAACACGACCCGGACAATCCCGATCAGGCCGCCGCCGCCTTCTGGTGCCTCAGGCAGCCCGCCTGCGACCGCGCCACCGTCGCCGCCTACCTCGCCCGCATCGTCCTCGACGGACGGCTGGTCGCGGCCGCGCGCAGGGGCGACACGCAGGTCCTGACCGAAGTCCGCGGCATCATCGACCGCTGGAACGCCGGCGTCTACAAGACCGGCGACCTCGGCATCGACCCGCCGCAGACAGTGACCGACGCGGCCCCAAGGCTCCCCGACACCCTGCGCGACCTCGAACAGGCCACGGGCGACCGCTGGCCCGCGCCCGCCGGGGCCTTCACCCGCCGCGACGGCCGCCCGCCCCGGCCGCGCCCCGCATGGGACCTCGCGACCGGACAGCTCACCAGCGAACCGCAACGCGAAGACTACCTCGACGCCCCCGCCGCGCTCCTTCCGGTGCAAAACCCGTTCTGAGCGCTTGCCGCCCGCCGGTGGAACGGGATAAAGCCCGGCCATGTCCGACGCTCCCCGTTCCCATGGCCGCAAGACCATCCGCCCCAGCCTGAAGCCGCGCGACCTCATGACCGAGGCGCCCGCCCTGGCCCGCGCATGGCACGCGCAGGTCATCACGCTCTTCCCCGAGGCCTTCCCCGGCATCCTCGGGCTGTCGCTGACCGGCAAGGCGCTGCAGCAGGAACTCTGGCAGCTCCAGACCGTCCCGCTCCGCGCCTTCGGCGAGGGCAAGCACCGCAACGTCGACGACACGCCCGCGGGCGGCGGCGCCGGCATGGTGCTGCGTCCCGACGTGATGGGCGCCGCCATCGAACACGCCCGCAGCCAGCAGCACCCCGGCGCGCCGCTGATCTACCTCAGCCCGCGCGGCAAGCCCTTTACCCAGGCGATGGCCCGCGACATGGCGCAGCGGCCCGGCGTCACCCTGATCTGCGGACGGTTCGAGGGGCTCGACCAGCGGGTGATCGACCACTACCGCATCGCCGAGGTCTCGATCGGCGACTACGTCCTCACCGGCGGCGAACTGGCCGCGCAGGTCATGCTGGACGCCGCCGTGCGCCTGCTGCCCGGCGTCCTCGGCAACGCCGACTCGACGGAGGAAGAGAGCTTCTCCGACGGCCTCCTGGAGCATCCGCAGTACACCCGCCCCGCCGAATGGCAGGGCCGGACGATCCCCGACGTGCTCCTCTCCGGCCACCACGGAGAGATCGCGAAATGGCGCCGCCAGCAGTCCGAAGACCTCACCCGCGCCCGCCGCCCCGACCTCTGGAACGCCCTCAAGGCCCGCAAGGACGTCCCCTGAAGCGCCGCGAAGGGCCCCCTTGATCCCAGTGCCGGACAAGGATTTTCGCCCATGCGCCCGATCCGCCTTCTCACGCCCCTACCGCTTGGGAGCACACAGTCGAATGCCGCTTCACCATGATCGCCCCGAAGGCACTGACGCGGACCGGTTCCGAAATCGGTCATGAGCCGTCATTCACCGAGGTCAAGCCTTGATGCAACGCCGCTTTCGCAAACCGGCCATAGGTGGCATCGTGCACCATGATCTGGCCGGATAAGGGCGGCGGTGCGAACCAAGCTGCCATCGACTCAACGTCTTTTTTTGGCTTGAAGTCGGCGTCGGCGGAAACATGCCTCACCTCATCTACACTTGCGGTGATCCTACGTCCGTGTTCAAAGTTTGCAGGCGCTTACTGCGCGGCAATGATTTGGCGAGAATGAAAGAAGTGCGAAACTATTTAGATAAAATTTTCAATTGGATTTTTAGAGCAAAAAAACGGCACCATGCGTTTGCTGTCCTCCTCTTTACTCTTGGAATCGGATGTTTCGCTGCACCCGCCGTTTGGGTTCAAGTTGCGGTGATTATGTCTGAAACCCTCCAGACTTGTATAGACCAACGCCCCACCAGCAATGGCTTAAGCGCCACTGATATTGCCGGTTATTTATGCATTATTTCATCCGTCGCAGTATTTTCGTTCTTTGAACTAAGAGAACCCAGAATAGAGCAGAAAGATAGTTTCAATATAGCGCTACCTGAAGAATCCGCGTCGTTAAAGTTTGTTTTGGATCGTATGTTCTCGGCAAGAGGTAAGCCCGTGGAGTTTTTGGGCTTCACCAACACAAGGCTGCAAGCCAAGCCTAAGCCAGGACGTTACTCATTTTCCACGATCTACGATGCTGCAAAAGGCGTGGTTGCTGCAACCGATGTACCAGGTGAAGAACGACCAGAGATACTTGTTAGCGAGAACGAAACGAAAATTTCAATAAGGGCAAACTATGGCTAAGACATATCCTATCGAGAATCCGCCGGGTGGATCATTGACATGCTCTGACGATCAAATGGCCATTGTAGATGTCATTGGCGGTTCAGTGCACGCTCAGTGCGTGTCAGTTCCTGAAAAAATCATTAGTGGCCACGATGAAGCCAAAGCGGCACAGTGGACTTTCAGCCTCATCACTGGTCAAGATCAGAGATTTTATGGTATTGTCCCCCATTATGTGCGAGAGATATTTCAATTAGGTGAATACGTACACTCAGAACCATGGAATGTTGGCCGTTTGAAAGACTACGTATCGCACCCGTGGAATTACGTTTATCCGCCGGAGGGCGAAAAGGTCGTAACTTATTTCGTTGCACCAAAAGAACTCGCCAGAATAGTTGATGGGCTTCGCGGGTGGGATTCGCTTAGATATTAGGCGTCTAACTCTGATTGCTGACAATTGCTGTGACAGACTCCCTAACGTTTCTCTTCGAGAAGTAGTAGCTCTCAGCATCGGAGCTAACTAGCAAGTTGGATTCGATCCGGTAATGCGGCGCTGCGCACACACGCGCCCCCGAGGTGCGCCGTCGCTCTCGGTTCACAGCCGGCATTCGTGCTGTGCGCGCCTAAGGTCGGATGCGGTCTGCCACACCTTGACCATGAAATGCAGTAGTGCCCCTTCCGTTATGGAAATTCGGTCGAATAATGCCCTCCATCGGCACTCAGTTCACTCGGAACCCTCCGCCGCCTGAAAACGGTTAACGAAAGGGGCGGGGTATCACGGTCTTTGAACCTCGTTAAACTGTATTGACGAGCGGAACCGCCAGGATTGGCCGGGATTGGCGGGCGATCTGGCCCTTGGCGCAATGGTCCGCCCCCGCACGCCGGAATTTCGTCACAGGCTCGCGGCAACGTGAGCGCGATTATCCGGGAAACCGGGCCGTACAGCCGAAACATGCCCCGCCCGGCACCAAACCCACCCGAATCGCCCATCTGGCGCGTTAACGAAGGTTGCCAACCGGCCGGTTCGACCCCTCCAACCGGCCGGGACTCACCATAAGGAAGGGTTAACGCGCCCCGGTTAACCCTGCGGTCGGCGGGTTTGCGGGGGCTTGGGAAATTCCCTTGATTTGCAGGGGCCCCGCGCGTAGAAGGCCCCATCTCAGGCATCGGGGCGACTCGGATGCCTTTGGTATCGTGGCGGCCCCACCCGGGGCCCCACGCAAGCAAAGCAACAGCTGGCGGTGCAAATTCCTGTCTGGAATCAAGGCACTGACTGACATTTCCGCGGGCAAACCGCGTGTGAAAAAAGGAGAAGGTCAGATGGATCTGATCGCACAACTCGAAGCGGAGCAGATCGCTTCGCTGGGGAAAGAGATCCCCGACTTCAAGGCAGGCGACACCGTCCGCGTCGGCTACAAGGTTACCGAAGGCACCCGCACCCGCGTCCAGAACTACGAGGGCGTTGTCATTTCTCGTAAGAATGGCAAGGGGATAGCCGGTTCGTTCACCGTTCGCAAAATCTCCTTCGGTGAAGGTGTGGAGCGTGTGTTCCCGCTGTACTCCACCAACATCGAGTCCATCGAAGTCGTCCGCCGCGGCCGCGTCCGCCGCGCTAAGATGTACTACCTCCGCTCGCGCCGCGGCAAGTCGGCCCGCATCGCGGAAGTCACCAACTACAAAGCCCCGAAGGCTCAGGCGTAAGGAACGGATCGGATGAAAAAGGATCTTCACCCCGACTACCACATCGTCACCGTCAAGATGACCGACGGGACCGAATTCCAGACCCGCACCACCTGGGGCAAGGAAGGCGACACGCTCGTCCTCGACATCGACCCCACCGTGCACCCGGCATGGACCGGCGGCTCCTCGCGCCTGCTGGACCAGGGCGGCCGCGTGTCGAAGTTCAAGAAGAAGTACGAAGGCCTCGGCTTCTGATATTTCCGAAGCCCGGCAAGGGCTTATTCGCCGACAGGAACGCCGCCCTCCAGGGCGGCGTTTGCCTTTTTGGGGATCGGTTCCTGCAGCGGCATGACCGGGAACAGCATGGAGATGCGGGTCCCCTCCTCCGAACTTTCGATCCTCAAGCCGCCGTTTGCGGAGCGTACGAAACCGGCCACCATAGACAGGCCCAGCCCGGTGCCCATGCCCGGCGGCTTGGTGGTGAAGAACGGCTCCGCCACCAGCGGCAGCGCGTCCCTGGGAATGCCGCATCCGGTGTCCACCACCGCGATCGAGACATAGCGCCCGGGTGGCAGCGCGTGTCCGTCCCCTGTCTTCAGCGGCTCCGTCAGCCGCTCCTCCGACGTGACGATCTCAACCACGCCGCTGCCTTCGATGGCATCCACCGAGTTCTTCACGAGGTTCAGCAGGGCGGTCGTCAGTTGCGTATCGTCCAGGCGGACAGGCAAACGCCCGGGATGGCGCACGTGCAGCTTTTGTATGCGCTCCGGCACCAGCGTCTGAACTAGCGACACGATGCCGTCCACGGCGACGTTCGCATCGACCACCCGCGCCCGCGTGGGCGCCTTGCGGGCATAGACCAGCAGTTGCTGGACAACCGCCTCCGCCCGTTTCGCCGCGGCCTGCGCCTCTTCGACGACAGCGTCGCGTTCGTCCCGTTCCGCCAGCAGGTGGTAGAGTTCGAGGTTGCCCTGCACCACCGTCAGTATGTTGTTGAAATCATGCGCTACTCCGCCGGCGAGGCGGCCGATGGCGGACATCTTCTGATCCTGTGCCAGCCGTTCCGCCGTCTCTTCGAGCGCCAGCCGAGAGGCGCGCGAGAACAGCATCGCCAGCGCCGTATAGGCCAGGGCCACCACCACGACGATCAGCACCCCCGCCTTTGCGAATGGGCCCTCGAACTTGTCCATGTGGCTGCCGACCACCAGCAGAAGGAAAACGCCGAACAGGGCAATCTGCGACCAGGCCAGCCAGAGGATCCGGTCGCCGCGCCGGATCTGGTAGACCATCGTCGACCCCATGAGGATCGCGCCGAGGGCGATCTTTTCCGGCGCCTCGTTCATCGCGAAGTACACCGGCAGCCACATGAAGGAGACGACGACGACAAGGTAGGACAGACCGGCGATCGTCAGGTGGCGCGGCTCTGCCGTCTTGCGGTGCACGACGATGTAGCGGCAATGCAGCGCGTGGCCGATGAAGTATCCGGCACACCACACGGCAGGCAGCAGGTTGCCCTCGTAGAAGAACAGCAGGACCGCGCCGAGAAACACGGCCACCAGCCGCGCGATCAGCTCGCGACGGACGCCGTATTCGACGTCGTACAGAAGCTGCATGTTCCGGCGTGTGCCTGTCATCTGCACCCATCTACCCTGTTGGTCCGGACGCCCGGCGCCCACGCATCTCCGGGAGCAGCCGACAGCGGACCTGCCGTTCTGCGGCGCCGTCGCTTACAACCGGGGCTCAGTACATTTACGTTTCGTAATTCTATACGCTCAACAGGGCCTGCAAAGACCCAAGCTTGGTTAAGGCCGCGGCTTTTTGGTTGAAACGGTGCGCTATTTGCACCGCAGGGCGGGATCATCCAGCAGCGTGAACAAGGCGGCGTCGTCGATGGCGTCCGGGGCATAGCTTGCCCGGTTGGCCGACACGAGGCGGTCCAACGCCCGACCCGAGGCCTTGCCCCAAACGCCGTCCGGCTCCACCGGCCCGCAGCCCCGCACCGCCAGCTCGGCCTGAAGACCAAAGACCAGAACGCGCAACGGCAGGTCGTCCGCCTCCGCCATGATGTGCTCACCGGGGCAGGAGGTGCTGGCATAGTGCAGATGGGGCCGGATATTGGCGGTCGGCACGCGGTAGGCCCTCTGCGCTTCCGACATCACCCGGATATAGGACAGACGTGCGACGTCGGTCAGCGTCTCGTGATTGAAATCGCCAAGCGCGACAACTGCGAAATGCCCGGTGAAGTCGGCCTTCTCGGTGCCGCCATGCACCGTGGACTTGGTGGCCGGGGCGTAGCGCACGGGCCGTCCCTTCGCGATCTGGCCGGTCTTGTCGACGGCATAGTGGTAGGCGATCATTCCCAGCCCGGCATTAGCCACGTGATCGTGGTTGATGTTGCGCACCCTCTGGGAAATAGACTGCCGGTCACGCGCCGCCGACGCCTTGCGGAAAAGCGCCGCATCCGTCCCGGCGAACCCTTCGTGGTGGAAGGTGATGTGGGTGATGCGCGGTTGCGCATAGGGGCGCAGCGCCTTCTGGTCGATTTCGCTCAGCTCGACCGTGATCTCGCCGGGGACCTTCAGCGGCGCAGGCTCGGGCACCATCCCCTCGGCCCAAAGCGCCGCGGGACACAGGAGCAGGACGCTCAACGCTGCGATCTTCGGTAGCTTCATCCGCGGCACCTCCCCTGCCATGTGGGAAGTAGTCTGCCCGCAAGCGGTGTCCCGCGCGACCGGGAAATTGCCGGCGGCAGGAACGTGCCGCCGCCGGCGTGGGTGCTGTTCGGGGCGCGGACGGACCGCGCCCCACGCTGTTACTTGAACTTGCGGATCTCGCCGGACTTCAGCCGCGTCATGTAGCTGTCCAACTCCCGCTTCACGATCGGCATCAGGAAGTAGAGGCCCGCGATGTTGACCACCGCCATGGCAAAGATCGCGGCGTCGGAGAAATCGATCACCGGGCCGAGGTTTGCCGCCGCACCGATCACGACGAAGATGCAGAAGATCACCTTGAAGACGATCTCGGTCGTCTTGCCCTCGCCGAAGAGGAAGGTCCACGCCTTGAGGCCGTAGTAGCTCCACGAGATCATGGTCGAGAAGGCGAACAGGATCACCGCAACCGCCAGCACGTATGGGAACCACGTGAAGGCCGAGGAGAACGCCGCCGAGGTCAGGCTGACGCCCGAGGACCCGTCCAGCGTCTGGATCGACCCGCCTTCGGTCAGGATGTATAGGCCGGTCTCCGGATCGCTGACCAGCTGGCCCGAGATGATGATGACCAGCGCCGTCATGGTGCAGATCACCACCGTGTCGATGAACGGTTCCAGCAGGGAGACGAAGCCCTCTGTGATCGGCTCCTTCGTCTTCACGGCAGAGTGCGCGATGGCCGCCGAACCGACGCCCGCCTCGTTCGAGAAGGCCGCCCGCTTGAAGCCCTGGATCAGCGCACCGACAAGGCCGCCCGCCACGCCGAGACCGGTGAAGGCGCCCGCGAAGATCTGGCCGAACGCCCAGCCGATCTTGTCTGCGTTCATCAGGATGATGACCAGCGCCGCCAGGACGTAGAGCACGCCCATGAACGGCACGACCTTTTCGGTGACCTGCGCGATGGACTTCAGGCCGCCGATGATCACCGCAAAGACGACACAGGCAAAGATCACGCCGGTGATCCAGCCCGGGTATTCGCCCACGATGCCGGCGATCTGCTGGTGCGCCTGATTGGACTGGAACATGTTGCCGCCGCCGAGGCTGCCGAGGATGCAGAAGATCGCGAACAGCACCGCCAGCACCTTGCCGCCCGGCAGGCCGCGCTCGGCAAAGCCCTTGGTCAGGTAGTACATCGGGCCGCCCGAAACGTGCCCGTCGGGGAACTCGTTGCGGTACTTCACGCCCAGCGTACACTCGGTGAACTTGGAGGCCATGCCCATCAGACCGGCGAGGATCATCCAGAAGGTTGCACCGGGCCCCCCGATGCCGACGGCCACTGCGACCCCCGCGATATTGCCAAGCCCGACGGTGCCGGACAGGGCGGTGGCGAGCGCCTGGAAGTGGCTGACCTCACCGGCATCGTTGGGGTCGGAGTAGTCGCCCTTCACCAGCGCGATGGAATGCGGGAAGGCGCGGAACTGGATCAGGCCGAAGTAGATGGTAAAGACCGTCGCCGCGATCACCAGCCAGGCCACGATCCACGGGAAGGTCGTTCCGGGAAACGGGCTGAAGATGAAGTTGACGAACCAGCCCGTGGCATTGGCGAAAGCGTCGTTCACCGCCTGGTCGAGCGTCTTTTCCGCTTCCTGTGCACCGGCCGTGACCACCGAGGTGAAAAGTACGAATGCGGCCAGGGCCGCGCGTTGAAAATACGTTGTCATGCTGTGGTGTCCTGTTCTGTGCGCGTCAAGGGACGATGGTGCAGGGCACCGGTGAAGCCTGGACCAGATGGCCCGCAACCGATCCGAAGACCCGGCTGCCGAGGGTGGATCGCCCGTTGCGTCCGATGAAGACCTGGGCGACGTCCGGTGCATCGGCGATTTCGCAAAGGATCTCGGCGATGTGGCCGTAGCGCATGATGGTCTCGACCTTGGCGCCCTTTGCTTCTGCCGCACGCCTGGACGGCGTGATGATCGCACTTTCGGCGCGTGCGAGTTCCTCCTTGCGGCGCTGGCTGCGTTCCTCGATCTCCTGCGGGGTCAGGAAGGAATAGGGCGACCATTCCAGCACATAGGCGATCACGATGGTGCCACCTTGGGCAATGGCCCGCTCGGTCGCGAAATCCAGCGCACGCTGCGCCGTCTCGCTCCCGTCGAAGCCGACAACGAACTTCCCTGTCATATCCGTGTTATCCTTTTGTCTTTATTGTTGGTTCAGCCTGAGGGCCTTGAATAGATTAGCAGTCGCCTCACGGGCGAATGGGCCGAAATGCTGTACTGCACCGGCGAATCCGACTGATTTTCACTGTTCTGCGCGGACTTTTTGCAAAAGCTCGCCCCGTGGTTCCCGTAGCGGCAACTGCGACTCATTGGACCGTTTTGCATTCAGTTATTCGAATGTATAAGGGCGCAATCCAGATTCTCGAGGCAGGAGCGCACCGTGGAATTCCGCAAGATCACTGACGACATCGCCGTCTCGCCGCAGATCGCCGCCGCAGACGTCAAGGACATTGCCGACGCCGGATACCGGTCGATCATCTGCAACCGCCCGGATGGCGAAGGCGCCGACCAGCCCACCTTCCACGAGATCGCCGCCGCCGCCGAGGCGGCCGGTCTCAAGGCCGTCCACCAGCCTGTCGTCAGCGGCAAGGTAACGGACGACACCGCCGCGGAGTTCGGCAAGCTGCTGAAAGAGCTGCCCGGGCCTGTCTTCGCCTACTGCCGCACCGGCACCCGCTCGGCGACGCTCTGGTCGCTGTCGCAGGCCAGAACCATGGAGCCGTCGGCTATCCTGGGCGCCGCAAAGAACGCGGGCTATGACATGGCGGGCGTGGTCCGCCGTATCGTCAACGGCGGCAAGACACCCACCGATGAGGGCGATGCGAAGTTCGACGTGGTGATCGTCGGCGGCGGCGCTGCGGGTATCTCGGTCGCGGCTTCGCTGATGACCCGCCGCTCCGGGCTAAACATCGCCATCATCGACCCGGCCGACATCCACTACTACCAGCCCGGCTGGACCATGGTCGGCGGCGGCGTGTTCGAGGCACAGACCACCGCGCGTACCATGGCCTCGCTCATTCCCAAGGGTGTGCACTGGATCAAGTCCGCCGTTGCCGCCTTCGAACCCGGGAACAACGCCGTGATCCTCGACGGCTGCCGGGTCGTGAAATACGACCGGCTGATCGTCTGCCCGGGGCTGAAGCTTGACTGGAACGGCGTCGAAGGGCTGGTGGATACGCTTGGCAAGAACGGCGTCACCTCCAACTACCGCTTCGACCTGGCGCCCTACACATGGGAGCTGGTGCAGGGGCTGAAGAAGGGCCGCGCGCTGTTCACCCAGCCGCCGATGCCGATCAAATGCGCGGGCGCGCCGCAGAAGGCGCTCTACCTGTCGGGCGACCACTGGTATCGCAACGGCGCGCTGAAGGACATCGACATCCAGTTCATGAACGCCGGCGGTGTGCTGTTCGGGGTGAAGGACTACGTGCCCGCACTGATGAACTACATCGAACGGTACGACGCCAAGCTGAACTTCTTCCACAACCTGATCCGCGTGGACGGCGCGGCGAAGCAGGCGACCTTGAGGGTGGCGAAACCGGACACCGAACTGGCAGAGGTCACCGTGGATTTCGACATGCTGCATGTCTGCCCGCCGCAGGTCGCCCCCGACTTCATCCGCGTGTCGCCACTGGCCGATGCGGCGGGCTGGGTCGACGTGGACCAGTCGACATTGCGCCACAAGACCTTCGACAACGTCTGGTCGCTGGGGGACGTGATGAACGCGCCCAACGCCAAGACCGCCGCCGCCGCGCGCATCCAGGCCCCTATCGTGGCCGAGAACGTGGTCGCGGACATGCGCGGGCTGAACCCGCAGGCGCTCTACAACGGCTATGGCTCCTGCCCGCTGACCGTCGAGAAGGGCAAGATCGTGCTGGCGGAGTTCGGCTATGGCGGGACGATGCTGCCGTCCTTCCCGAAGTGGTTCATCGACGGCACCAAGCCGACCCGCGCGGCGTGGCTCCTGAAAGAACAGATCCTGCCGCCGATCTACTGGAAGGCCATGTTGCGCGGCCGGGAATGGATGGCCCGGCCAGAGACCGTCTCTGCAGGGTGAAGCACGAAGGGCCGGGACATGTTTCCGGCCCTTTTAGCGCACCACCGAGGCAAGTTTTCCATGCAAAGGTGCATTCGAACCTTTTCAAATTCTATTTTTCGAATATATAAGCGGTCAACAACCGGGGCGACTCGCATGTCTGCCCCCAGACCTACAGGACTATGCCAATGGCCTCCCCCATCCTGAACCGCTTCAAACAATACCTGCCGATCCTGCAGTGGGCGAAGACCTACGACCGCGACACCGCGACCTCTGACCTTGTCGCCGCCGTGATCGTCACGATCATGCTGATCCCGCAGTCGCTGGCCTATGCCTTGCTGGCCGGACTGCCGGCCGAGATGGGGCTTTACGCCTCCATCCTGCCGCTGGTGGCCTATGCGATCTTCGGCACCTCCCGCGCGCTGGCCGTCGGGCCGGTGGCCGTCGTCTCGCTGATGACCGCCGCCGCGGTGGGCAACCTCGGCCTGTCCGATCCGCTCCAGATCGCCGTCGCGGCGGGCACGCTGGCGTTCATCTCCGGCGTGATCCTCACCGTGCTCGGCGTCCTGCGCCTCGGGTTCCTTGCGAACTTCCTGTCGCATCCGGTCATCGCCGGGTTCATCACCGCGTCCGGCATCCTGATCGCTGTGTCGCAGCTCAAGCATATCTTCGGGATCAAGCTGTCCGGCGACAACCTGCCGGAACAGATCACCACCTTCTTCGAGCACGTGGGCGATACCAACCTCATCACGCTGGCCATCGGTGTCGCCGCGACCGCGTTCCTGTTCTGGGTCCGCAAGGGGCTGAAACCGCTGCTGATCCGGTCGGGCATGAAGCCGCGGCTTGCCGACATCTCGGCCAAGGCCGGCCCGGTCGCCGCCGTCGTCGTGACAACGCTGATCGCGTGGGGCTTCGGCCTGGCGGAACGTGGCGTGAAGGTCGTAGGGGACATCCCGATGGGGCTGCCGCCGCTGACCATGCCGTCGATCTCCCCCTCGCTCTGGAGCGAACTGTTTGTCCCGGCGCTGCTGATCTCGATCATCGGCTTCGTGGAGTCCGTGTCTGTGGCCAAGACGCTGGCCGCGAAGCGCCGCCAGCGCATTTCCCCCGACCAGGAGCTGATCGGTCTGGGCACGTCGAACATCGCGGCTGCCGTGTCGGGCGGCTACCCGGTCACCGGCGGATTCTCCCGGTCTGTCGTGAACTTCGACGCGGGCGCGGAAACCCCGGCGGCAGGTGCCTATACTGCCGTGGGCATCGGGCTTGCGACGCTGCTGCTGACACCGCTGATCTACTTCCTGCCCAACGCCACGCTGGCCGCGACCATCATCGTTGCCGTGCTGTCGCTGGTCGACTTCTCGATCCTCAAGACGGCCTGGGGATATTCGAAGGTGGACTTTGCCGCCGTCGCCGCGACGATCCTGCTGACCCTCGGTTTCGGGGTGGAAGCGGGTGTCTCTGCGGGCGTGCTGCTGTCCATCGGCCTGCATCTCTACAAGACATCGCGCCCGCATGTCGCCGAGGTCGGCCTTGTCCCGAACACCGAACACTTCCGCAACATCAAGCGGCACAAGGTCGAGACGAAGCCCCACCTCGTGACCCTGCGCGTCGACGAAAGCCTGTACTTCGCCAACGCCAGCTTCCTCGAGGACTACGTTCTGGGCCGCGTCACCTGCGACCAGCCGATCCGGGATGTCGTGCTGCAGATGACCGCCGTAAACGAGGTCGACCTGAGCGCACTGGAAACGCTGGAAGAGCTGAACCACCGGCTGAAGGACATGGGCATCCGCCTGCACCTGTCGGAGGTCAAGGGCCCGGTCATGGACCGCCTGAAACGGTCCCACCTGCTCGACCACCTCACCGGCAAGGTCTACCTGTCGCAGTTCAACGCGTGGCAGGCCCTCAGCCCGGCGCCGCAAGGCCCCGAAGTCGGGAAGTCCTCAGAGGCGGACGCGGCCTGACGGCGTCAGGATAAAGACCTTGTCGCCCTCGAAGGCGGCAGCGGTCAGCTTCCGCCCGTAACCGGCCCCGGTATCGAGGTTCAGCCGGTGCGGGCGGAAATCCGGCGTGTCCACAGGTGTGTGCCCGTGCACGATGAAGGCCCCGTGGTCCCGCTGGTCCATCAGGAACTCCTGCCGGATCCAGACGAGGTCGTCCTCCACCTGATCCTCCAGGGGAACACCCGGACGGACACCCGCGTGCACGAAGTACAGCGGCCCGACGCGGTGGAAGGTTTTCAGCTCCTGCAGAAACCGGAGGTGTCCGTCGGGCAGCAGCGCTCGCATTTCCTCCGCCAGTTCGCTTTGCCGCACGCGTTCCGGCACGGTCAGACCGTAGGAGGCCGCCGTCTCGATCCCGCCGAGATTTGGGTGGAACCAGTGGTAGCCGACCAGCAGGTGCGGATCGTTGCGCGGTGCGGGCGGGGTGACGAACCATTCGAACAGGCGGTCGTGGTTGCCCTTGATGCAGGTCCAGTTGCGCCCTGCGGCAAGCCCCTCGCAGAGGATGTCGATCACACCCTTCGAATCCGGCCCCCGGTCGACATAGTCGCCCAGAAACACGATGTTGGCGTCCTTGCCTCCATCTGCCTCGATGCGGGACAGGGCCTCTTCCAGCAGGGCCCGCTGACCGTGAATGTCGCCAATGGCGTAGATCGTTTCTGTCATGGACAGGGACCTAGCACCCTCCCCCGCCAGCCGCCAGAGCCTGCTCTGCGCCGCCTGCCACCGCGCCGCCACACCACGCCCAAAAACGCGCACAATCTGACGCTAGGTCAAAGATGTCTTGGGCTTCCAAGTTTTCGCGACGTAGCTTATGGCGGCGTGCCCCGGCCAATCTGTATTTCCGGTCCCGGGCATATCTATCAAGGAGTTTGAAGATGAATGGACTGTCGTTCTGGTTCTTTGTGCTTGCAGTTATTTCCGGTGCTCTCGGTATGGCCTGGGGCATCCAGATGTCCGCCTCGGGCGACCACAGCCTCTCCATCGCGCACGCGCACCTGAACCTGATCGGTTGGGTGGGTTTCGCGATATTCGGGATCTACTATCACCTCGTACCCGCCGCCCATGGCAAGCTGGCATGGGTGCATTTCTTCGTGGCGCTGCTGGGCCTTGGCGCCATCGTGCCCGGTATCGTCCTGGCGGTGACATCCCAGGGTGAGGTACTGGCGAAGGTCGGATCGGTTCTGACCTTCCTGTCGATCCTGATTTTCCTCGTCGTCGTCATCCGGTCGCGGACCACGACGGCCTGAACAACGCCCGCGAAAAGGAAAAGGCGGGGCCGACCCCCGCCTTTTCATGTCTGGTGCAGCTGTCCTGCCTCAAGACACGTCGAAGGACAACGGCTTGATCTGGCGGAACAGGCCCGTCTCGGCCAGCTTGGCGCGCGCCTCTGCCGGGACCGGCTCATCGACGTAGAGCAGCGCGATGGCCTCGCCCTTGGCCGCAGACCTGCCCAGCGTGAAGTTCGCGATGTTCACGCCCATACCGCCCAGCGTCATGCCGAGCGCACCAATGATCCCCGGCACGTCCTCGTTGGTGGTATACAGCATGTGCGCACCCACCTCGGCGTCGATGTTGATGCCCTTGATCTGGATGAAGCGCGGCTTGCCGTCCGAGAAGACCGTACCCGCGATCGACCGCTCGCGCTGTTCGGTCACGACGGTCACCTTGATGTAGCCTTCGAACGCACCGGTCTGCGCCTGGTTCGTGGTGGAGATCTTGATGCCGCGATCCTTGGCGATCAGCGGGGCCGAGACCATGTTCACGTCCGGATTCACCGACTTCATGATGCCCGCGATCAGCGAGCAGTTCAGCGCGGCGAGGTTCATCTCGGCGGCGTAACCGTCATAGAGGATGTTGATCGCCTTGATCGGCTCGTCGGTCATCTGGCCGATGAAGTTGCCGAGGTGGTCGGCCAGCTTGATCCACGGCCCCATGACCTTGGCCTCTTCGGCGGTCACGTTCGGCATGTTCAGCGCGTTGGTGACAGCGCCGGTCAGCAGGTAGTCGGCCATCTGCTCGGCGACCTGCAGGGCGACGTTCTCCTGCGCTTCGGTGGTCGATGCGCCGAGATGCGGCGTGCAGACCACGTTGGGCAGGTTGAAGAGCGGGTTCTCCTTCGCAGGCTCCTCGGCGAAAACGTCAAAGCCTGCGCCGGCGACGTGGCCGGATTTCAGCAGTTCGGCCAGCGCCTCTTCGTCCACCAGGCCGCCACGCGCACAGTTGATGATCCGCACGCCCTTCTTGGTCTTCAGGAGGTTTTCCTTCGACAGGATGTTGCGTGTCTGGTCGGTCAAGGGGACGTGCAGGGTGATGAAGTCCGCGCGCTTCAGCAGGTCGTCGAGGTTCTCGATCTTCTCCACCTGCATCTGCTTCGCCTTCTCTTCCGAAAGGAAGGGATCGTAGGCGATGACCTTCATCTTCAGGCCGCGTGCACGGTCGCAGACGATGCCGCCGATGTTGCCCGCGCCGATCACGCCCAGCGTCTTGCCGGTCAGCTCGACGCCCATGAACTTCGACTTCTCCCACTTGCCCGCGTGGGTCGAAGCAGAGGCCTCGGGGATCTGGCGGGCGACGGCGAACATCATGGCGATGGCGTGCTCGGCCGTGGTGATCATGTTGCCGAAGGGCGTGTTCATGACGATCACGCCGTGCTTCGACGCTGCGTCCTTGTCGACGTTGTCCGTGCCGATCCCGGCGCGGCCCACGACCTTCAGGTTGGTGGCCTTCTCGAGGATCGACGGCGTCACCTTGGTGGCCGAACGGATCGCGAGACCGTCGTAGTTGCCGATGATCTCGGCCAGCTTTTCCTTGTCCTTGCCCACTTCGGGCATGAAGTCGACGTCGATGCCGCGGTCACGGAAGATCTGGACGGCCGCGTCGGAGAGCTTGTCGGAGATGAGAACTTTGGGAGCCATGTCTCTGGTCCTTGCACTATGCTGTGAGGGAACGGACCCGGTCGCCCATGCGGGGACCGGATCCTGTGCATTTGAGGAAAAAGGAGGTGTCGGTCAGGCCGTTTCGGTCTGCGCCGCGATTTCCGTCTCGAAGGCCCACTTGAGCCAGAGCGTCAGCTTCTCGACATCCGCGGCCTCGACCGTGGCACCGCACCAGACGCGCAGGCCCGCCGGGGCATCGCGGTAGGCACCGATGTCATAGGCGGCGTTGTAGTCGTCGAGCTTCTTGGCAATCGCCTTGGCGAAGGCCGCGCCGTCCTTGATCCGCGCATCGGTGAACTTCAGGCAGACGGAGGTGTTCGACCGCGTTGACGGGTCTACGGCGAGGTTCTCGATCCAGTCGTGCTCGTCGCAGAAGTCCCACAGCACCTTGGCGTTGGCGTCGGCGCGGTTCCGGAGCCCCTGAAGACCACCGACCGAGCGCGCCCAGTCGAGCGCCACGAGGTAATCCTCGACCGCCAGCATGGAGGGCGTGTTGATCGTCTCGCCGACGAAGATGCCTTCGATCAGCTTGCCGCCCTTGGTCATGCGGAAGATCTTCGGCATCGGCCAGGTCGGGGTGTAGGATTCCAGCCGCTCGACGGCGCGGGGGCTGAGGACCAGCATGCCGTGCGCCGCTTCGCCGCCCATGACCTTCTGCCAGGAGAAGGTGGTCACATCGAGTTTGTCCCACGGCAGGTCCTGCGCAAACGCGGCAGAGGTGGCGTCGCAGATGGTCAGCCCTTCGCGGTCAGCGGGGATCTTGTCGCCGTTGGGGACACGCACGCCGGAAGTGGTGCCGTTCCACGTAAAGACGACGTCGGTGTCGAAATCGACCTCGGCGAAATCGACGATCTCACCGTAACCCGCGGTCTTCACCTCGGCGTCGATCTTCAGCTGCTTGACCACGTCGGTCACCCAGCCGGACCCGAAGGATTCCCAGGCGACCATGGTGGCCTTGCGGGCGCCCAGCAGCGACCACATCGCCATCTCGACGGCGCCGGTATCAGAGGCGGGAACGATGCCGATCTTGTAGTCGGCGGGGATGCCCAGGATCTCGCGCGTGCCTTCGATGGCCGCTTTCAGCTTCTCCTTGCCGATCTTCGCACGGTGCGAACGACCGAGGGCGGCATCGGAGAGCTTGTCGAGCGTGAACGTGGGGATCTTGGCGCAGGGGCCAGAAGAGAAACGCGGGTTTGCCGGCCGCGTGGCCGGATGGTCGTGTGCCATATCTGCTAACCTTCCAGATAGATGCCTCTCGTTGGGGAGAGGTGTCCCGCCGACGCGTCTATGCCCTTCCCGCAGGCTCGGCAAGTCGGATAATGCAGCCCGATGGTCGCATTTGATTTTCGCCGGGACGGCTCTGGAGCGGATCGGAAACTTCGGACCGGTGGCGAACCGGCAAACATGGTCAGAGCCGGTCGAGGCCCCCTTCGGCGAAGTCGGCGGCCAGCTCCGCGAACTCCGCGCGGGACAGCCCCTTGCCCGGGCGGTGCCACTGGTAGACCCAGTTGATGATCCCGAAGACCGTCATGGTGGCGGCGCGCAGGCGGTCCCCTGTCAGGTCGGGGCGCTGCTGTTGCAGGGCGCCAGACATCAGCCGAACGAGGGTCCGTTGGTGCGACAGCACCGGCTGCTGCAGGTCGTCGGGCAACGTGTGCAGGGTTTCGAGTTGCAGCTTGTGCTCAGCATCGGCGTGTTCGAACGCTTCGAGCAGCGCGGCCATCAGCGCGCGCAGGCCATGCGGCGCCGCCTGTTCGGCCCGTTCGACGACATGGTCGTAATGGGTTTTCAGGATGTCCGACAGCATCGATTCCTTGCTGTCGTAGTAGTGATAGAGAAGGGCCTTCGAGACGCCGCAGGCCTTCGCCGCGCCAGACATGGAGGCGCGGTCGAAGCCGTTCTTCGCAAAGTACTCCGCCGCGCCCTTGCGGATCGCGTCGCGCTTCTCGGCGTGGTCCCGGGCCAGTCCCCTCGCCACCCGCTCAGCCCTTGGGCCGGTTGTCGACGATGCGCACCGCCTTGCCCTGGCTGCGGGCCACGCCGCCGGGTTCGGCCAGGTCGACAAGGACCGAGACGCCGACCACCTGCTTGATCTTCAGGGACAGTTCGCGGCAGGCCGCGGCGCCCTGATCGGCGGCATGGGGGAAGCACTCCACCTTCACGCGCATCTCGTCCTTGTGCTCCACCCGGTTCAGTTCCAGCTGGAAGTGCGGCGCGAGCGCCTTCACCGTCATCAGCTGCTCTTCGATCTGGGTGGGGAAGACGTTCACGCCGCGCAGGATGATCATGTCGTCGGACCGGCCCGTGACCTTCTCCATCCGGCGCATCGTCCGTGCGGTGCCCGGCAGGAGACGGGTCAGGTCGCGCGTGCGGTAGCGGACGATGGGGAAGGCCTCTTTCGTCAGGGAGGTGAAGACCAGTTCGCCCAGCTCGCCGTCGGGCAGGACCGCGCCGGTTTCTGGGTCGATGATCTCGGGATAGAAGTGGTCCTCCCAGATGTGGAGGCCATCCTTGGTCTCCACGCATTCGTTGGCGACACCCGGACCCATGACCTCCGACAAGCCGTAGATGTCGACCGCGTGCATGTCGAAGGCATCCTCGATCTCGCGCCGCATGGCGTTGGTCCAGGGCTCCGCCCCGAAGATGCCGACCTTCAGCGGCGACTTGCGCGGGTCGCGGCCCTGCTCGGCGTATTCGTCGATGATCGACAGCGCGTAGGAGGGCGTCACCGTGATGCCCGTCGCGCCGAAATCTTCGATCAGGCGGACCTGCCGCTGTGTCATGCCGCCCGAAATCGGCACCGTGGTCAGGCCCAGCTTGTCCGCGCCAAGGTGAATGCCGAGGCCCCCGGTGAACAGCCCGTAGCCGTAGGCATTGTGCAGGATGTCACCGGCGCGCAGACCGGAGGCGCGCAGACTCCGGGCCACCACCGTCGCCCATGTGTCGAGGTCCTTCTCGGTATAGCCCACGACCGTCGGCTGCCCGGTCGTGCCGGAGGACGCATGGATGCGCTTCACCTGCGCGCGCGGGACGGCGAACATCCCGAAGGGATAGTTGTCGCGCAGGTCGGTCTTGACCGTGAAGGGGAACTTCCCGAGGTCTTCGAGGCTGGACAGGTCGTCCGGATGCACACCCGCCGCGTCAAAGCTGGCCTTGTAATGCGGGACGTTGTCGTAGGCGTGGCGCAGCGACCATTTCAGCCGCTCCAGTTGCAGCGCTGCCAGTTCATCGCGAGAGGCCGTTTCGATCGCCTCGAGATCGCCGGGCCGTGGGGACAGGTCTTCCATCGTGTTATCCTTCCTGCGCTGCCGCCGCGCTGCCGGGCCGCATCAGATCGCTTCCAGCGCGAGAGCGATGCCCTGACCGACGCCGATGCACATCGTGCAGAGCGCGTGTTTCTCCATCCGGTCCTGCAGCGACTGCGCGGCGGTCAGCACAAGCCGCGCGCCCGACATGCCAAGCGGATGGCCGAGCGCTATGGCCCCGCCGTGCGGGTTCACATGCGGTGCGTCGTCGGGCAGGCCCAGGTGACGCGTGACGGCCAGGGCCTGGGCCGCGAATGCCTCGTTCAACTCGATCACATCGAAGGTCGAGATGTTCATGTTCAGCAAGCCCAGCAGCTTCTCGGTCGCGGGCGCGGGGCCGAAGCCCATGATCCGCGGCGCCACCCCTGCCGTCGCCGCCCCGAGGATGCGGGCGACAGGTGTCAGGCCGTGCTTCTCGGCGGCTTCGGGTGAGGCGATGACCAGCGCGCAGGCGCCGTCGTTGACACCCGAAGCGTTGCCCGCGGTGACCGAGCCGCCCTCACGGAAGGGCGTCTTCAACGCGGCGAGCTTGTCCATGGTCGTCTGGCGCGGGTGTTCGTCCGTGTCGACGACAACCGGATCGTCCTTGCGCTGCGGGATGGTGACCGGCGTGATCTCCTTTGCCATCCGGCCCGATGCGATGGCGGCGGCGGCCCGCTCCTGCGAGCGGAAGGCAAAGGCGTCCTGGTCCGCGCGCGAGACGTTGAAGTCCTCGGCCACGTTCTCGGCCGTCTCGGGCATGGAGTCGGTGCCAAAGCCCTTCTGCATCGCCTTGTTCACGAACCTCCAGCCGATGGTCGTATCGTAGACCGCGTTGCCGCGGGAGAAGGCGGCATCGGCCTTGGGCATGACGAATGGCGCGCGGGACATGCTCTCGACGCCGCCTGCCACGATGATCTCGGCCTCGCCGCACTTGATCTGTCGGGCGGCGAAGGCCACCGCGTCGAGGCCGGAACCGCAGAGCCGGTTTATCGTGGTGCCGGGCACGCTTTCGCCCAGCCCGGCCAGCAGCGCGGCCATGCGGGCGACGTTGCGGTTGTCCTCGCCCGCCTGATTGGCGCACCCCATGATGACCTCGTCCACCGGCAGCCCTTCGGGCACGACGGCGCGGATCACGTGGGCCAGCATGTCGTCCGGACGGACGGAGGCCAGAGCGCCGCCATAGCGGCCGATGGGGGTACGGGTGCCTTGGCAGAGCCATGCTTCACGCATTGGGTTTCTCCTCTGACGCGCGCGCGGCGCTTGTTTCTGACGGCTCTTCGAAGAGCGTGCCCTTGATGGTCCGCGACAGGCCGCGCATCAGCGCGACAGTGCGCCCGTCCTCGCCGGTGACCGTGACGTCGTAGACGCCGGACCGTCCGGGCCGGGCCTGTTCCCGCGCCGTGGCGGTCAGACGCTCGTCGGCGCGGCCCGGGGAAAGGAAAGTGATCTGGTTCTCCTGCGCCACCGTCACCTGGTTGTAGGTGTTGCAGGCGAAGGCGAAGGCGCTGTCGGCAAGGGTGAAGATGAACCCGCCATGGCAGATGCGGTAACCGTTCAGGTGATGCGGCATGACCTGCATCGACAGCACCGCCTCTCCGGGCGCGATGCGCTCGATCCGCATGCCCATGCCCTGACTGGCGGCGTCGGTGGCCCACATGGCCTCCGCCGAACGCTCTGCGCGCTCCTGTGGTGTCATTGGCGATGTCCTCCCTGTCCGGAACGATGCACAAACCCGACCGGCCGGTCAAGTATGTTGATTTGTGGCGCGGCTTGGCGCAGGGTGGCGCGAGGGTGGCGCACAGCCCCACCCTACAGGACGTCATTAGGGAGGAGAGGTCATGAGCGGCATCGCACCGGAAAGCTACGTGGCGGGGAAGTGGATCGGACCGGGCAGCGCGGCCAAGCCGATCATGAGCCCGGTCGACGGGTCGGAAATCGCCCGCGCCGGGAGTTCGGACCTGGACTTTGCGGCGATGCGGGCCTTCGCGCTGGACAAGGGCGGACCGGCCCTGCGCGCCATGACCTTCCACCAGCGCGCGAAAATTCTGAAGGCGCTCGCAGGCTACATCGGGTCCCGCAAGGAAGAGCTTTACGCCCTGAACCCCCTGACCGGCGCCACGCGCAAGGATGGCGCCGTGGACATCGAGGGCGGCATCATCACCATGACCGTCATCGCCGGGAAAGGGCGCCGCGAGATGCCGGACGGCCACGTTTACCTTGACGGCGAGGTCGAGAGGATCTCACGCTCCGGCACCTTCCTCGCCCAGCACGTTGCCGTGCCGCGGCAGGGGGTTGCGGTCCACATCAACGCCTTCAACTTTCCCGTCTGGGGGATGCTGGAAAAGCTCGCCCCCACTCTGCTGGCCGGGATGCCAGCCATCGTCAAACCGGCGACCCAGACCTGTTACCTGACCGAGGCCTGCTTTCGCATGATCGTCGACTCGGGGCTGGTGCCTGAGGGCGCGGTGCAGCTGATCGTCGGGGGCACCGGCGACCTTCTGGACCGGCTCGGACCGCAGGACGTGGTCAGCTTCACCGGCTCGGCGGACACGGCGCTGACCCTCAGATCGAACCGCAACCTGCTGTCCCGGTCCGTTCGCTTCATGGCCGAGGCGGATTCGCTCAACGCGTCTGTCCTCGGGCCGGACGTTGTGCCGGGCAGCGAGGAGTTCGACCTGTTCGTGAAGCAGGCCGCCACGGAAATGACGGTCAAGGCCGGGCAGAAGTGCACCGCAATCCGGCGGATCATCGTGCCCGAGGCGCAGATGGATGCCGTGACGGAGGCGCTGGCCGAACGGCTGCGCGGCACGACCATCGGCGATCCGGCGGGCGATGCGCGCATGGGGGCGCTGGCCTCTGCCGCGCAACGGGCGGACGTGCTGGAGAAGGCGGCGATGCTCGCGTCCGAGGCGACGAACGTGCTGGAGGGCCTGACTGCACCGGACGGCCCCGGTTTTGTCGCGCCGATGCTGTTCCGCTGCGCCGACCCCGATGCGGGCCGCACGGTGCATGACGTGGAGGCGTTCGGCCCGGTCTCGACCGTCATGCCTTACCGAGACCTGCCCCATGCCGCCGCCCTTGCCAACCGTGGGAAAGGGTCGCTTGTGGCGTCGCTGGTGACGGGCGATCCGCAGGTGGCGCGCGCCTTCACGCTGGACAGCGCGGCGTGGCACGGGCGGCTCTACATCACCGACCGGACCTCCATGAAGGAGGCGACCGGCCATGGATCCCCGCTGCCGCACCTCGTGCATGGCGGGCCTGGCCGGGCCGGCGGGGGCGAGGAACTGGGCGGCGTGCGCGGCGTCCTGCACTACATGCAGCGGACCGCCGTGCAGGGGTCGCCCGACGTGCTGACCGCGGTGACCGGCCAGTGGGTGCCCGGCGCGCGCGAGATCGAGGGGCCCGAGCATCCCTTCCGCCGCACCTTCCGCGATATCGAGATCGGCGAGACCATCGTGACCGACCCGCGCGAGGTGACGCTGGAGGACATCGAGCATTTCGCCCATTTCACCGGCGACACCTTCTACGCCCACATGGACGAGGCCGCAGCACAGGCGAACCCCTTCTTCCCGGGCCGGGTGGCGCATGGCTACCTGCTGCTCAGCTTCGCGGCGGGCCTCTTCGTGATGCCCGATCCGGGGCCGGTCCTCGCCAATACCGGGCTGAACGGCCTGTCTTTCCAAAAGCCCGTCTCGCCCGGCGACCGCGTCCACGTGCGGCTGACCGCCAGGCGCAAGACGCAGCGCACCGACACCTATGGCGAGGTCGCCTGGCACGTCACGCTCTACAATCAGGACGCCGAGCAGGTGGCGGAATACGAGCTTTTGACCATGGTCGCCTACGAAAAGCCCTGAGGGGGTTTTGCCTTTCCCCCCGGTTGGTTCTAATCGGGGGGCCATGGACCCGCTCAAACCCTTGATCGACAACCTGAACGCCGAAGGACGGCCGCGCATCTGGTCGCTTGTGATCACGGTGTTCGGCGACAGCGTGCAGCATCGCGGTGGCCGGATCGCCACCGCCCGGCTGAGCCGCCTGCTGGGCCGGATCGGGGTGGAAACGGGCGCGGTCCGGACCGCCCTCTCGCGCCTTTCGCAGGACGGCTGGGTCGAAGGGAAACGCAGCGGACGCACCAGCAGTTACACCCTGACGGACCGCGGCCTGCAGGAGTTCGGCCCCGCCACCGCCCGGATCTATGCGCCGCCCCGGCAGCGCCCGGTGGGCGAATGGGTCTTCGACTGGCCCGGCGTGGAGGGTGCGTTGCGGCTGGGACAGGGCAGCCTGCGCCCCGCCCCCGTGACCGACACGCCCGGCGGACTGAGGATGACCGGCGCATTGACCGGCGATGCCGGAGCGCAGGTGCGCGCGTCGCTGGACCCTGACCATGCCGTTGCGCTGGAACGGATGGCCCAGGATCTGACGGCGCTATCCGGGATCGACGCCAGCCCCCTGGATGCGGCGGCGGCACGGCTCTTGCAGGTGCACCGCTGGCGGCGGCTGGTGTTGCGCTGGCCCGAGGTTCCGGCAGAGCTGATGCCCGAGGACGCCGCCCCGCGCGACCTGCGGCGCGCCATGGCAGAGGCCTACAAGCATCTCGCCCCCGCAGCCGAGGCATGGCTCGACACCGCCGACGGCGAGATGCCGGCAATGCCCCCCGCCGGCCCGGATTTTTCTTTGCGCTTCGGCGGATTGCAAACCCCTTGATTTGCCGCCGCGAAGGCGCAACTCTTTGGGTATGAACAGCTTGACCCCTTTCCCCGACCGTGGGGGCGCCAACGAGGTGGTGGCCTTCCAGCGCGCGGAGCTGAACATCATCCTCTCGCTTTACGGCCGCATGGTCGCCGCCGGTGAATGGCGCGACTACGGCATATCGTCGTTGCGGGACGTGGCCATCTTCTCGGTCTTCCGGCGCACGGCGGAGCACCCGCTTTACTGCATCGAAAAGCGTCCCAAGCTGCGCAGCAAGCAGGGCGAATACGCGGTGATCGGGATGGAGGGGCAGATCCTCAAGCGCGGGCACGACCTGAAGACCGTGCTGCGCGTGCTGGAACGAAAGCTGATCCGCGCCGTGGAATGACCCCGGCGCGGCCTTGGCCGCAGTGGTTGTTTCAGGCGGTCCGCGCCAGCATCGAGCAGAGCAACTCGAACATGATCGACACGCCGAGGAAGGCGGTCGCCCCCGACTGGTCGAAGGGCGGCGAGACCTCCACCAGGTCGGCGCCCACGATGTTTACCCCTGCGAGTTCCCGGCAGACACGGAGCGCCTCGAAGCTGTTCGGGCCGCCCACCTCGGGCGTGCCGGTGCCGGGTGCGAAGGTCGGGTCGACGAAGTCGATGTCGTAGCTGACGTAGGTCGCCCCATCGCCCACGATATCGCGCGCCTCCTGCATCACGTCCGGGATGCCCCGGTCGAAGAACTCCTCGATCTCGACAATGCGGATTCCCTCGGCCCTGGCGAAATCGCGGTCCTCGGCATCGTACATCGTGCCCCGGATGCCGATCTGGATGACACGTTTCGGGTCCAGCAGCCCCTCTTCCACGGCGCGGCGGAACGGGGTGCCGTGGGTATACATCGTGCCGCCGAAATAGCTGTGGAACAGGTCGGTGTGGCTGTCGAAATGGATCATGCCCAGCGGACCGCTGCGGGCCAGCGCGCGCAGGACCGGCAGGGAGGTCAGGTGGTCGCCGCCCGCCGTCAGGGGCCGGATGTTCGCCGCGACAAGCGTGTCGAAGAAGGCGGTGATCCGCGCCATGCTGTCCTGGATGTCGGCAGGGTTCGGTCCCACGTCCCCCAGATCCGCGCAGTTCACCGTCTCGAACGGACGCTGGCCTGTGACCTGGTGCTGCGCCCGGATCATGGTGGAGGCGTCGCGCAGCTGGCGCGGGCCATGGCGCGGGCCGGGACGATTGGTGGTGCCGCTGTCCCACGGCACGCCGACGATGCCTACGTCGACCTCGGCAAAGCGGGGATGCTCCGGACCGACATGGGGCAGCCGCATGAAGGTCGGCACACCGGCAAACCGCGGCAGGTCAAAGCCGGACACAGGGTGGAAGAACGAATCGGACGTCATGGGCAACCTTTCTTGCGGGCAGGGGCATCTCGCCCGCTGCGTCTTGTGACGGCGCGGCCTCAGACCAGCCGGGCGTGACGGGTGACGGGACCGTCGCCCTGTGCCTCGATCCGGGCGACGGCCTCGGCGATGGGCTCATGGGCGGTGGCCATGTGGTGGGCATTGGCGTGCAGCAGCGTTTCGGGATCGGAGACCCACGCCACATGGCCCTTCCAGAACATCAGATCGCCCCGCTGCGGCGGCGTGCCGGGCGGCAAGGTCTCTCCCAGTTCGCGGGCCTGCATGTCGCTGTCGCCGGGACACGGGATGTTGCACATCCGGCAGCCCATCTGCACCAGCCCGGAACAGTCGATCCCGAAGGCGGAATTGCCCCCCCAGAGGTAGGGCGTCCCGATCAGCCGCTCGGACACCGCGACCGGGTCGCTCTCGTACTGGCCGACGGGCACCATCTGCGTGCCCCTGACCCAGCGGTTCACACCGACGTGCGGCGTATAGATCTGAGTGTTGAACCAGTTGTCCTCACGTTCCGTTGCGCGGACGAGAGAGCCCATCGACAGAACGATCGGCGTGCCCGGCTGCTTGACGTCGCGGCTTTCGATCCCGATGGCGCGTGCGGCAGAGACGCGATGCGTGGCCGGCGACTGGACAGCCCGGAGGTAGGAGCGGGAGATGTAGCCGACGTAGCCATCCGCCTCGGCAAAACCGAAGGCGTATTCGCTGTAGGTTTCACCGTGGGCTATGCGTTCGACGTCCAATACGCGGAAAAGCTCCCCGGTCAGAAGCTGGCGCTCCCGCTTGCCGCCGGGCGCGTTCAGCAGGTCGGCGGGACCCGGCCTGTTGATGGAGTGAAGCTCGCCCTCCGTGAAGGCGGTCGCCTTGACCTGACCTTCGAGCGAGACATGCGCCACCCGGCCGTTGGACCGGAGCAGGCGGCGGTCGGTGGGGGCGCTCACAGCCCCAGGACCTTCGGCAGCGCGGAAAGGATGGCGCGCGGCCCCTGCCCCAGGCCGCCCTTGGCACGCCCCGGCGCGGCAGAGGGCTGCCAGCTGTAGATGTCGAAATGGGCGTAACGCTGCGCGCCTTCGGTGAACCGGCGCAGGAATAGCGCCGCGGTGATGGATCCCGCGAACCCGCCTGACGGCGCGTTGTCCAGATCGGCGATGTCCGGCTCGATCATCGTCTCGTAGGGCGTGTGGAACGGCATCCGCCAGACAGGGTCCGCCGCACCGACCGCCGCTTCGGTCAACGCCTGCACGAAGGGTTCGTCGTCGCAGTAGAACGGCGCGAGGTCAGGGCCGACGGCCACCCGCGCGGCGCCGGTCAGGGTCGCCATGGAGAGCATCAGGTCCGGGCTTTCCTCGGCCCCCAGCGCCAGCGCATCCGCCAGCACCAGTCGCCCCTCGGCATCGGTGTTGTTTATCTCGACCGTCTTGCCCAGGCGCGAGGTCAGCACGTCGCCGGGCCGGAAACTGGGGGCGGAGACGGAGTTCTCGACCGCCGGGATCAGCAGGCGCAACTGCACCTTCAATCCCAGAGCCATGATCATCTGCGCCAGACCGATGGTGTTGGCCGCACCGCCCATGTCCTTCTTCATCAGGCCCATGGAGGCGCCGGGCTTCAGGTTCAGGCCTCCGGTGTCGAAGCAGACTCCCTTGCCGACCAGCGTCAGTTTCGGACCCGCATCGCCCCAGCGGATGTCGATCAGCCGCGGTGCCTGGACGCTGGCCCGGCCAACCGCGTGGATCATCGGGAAGTTCTGCTCCAGCAGCGCGTCGCCGGTCGTGACCTCTATGGATGCGCCGAAGCGGTCGGCAAGGTCGCGGGCGGCCTGCTCAAGCGCCTCCGGCCCCATGTCGGAGGCGGGCGTGTTCACGAGGTCGCGGGTCAGGTACTCGGCCTCGGCCAGCGTCTCGACGCGGTCCGCGTCGACACCTTCCGGCGCAACAAGGTGCCGGTCGGCGGGCGTGGCGGTCTTGTAGCGGTCGAAGCGGTAGGCGGACAGCAGCCAGCCCAACGCCTCCGTCTCCGGACTGTCGAGCGTGCCGCTCGCGATCCGGTAGGCGCCGGGTGCCAGCTGCGGGATCGCCCCCGCCAGCGGGAAGCGGTGCCGTGCCCGCTGCGCCGCCGTGCCGTACCCGGCCAGCGCCATGGCGGGTGCACCGTCTTCGCCCGGAACCATCAGGGCACTGCCCAACGCCCCGGTGAAGCCGCTGGCGCCGACCCAGGCCGCAACCCGGTCCGGCTGCGACCCGGTCCAGCCGTCGAGGCTGTCCGGCTCGACGATGTGCAGCGGAAGGGCGTCGGAACTGGTGGCGAAACGGGGGGACATGGGAGCTCCTGTCGAGGGGGTCGTCGGGAGCCAAGACTAGTGACGGGGACGGGGTCTGCAAGCGGGATTCAGGGCGTGGGCGGAGGCAGGCTCAGATCGAGAACTCGTTGATGTCCCAAAGCTGCGTCAGTGACCGTTCCCCGGTCCTTGCCAGCCGGGCAAGGGTTGCGGCCTCGGCCACGATGTCGCCGAACTCGATGCAGGTCATCACGTCATGCGCCACCCGGCTGAGCGAAGTCATCCCGATCTGCTGGGCAATCGCCGACAGCGAGCGCAACGTCTTGTGCATGTCCTGGCGGGGCCCGGAAACGGCCATGTCCTGGACCTGGCACAGCCTTTGCGCCAGTTCCTCCATCGCGCGGCAAATCACGTCCTCGGCCTGATGCAGCCCAAGATCCGTACAGAGGGTCCTGATCTGCGCCGGGTCCATGTCCGGGTATTCCACCGGCGACAGGTATGTCACCTGTTTCACGTCTCACCCCATTCCTAGGCCCCCACAGCCAAGGCCAAAATGACCCGCGACCCTTCCCAAAAGGTTATTCCCCAAGGCTGTTTTCCCTCGCATTTCCCTAGAATTCTGCCTAGTCCATTGGGGAAACGGACGATGCGACGGAGAGGGACATGGAATTCACGCGCCCGCTGCCCGCGTACCTTGTGACGCGGTACCACGGTTGGAAAGCGACGACCTATGCGGAGAACCACGCCTGGTACAGACGTCTCGCGGACGAGGGCCAGCGCCCCCGCGCGATGGTGATCTCCTGCTGCGATTCGCGGGTGCACGTGACGTCGATCTTCGGCGCCGACCAGGGCGAATTCTTCATCCACCGCAACATCGCCAACCTCGTCCCGACATACGAGCCGGACGGCAACCACCACGGCACCTCGGCCGCGGTGGAATACGCGGTCACGGCGCTCAAGGTCGCGCATGTGATCGTGCTGGGCCATTCGAACTGCGGCGGCGTTCAGGGCTGCCTCGACATGTGCCAGGGCCGCGCGCCTGAGCTGGAGGAGACCTCGTCCTTCGTCGGGCGCTGGATGGACATCCTCAAGCCGGGTTTCGAGGCGGTGAAGGACGATCCCGACATGCCCCGCGCGCTCGAGCACGAGGCGGTGCGCGTGTCGCTGAGAAACCTGATGACCTTCCCCTTCGTGAAGGAGGCGGTCGAAAAGGGCACGCTGTCGCTGCACGGTCTCTGGACCGACATCGGCGAGGGCGGCCTGATGCACATCGACCGCAAGAGCGGCCAGTTCACCGTGGTCTGAACTTCGGGGGGCGCCTGCGAACGGCAGCGCGCCCTCAGTTCATCGCGCGGCGCAATTCCCCCGAATGACCGCCGCGGTGCGCCTTCACGCAGGGCCGCCCGATCCGGGCCGCGATGCGCGCCATCGGGATGCCGAGATCGGTGCCCGTGCACAGCCCTTCGCCGTGGTCGTTCAGCACGACGAGATGCCCCTCGCGGAACGTGAGGCTGTAGCCCTTGACCGCCAGTCTTTCGGAGATCTCGGCCCAACTGTCCGATTGTTCGAGGATGGGGGATAGAAAAAGGCGCAGCATCGCGCGCGTTTCGCAGTCGAGAGGAGCGGGAAGTCCCGGCAATTTCTGGGCATCCTGCCACCCGGCCTGCGCGTCCGGTTGGTGTTGCATTGAAAGTGCTCCTTGCCTGTCCGGAAACGCTGGAACCCAAATGCGTCGAAATTGTGGCGAACCGGCTGCCTCTTGTGGCGCATTGGCATCAAGTTGGAAACTGTCGCTTAATTGGCCACAGAACTGCGGCGCCACGGGCAACAATGCGCTGATGACCGTTGTCGGTCGCTCTTCATGTCCGGTTGTGGGACGCAGTCGCTGCGGCCCGCCGTCAGAGAGAGAGATGAGAGAGACGGTTGGCAAGCCGCAGCGCGAACAGGGCGGGCGCAGGGCGCCCCTTAGTCACGCGGGGCGCTTGCCCGCATCGGCGATGTCGCGAGAAAGGGACCTTGGGCTGCCTCCGGAGAGAGAGGAGAGAGGCGGGCCGCGTACTTCGGTCGGTTGCCGTTCTGGCAAGGCATCTCATCGCGTGCAGACAATGTATACCATTGTCGACGAACTCCGCCTATCGCCGGTTGGGCTAGCTGGCGGGGCGTCCGGTTAGCACTTCGATACAATTGGACAGGAGTTGCGTGGCAGAGGCACCTGAAGGTTGCAGTGCCTTGCGGACGGTTAACCCTTGGCCTTCACTTGCGATCCCAAGATACAGAAACGGCGCGCGACCAAGGGCAGGTCGCGCGCCGCAAAGGGTCAGTCGATTCGGAAAGGCGGTCAGCCCTTCTTCAGGCACCGCTGGCCAAGAACCTCGGCGATCTGCACGGCGTTCAGCGCCGCGCCCTTCCGCAGGTTGTCCGAGACGCACCACAGGTTCAGACCGTTGTCGATGGTCGAGTCCTGCCGGATGCGGGAGATGAACGTGGCGAAGTCACCCACACATTCCTTCGGCGTGACGTAGCCGCCGTCCTCGCGCTTGTCGATCACCATGATACCGGGCGCCTCGCGCAGGATGTCGCGCGCCTCGTCCTCGTCGAGGAATTCCTCGAACTCGATGTTGATCGCCTCGGAGTGGCCGACGAAGACCGGCACGCGCACGCAGGTCGCGGTCAGCTTGATGCTCGGATCGATGATCTTCTTCGTCTCCACGACCATCTTCCACTCTTCCTTGGTGGAGCCGTCTTCCATGAAGACATCGATGTGCGGGATCACGTTGAAGGCGATCTCTTTCGGGTATTTCTTCGGCGGCACCTCGGACACCGGGTTGTAGACCGCCTTGGTCTGATCCCAGAGCTCGTCCATGCCTTCCTTGCCCGAGCCTGACACCGACTGGTAGGTCGACACCACGACGCGCTTGATCTTCGCGCGGTCGTGCAGCGGCTTCAGCGCGACGACCATCTGCGCGGTCGAGCAGTTCGGGTTCGCGATGATGTTCTTCTTGGAATAGCCCATCACGGCGTCGGCGTTCACTTCCGGCACGATCAGCGGCACGTCCGGATCGTAGCGGTAGAGCGACGAGTTGTCGATCACCACGCAGCCCGCCGCGGCGGCCTTCGGCGCGAATTCCTTGGTCGGGCCGGAGCCCACGGCGAACAGTGCGATATCCCAACCGGTGAAGTCGAACGTCGCGAGGTCCTGGGTCTTGAGTGTCCTGTCGCCAAAGCTGACTTCGGTCCCGAGTGACCGGCGCGAAGCCAGCACGGCGATCTCGTCGACGGGGAATTCCCGTTCGGCGAGGATGTTCAGCATTTCGCGGCCCACGTTGCCCGTGGCGCCCGCGACGACGATGCGGTAACCCATTTGGCCCTCCTTAAAGGTCAGGGTCGCACGGGACCCCTGCCCCACACGACTGCTGGCGCGGTGCATACCGCAGGCAGCCCATGGGCGAAAGGCCGTATATTAACGCGTCCCCCGAACCGGGCGACATTCGGCGATATCCGCGTCGAATGCGGTGCCCACGACAATCGAAAGGCGAGCGGGTTAAACCCGCCTTAACCCGAGACATGCTTATCGTCCTGATGTTCCCGATGCGTACGCGAAGTACGGACGGGGCCCGCGAAGTGGGAGAGAGGTCTGGACATGTTCTTCAGGATCGTCACCGGCATGACCCGCCCCCAGAAACGGGCGGCGTTCATCTCGCTCGACGCACTGGTCATCCTGCTTGCGTTCGGGATGTCGGTCCTGCTCACCGCGCATGGGCGGATCGGGATGGCGGAGGCGGCCCCGGTGGCGCTGGTCCTCACGACAAGCGGGGCGATCCTCGGATGGGTGCTGGGCCTGACGCGGACGAAGCTGGATGCGTTCGAGATGCGCGGCCCGGGGCGGACCGCCGCATATGCCGCCGCCCTGGGTCTGCTCGGCTATGCAATTGCGCCGCGCGCGCTGCCCGCCCTTCCCGTCGGGGCACCCGCCCTTCCCGTCGGGGCACATGTCCACTTCACGCTGCTTGTCCTGGTGCTGTCCGTCGGCTGGCGCATCGCCCTGCGATACGCGATCCGTCAGGTCTACCTGCACGGTGCGGATTCCGTCCGGGTCCTGATCTACGGCGCCGGGGCGACGGGGCAGCAGCTGGTGGCCGCGCTCAGGCACCATGACGCCATCCGACCCGTGGCCTTCATCGACGACAACCCGACCCTCCAGAGCCAGGTGATCGCCGGGCTGCGTGTGCATGCGGCGTCCAGCATCCCGAAGCTCGTGGCGGAGAAACGGATCAGCCGCGTCGTGCTCGCCATGCCCTCCATGAGCCAGCCCGCCATGGCCCGCATCCGCCTCCAGCTGCGCAACATCGGCTGCGAGGCGCACGCCCTGCCGTCCTTTGCCGCGCTGGTGGGCGAAGGCGCCCTGCGCGCGGAGGCAGAGCCGGTGTGCATCCAGAAACTGCTGGGCCGCAACCGGCTCGAAAAGGAACTGCCGGGCGTCATCGACGCCTACGCGGGCCGGCGCATCCTGATCAGCGGCGCAGGCGGCTCCATCGGCGCCGAGCTGTGCCGCCAGCTTGCGGCCTGCGGCCCGGAATGCGTCGTTCTGGTCGATCACTCGGAACTGGCACTCTACACCATCCACAAGGAACTCAGCGACCTCGCGCCCGAGGTGACGGTCGTGCCACTGCTGCAATCCGTCCTGAACGAGCGCGCGATGCTGCGCGCCATGCTGACCCACCGGGTCGACGTGGTCTTGCACGCCGCCGCCTACAAGCACCTGCCCCTGGTCGAGGACAACGTCATCGCCGGGCTGGAAAACAACGTCCTCGGCACCAAGGCCCTGGCCGAGGCAGCGCGGCAGGCGGGGGTGGATCGCTTCATCCTCGTCTCCAGCGACAAGGCTGTTCGGCCCACGAACGTCATGGGCGCGTCGAAGCGGCTGGCGGAACTGGTGGTACAGGATCTCGCCTCGCGCAGGTCCGGCACCCGCTTTGCCATGGTGCGCTTCGGGAACGTGCTCGGCTCCAGCGGCTCGGTCATCCCCCTGTTTGAAGAGCAGATCGGCCGCGGCGGCCCCGTCACGCTGACCGACCCCAACGTCACCCGCTATTTCATGACCATATCGGAGGCGGCGCGACTGGTCCTCCTGACCGGCTCCTTCGCACGGGGCGGCGACGTCTTCGTGCTGGACATGGGCGCGCCGGTGCCGATCCGGAAGATCGCCGAGCAGATGATCGAGGGGGCGGGCTACACCGTCCGGACGGACGACACCCCCGACGGCGACATAGAGATCCGGGTGACGGGCCTGCGCCGCGGCGAGAAGCTGCACGAGGAGCTGCTGATCTCCTCCGACATGCTGACCACGCCGCACCCCAAAATCCTGCGCGCGCAGGAGATGTGCCTGTCGGAGTTCGAGGTGGCCAACGCCCTGCGCGACCTGCGGCAGGCGATCGACGCGCTCGACGAGGACGCCGCCCGCGCCGTCATCGCGAAATGGGTCGAAAGCGCGGATGCAGGCCGCGTCGCAAAGCAGAGCGTCTAGGCGGCCTGTCCCGGCAGCGACAATGGTATATGCGGGGCGCGGGACAGGATCGCCCTGCCCGACCGTCCTTCAGCGGCCCGGAATCTCGCCGCGACGGGTCTTGGGCGTCCAGTCGTCAATGATCCCGACCGCCTCTTCCGCCGTCTCGACAAAGCGGAACAAGTCCAGATCCTGCGCAGAGATGGTCCCGGCCTCGGCCAGCGCCTCCCAGTTGATGATCTTTTCCCAGAAGGCCCGCCCGAACAGCAGGAAGGGCACCGGGGTCATGCGCCCGGTCTGGATCAAAGTCAGCGCCTCGAACAGCTCGTCCAGCGTCCCGAACCCGCCCGGGAACACGCAGACCGCCCGCGCGCGCATCAGGAAGTGCATCTTGCGGATCGCGAAGTAGTGGAAGTTGAAAGCCAGGTCCGGCGTCACGTAGCTGTTCGGCGCCTGTTCGAACGGCAGCACGATGTTCAGCCCGATGGAAACGCCGCCCTCGTCCGCCGCGCCGCGGTTGCCGGCCTCCATCACGCCCGGGCCGCCGCCCGTGGCCACGACCCAGTCGCGGTTGCCGGTCGCCAGAGCCTTCTTCGTCATCAGCCGGGCAAAGCTGCGCGCCTCGTCGTAGAAATGCGACAGTTCCGCCAGCGTCTGCGTGCGGGCGGTGTCCTTCTCGGACGGGGCGGGAATGCGCGCGCCGCCGAACAGCACCACGGTGGAGTCGATCTGATGCTCGTCCATCAGCATCTCGTACTTCAGCAGTTCAAGCTGAAGCCGGACCGGGCGCAGTTCGTCCTTGGCGAGGAAGTCCTCGTCCGCAAAGGCCAGCCGGTAGCTGGGCGATGTCGATTGCGGCGTCTGCGGGACGTGGCGGGCGGTGTCCAGGTCGGTGCCCGCATCGCGGAGCGAACTGCGGCGGTCGTCGGTCATGCGCTATGCTCTCCTTGGCCCCGGCACCCGTTGCGGCAGGGTGGCGTCGGTCCGTGTTGTGCCTTTCTGTCCAGACCTATAGCGTCCGCCCGGAAAGAACCAGACGAGGTGAGCCATGGAGTGGCGCAGGGAAATCGAAGCCGCCGCAAGCCGCATCGCGGGCCACGTCGTCAGGACACCCGTGATCGATACGGACGCGCTGTGGTCGCGGTCCATCGCGCTCAAGCTGGAGCAGATGCAGCACACCGGCAGCTTCAAGGCGCGTGGCGCGTTCAACACCCTCTCTGCCGTCGAGGTGCCCGAGGCGGGCGTGGTCGCGGCGTCCGGGGGCAACCACGGGGCAGCGGTGGCCTATGCGGCGCAGCGCCTTGGCCATGCCGCGCGTATCTTCGTGCCCGAGATGGCGGGCCCCTCCAAGATTGCCTTGATCGAACGCACCGGCGCGGACCTGACGGTGGTCCCGGGCGAATATGCCGATGCGCTGGCGCGGGCGCAGGCCTATGGCGACCAGACCGGCGCGATGTCCGTGCACGCCTATGACGCGCCTCTGACGGTGGCCGGACAGGGCACCCTGATGCGCGAGTGGGAGGCGCAGGGCTTGAACGCCGACACGGTGCTGATCGCGGTCGGCGGAGGCGGGCTGATCGCCGGGGCGATGGCCTGGCTGCAGGGCGCCAAGCGGATCATCGCGGTGGAGCCTGCCAACTGCAACGCCCTCGGCGCCGCGCTCAGGGAGGGTGGCCCGACCGATGTGCCGGTCTCCGGCGTGGCCGCGAACGCCCTCGGCGCGCGGCGGATCGGCGAGATCTGCTACGACCTGGCGGAGGCGCAGGGCATCCTGACCGTGACCGTCAGCGACGAGGCGATCACCGAAGCGCAGACCGCGCTCTGGCGGGCGCACCGGCTGCTGGTCGAACCCGCCGGCGCCTGTGCTCTGGCGGCGCTCAGGTCCGGTGCCTTCACCCCTGCCGAGAACGAACGCGTGGCCGTCCTGTTGTGCGGCGGGAACATCTCGCCCGATCCGCTGGGGTGACGCGCCGGACAGGGCCGTTTGTCTGTGTGGATTGCCGCCCCGTCACATCGCAGCTATAGGGGCGCAAACCCGCGAGGAGATCACACATGTCGAACGCACAGCTCGAAACCGCCATCGAAGCCGCCTGGGAGAACCGGGCCGATATCACGCCCATGACCGGCGGCGAGACCCGCGAAGCCATCGAGGACACGCTGAACGCCCTCGACAGCGGCAGGCTGCGGGTGGCGGAGAAACAGGCGGACGGGTCGTGGCATGTGAACCAGTGGGCCAAGAAGGCCGTGCTGCTGGGTTTCCGCATCAAGGACATGGAAAGCCACGACAACGGTCCGCAGGGCGGCGGCTGGTGGGACAAGGTCGACAGCAAGTTCAAGGGCTGGGGCGACAACCAGTGGAAGGCCGCGGGCTTCCGCGCCGTGCCGAACTGCGTCGTCCGCAAGTCGGCCTACATCGCGCCGGGCGTGGTGCTGATGCCGTCCTTCGTGAACCTCGGCGCCTACGTCGACGAGGGCACGATGGTCGACACATGGGCGACCGTGGGATCCTGCGCTCAGATCGGCAAGGGTGTGCACCTGTCCGGCGGCGTGGGCATCGGCGGCGTGCTGGAGCCGATGCAGGCCGGGCCGACCATCATCGAGGACAACTGCTTCATCGGCGCGCGCTCCGAGGTCGTCGAGGGCTGCATCGTGCGCGAGGGCTCGGTCCTCGGCATGGGTGTCTTCATCGGCAAGTCGACCAAGATCGTCGACCGCGAGACCGGCGAAGTGATGTACGGCGAGGTGCCGCCCTACTCCGTCGTCGTGGCCGGTTCGATGCCGTCGAAGAACGGGATCAACCTGTATTGTGCGGTGATCGTGAAGCGGGTGGATGCGCAGACCCGCTCCAAGACCGGCATCAACGAGCTGCTGCGCGACTGACGCGTCCGCCTACGGGCCTGAGATCCGGCGCGGTGTCCCCATGGCACCGCGCCTTTTTCGTGGCTGCAGGTGATTTCGGCGCAAGGCTGGCGCTGCCGAAAGGACTGCTGAAGGGACCGGCGACGCGGCGCGGTGCTTGACAATTTCGCCGCGGCGTCTCATCCGCGCAGCATGAACAAGTCACCACGCACCCAACAGGTCTTCACGCTTCTGGTCGAGGTCGGCCGCAAGTCCGGCGACGGACTGCCCGACAAGGCCACCGGCGCCGCATTGATGTGCTACGCCTCCGGCGTGGACGAGGCCGAGGCCGTGCGCGAAACGGTGGCGATCCTCAAGCAGGCGGACATGGCGCCGCTCGACGTGACGGGCTACGGCACCCGCGAAGAGCGCGAGGCACAGGGCCACGAGATCGAGGAAGACGAGGCCGAACTGATGCAGCGCGCGCTCGAGGAAAACGCCGTCATCGTGGCGCAGGTCTCTCCGTTTTTCGACTGACGCGCACCCCGAGGGATCAGGCCGCCCGCGCCTCGGCGAGGGTGATCGCCTCGAACGGGCGCAGCACCTTCAGACCGGCGCGCGCATGTTCCGGCAGGAGGTTCGCGGGCACGTCCGCCAGGAGCGAGCGGGCAAGGTGATCCCTGCGGCGCCTCAGCCGTCCGACATACAGCGTCTCGATCTCCGCCCCGGCGGAAATCACCGGCTCGTGTCCCGGCAGCAGGAGCTGGTGGTAACAGACCATCTGCACCGCCGGTTCGGTCACGGCGGCAAATCCGTTGACCAGCGCCAGCGCAGGGATCAGCACCGCCTCGCGGCCGAAGATGTACTCCACTTCCGACCCGCCGATCACCAGCCGCTGATAGGGGGCCACCACCACGTCCCGCTGCAGGCCGAAATAGGGCGCGCGCAACCGGACCGGCTGGAACATCCCCAAGGCGGGCACCCGGCGCGACAGGCGGGCCAGCACCGGCACGATTCCGTTGTCGCGGGTCACGACCGTGTCGCCGCACTCCAGCGCGCTGACCGGCCGGTATCCGGTGGGCGTCAGAACCGGCGTCTGTCCGACCAGCGACGGCATGGGGCCCACCGGCTCGATCGCATCAGAGACGGCGAAGAACAGGACGTCTTCGTCCATCTCGACCAGCTGCGGGCGGCGGACCAGCGTGTAGATGTCTTCCAGCAGCATCGGCGGCGGGGCCGGCGTGGCGCGCTGGACCACGATGTCGGTCTCGGGTCGTTCGAGGCTGATGCGACCCGTCCGGGCCTCGCTGTCCCAGCTGAAGGTCACGCGCAGTACGTCGTGGCGGGCGTCGGAACTGTGCTGGAGGACGGTGTGAAAGACCTCCTCGCCCTGACTCATGACAAGGACGATCCCGCCGCCCGGCACGGCGCGCACCGAGAAGGCACCGCGCCACGGGTGCGCGCGTTCATAGGACAGGAGGGTCTGCGGGCGATCTTCCGGCGAGATGCGCGTTTCGATCAGGATCGACCCGCGCGGCATCAGGATGTTGCGGCTTGCGGCGGTCTGACCGAAACGTTCAGGGCAGACCCATGCGCGCCCCTGGCCGGACACGGCGATCCAGCTCATGCGGCCACTCCCTGCGCAGCGGTACGCGGAATGCCGGCGCAGGCCTGCGGCGCCCGCGCGACTTGACGGGCGGAAAGAACAACGGTGATCGGCACCCCGGAAAGAGCGACCATGCCTGCCTCGATCTCTGCCAGACAGACATATCGCGGAAACGACCGGACCGGGGTCCGGAGGAAACGGGATACTGCGCGCCTGCCAAAGCTATTTTTGTTTCTTTTGCGGAAACTTAACACGGCAACCGCAACGGCGCGAACCTATTCTTGCGGTCAGTTCGGACGGGGAAGGTGGCGGCTGATGCAAACACGCCACATTTGCCAAGCCTGAAAGGGCGCGGTAGCCAAGTGCCGATACCGAAACGAGGACCCCCGCCATGACCGATCCCGTCGACCTGACCGCCCGCCTTGTCCGCTGCCCCTCGGTCACGCCCGAGGAGGGCGGCGCGCTGGTCCTGCTGGAGGAAATGCTGTCCGGCGCGGGGTTCGAGTGCACGCGGGTGGAACGCGGCGGGATCTCCAACCTCTATGCGCGGTGGGGCGCGAAGGGGGCTGCGAAGACGTTCGGCTTCAACGGCCACACCGACGTCGTCCCGATCGGTCGGCGCGAGGACTGGCAGCACGATCCCTTCGGGGCCGAGATCGAGGGCGGCATGATGTACGGACGCGGCACGACGGATATGAAGTCGGGGGTCGCTGCCTTCGCGGCGGCGGCTATCGATTTCGTCGCCGCGACACCGCCGGACGGCGCCGTGGTGCTGGCGATCACCGGCGACGAGGAAGGCGACTCCGTCGACGGGACCACCGCTCTGCTGGACTGGATGGAGGCCGAGGGCGAGAAGATGACTGTCTGCCTCGTCGGCGAACCCACCTGCCCGGACCACATGGGCCAGATGATAAAGATCGGGCGGCGGGGGTCGATGTCGGCCTGGTTCACGGTGGAGGGCACGCAGGGTCATTCCGCCTATCCGCACCGCGCGCTGAACCCGCTTCCGGCCATGGCGCGGCTGATGGACCGTCTGGCCTCGCACGAGTTGGACACCGGCACCGACCACTTCGATCCTTCCACGCTGGCGGTGGTGACCATCGACACCGGCAACCCGGCGACCAACGTGATCCCGGCGAAGTGCTCTGCCTGTGTGAACATCCGGTTCAACGACATGCACAGCGGCGCGTCCCTCTCGGACTGGTTGCGCGCCCAGGCGGCAGAGGTCGACGCCACCTTCGGCACCCAGACGGAGGTGAAGATCAAGATCTCGGGCGAGAGCTTCCTGACCCCGCCGGGTGACCTGTCGGACCTCGTGTCTCGCGCGGTCGAGGCAGAGACGGGCGTGACGCCGGAGCTTTCGACCACGGGCGGCACCTCCGACGCGCGGTTCGTAAAGAACCACTGCCCGGTGGTGGAATTCGGTCTGGTGGGCCAGACCATGCATGCCGTGGACGAACGCGTCTCGGTTGAGCAGATCGGGCAGTTGAAAGCGATCTACACGCGGATTCTGCAGGACTATTTCGCATGACCCTTAAGGTGGAGCAGACCGCCGACCTGACCGAACCGCACGCCATCCGGCGGCGGGTGTTCATCGAGGAGCAGGGCTTTACCGAGGCGGAGGAATGGGACGACCTCGACTCCGTCTCCGTGCATCTGGTGGTGCGGGACGGCGGCGCGCCGGTTGCATCCGCGCGGCTGATACAGGATGGCGGGACGGGCAAGATCGGGCGCATCTGCGTGCTGGAGAGCCACCGGGGCCGTGGCCTGGGCGCGGCGCTGGTCACGCACGGCGTGGCGCATTTCCGCGATGTCCCCTGTGTTACGCGGATCTACCTGAGCGCGCAGGACCATGCGATCCCCTTCTACGAACGGCTTGGATTCGGCGCCTACGGCGAGACCTACCTCGACGGCACGGTGCCGCACCGGGACATGGAACTGCGGTTTTGACATTGCGCCGGACACGTCCGGGATGCCCGCGCCCCACCCTTGTCATCATGGTGAAGGTGCCGCGGCCCGGACGGGTCAAGACACGCCTCGGGCGCGGGATCGGGCATGTCGCGGCGGCGTGGTGGTTCCGGCATCAGGTGCGGCGCTTGCTCTGGCGGGTGGACGATCCCCGGTGGCGGATCGTGCTGTCCGTGTCCCCTGACCGCGAAGGGATGCTCAGCCGCGCGTGGCCGCGTCATCTGCCGCGGATGCCGCAGGGCAAGGGCGACCTTGGCGCGCGCATGGCGCGCGCGCTGCGGTCCTGCGACGGGCCGGTCTGCCTGATCGGGGCCGACATCCCTGCCGTGGATCGCACGGCCTTGGCGCGCAGCTTTGCCCTTCTGGGGCGCCACGACGCGGTGTTCGGCCCGGCGAAGGACAGCGGCTTCTGGCTGATCGGCGTGCGCCATCCCCGCCGCCTGCCCCATGGGTTTTTCCGCGATGTGCGCTGGTCCACCCAACATGCCCTTTCCGACGCGACGGCCACCCTGCCCGGCTGGCGCATCGCCCGAGGCGACCTGCTGACGGACGTGGACAGCGCCGCGGACCTCCGCACCTAGCCCCCAAACCCGTGCCACAGGGCATTTTTCGCCCAAACAGGCAGGTCGCGCCGGCATTTCGCCGTTTCCGGCATGACGGCGTCATGGGTGCGTGCTACCTCCGTGCCATGACAACCTTGCCCACCAAGCAGGAGATCCTCGACTGGATTTCCGAGAACCCGGCCCTCACCGCCAAGCGCGACATCGCGAAGGCCTTCGGCATCAAGGGTGCCGCGCGCATCGACCTCAAGCGCCTGCTGAAGGAGCTTGAGTCCGACGGCCATTTGGAGAAGCGGAAGAAGACCTACCGCGACCCGGACCGCCTGCCGCCCGTGACCGTCCTTCAGGTCAAGGCGCCCGACGCCAACGGCGACCTCTTTGCGCAGCCGCTGGAGTGGCACGGCGAGGGGGTGGAGCCGACCGTGCTGCTGGTCAGCCGCCCGGGCGATCCCGCGCTGGGGGAAGGCGACCGCATCCTCGCCCGCCTGCAGGTGGTGCACGAGGCCGACCACAACTACGAGGCGCGGCTGATCCGGCGGATCGGCGCATCGCCCCGCAAGGTCGTGGGGCTGTTCCGCAAGACCGCCGAAGGCGGCCGCATCCTGCCCATCGACAAGGGCAACGACAAGGAATGGATGGTCGCACCCGACGCCACGGGCGGCGCAAAGGACGGCGAACTGGTTGAGGCCGAGCAGGCCGGGCCGAAGGGCCGCATGGGTCTGCCCAAGGCGCGCATCACGCTGCGCCTTGGCGATCCGTCGGAACCCCGGGCGGTGTCCCTGATCGCCATCCACCAGCACGGTATTCCCGACGACTTCCCGCAGGAGGTGCTGGACGAGGCCGATGCGATGAAGCCCGCCGGCCTGTCGGGTCGCGAGGATCTGCGCGATCTGCCGCTGATCACCATCGACCCGTCCGACGCGCGCGACCACGACGACGCCGTCTATGCGGTGGCCGACGAAGATCCGAAGAACGCGGGCGGCTTCCTGATCTGGGTGGCCATCGCCGATGTCGCCTACTACGTGCGCCCCGGCTCCGAGCTGGACCGGGAGGCGAAGAAGCGCGGCAACTCCTCGTACTTCCCGGACCGCGTCGTGCCGATGCTGCCGGACCGGCTGTCGGGCGACCTGTGTTCGCTGCACGAAGGGGTGCCGCGTGCGTGCATCGCGGTGCGCATGAAGATCGACGCAGAGGGCAACAAGCTGGGCCAGAAGTTCGTGCGCGGCCTGATGCGCTCGCCCGCGTCGCTGACCTACCAGGAGGTGCAGGCGGCCATCGACGGCGAACCGAACGACAAGACCGGCCCGCTGCTGGATGACGTGCTGAAACCGCTTTATGCCGCCTATGCCGCGCTGAAATCCGCGCGGGAACGGCGCCAGCCGCTCGACCTCGACCTCCCGGAACGCAAGGTGATGCTGAGCGAAGAAGGCAAGGTCACCTCTGTCGCCTTCACCGACCGGCTGGACGCGCACAAGCTGATCGAGGAGATGATGGTCCTGGCCAACGTCGCCGCCGCCGAGACGCTGAACGCCAAGGACATGCCGCTCCTGTTCCGGGTGCACGAGGAGCCGTCGCAGGACAAGCTGGAGTCGCTGCGCGACACCGCCGAATCCGCAGGGCTGACGCTGGCCAAGGGGCAGGTGCTGAAGACCCGCCACCTGAACCAGCTGCTGCACCAGGCCGCCGGCAAGGACGAGGCTGAGCTGATCAACATGGCGACCCTGCGCAGCATGACGCAGGCCTACTACAGCCCGAAGAACTTCGGTCACTTCGGCCTCGCGCTGCAGAACTACGCGCATTTCACCTCGCCCATCCGGCGCTATTCCGACCTGATCGTGCACCGCGCCCTGATCGCCGCGCACAAATGGGGCGACGACGGCCTGACCGCGCAGGAGATCGAGCGGCTGGAACAGACCGCGCAGCACATCTCGGACACGGAGCGGCGGTCGATGATGGCGGAGCGGGACACCAACGACCGCTACCTCGCCGCCTATCTGTCCGACCGGCTGGGGGCTGAGTTCACCGGGCGCGTGTCCGGCATCGCCAAGTTCGGGATCTTCGTGAAGCTGGACGAGACCGGCGCCGACGGGCTGGTGCCGATCTCGACCCTCGGCAACGAGTACTTCCACTTCGACCGTGAGGCCGGGACGCTGATGGGCGCCGACACCGGGCGGGTGATCGCGCTCGGGATGCGGGCGAAGGTCAAGCTGGTGGAGGCCGCGCCGGTCACCGGCGGCATCGCCTTCGAGTTGCTGGAACTGGACGACGACGCCTACGAAAGCAGCGCGGGCGGCCGTTTCGGGCGTGGCGGTGCGCGGCGGGGCCGTTCCGGGCCGTCGCCGCGCCGCAAGCTCGCCAAGGCCAAGGCGCGCGACAAGAAGGTCAAGCGCAAGGTCACGCGGCAGCGGAAATAGGCGTCCTGAGCCGTTCCGGGTAAAGCTGCGCGCGGCCCCGGATCACGTAGGCCATCAGGCTGTCCCGCGCCCGCAGGCCCTGCCGCGCGGGTGTGTCGCCCGGCAGCTTGTCCAGCGCCGACAGCACCGGCACGACCGCGGCATCCGCCGCCGTGGGACGTCTGCCGAACAGCCACGGCCCGTCGCCCAACCGCTGTTGCAGCACGTCGAGGTCGGCGGCCGTGGCCTGCGCCGCGTGTGCGTCGCTGAACCTGCCGATGCCCTGATTGCGCAGCGACTTGCGGATGCCCTTCCGCACCAACCCCGGCACCACGAGGCGCAGCGGTCTGGGCATGCCGCCGAAGACAGCCGGTTCCAGCACTGCCCAGCCGTCGTCGCGCACCCATCTGTCGTGCACCAGGAACAGGCGCAGGTGCTCTTCCACCATGCGGATGATCGCGTGCGCCTGCGCCCGCAGCCCCGCGTCGAGGCCGGGGAAGAGGTCGGCACCCTGGGCCTCCAGCCACGCGAGGATGAAGTTGCTGTCGGGCACCGGGCCGTCCGGCGTGCGCAGGATCGGCAATTTTCCGTAACCCGTGTCGGGGGGCATCGTCAGCCACTCCGGCTCCCACGGCCGACCGGAAAGTTCGAGCAGTATCATGGCCTTGAGGCAGAAGGGGCTCAGGCTCGGTTCACCGAAGCCGGCGGGGAAGGTCATCAGTTTCAGCATCGGGTTACCCGTTTCAGTTGCGTGTCCGGTCAACGCTATGGCAGGCTCATGTCAGTTTCTGACAACTGCCTGACGCATTGTTCCGACATGTCCCGCACCCATCGCCTGTTCCAGTTGATGTCCGCCCTGCGCCGCCTGCCGTCGCCGGTCACCGCCGCACGCCTGGCGGAGGAAACGGGTGTCTCTCCCCGGACGCTCTATCGCGACATCGACACGCTGCGCGAACTGGGGGCAGTGATCGACGGCGAGGCGGGGTTCGGCTACCGGCTGATCGAGGACGCGCACCTGCCGCCCCTGGGCTTCGACGACGAGGAACTGGAGGCGCTGATCCTCGGGTTGCGGGAGGTCGCCGCCGTCGCTGACCCGGCGCTGGCGGAGTCGGCGGAATCGGCCCTGGCCAAGCTGCGCGCGCGCCTGCCCGAGCGGCAGGCACACCGCCTGCGCCATGCGGTGCTGAACGCCCACAGATTCGCCCCGCCGCCCCGCCCGACCATCGACGCGCGCGCGCTGCGCCGCGCCTGCTGGGACGAAGAGCAGGTGTCCTTCGACTACACCGACAAGAACGGTGCCCCGACCCGGCGCGAAGTGAAGCCCTTGGCCGTCATGCTTTTCGACAACAGCCACTGTCTGCTCGCATGGTGTTGTCTTCGCAGGGATTTTCGCGCCTTCCGGCTGGACCGGATGCTGGATCTGCAACGGACGGGGCGGTCGTTCCGGCCCGAAAGAGTGCCCCTTTTGCGCGACTACAACGACACGGCTGACGCGAGGATTCGCGCATCTTCGGGATGGGACCTTCGCAAGTCACCCGATCCGGGTTACAGTTGCGACAAAACAAACGAGCGGTAGACAATCAGATGTTCAGGATGGCCTGTATCGGGCTGGGGATCGCAATCCTCGGCACTGGTCCCGTGTACGCGGAGACTCTCCAGACGTCGCTGCGCCCCAAGGCGCGCGGCACCCTTGTCGTGAGCCACGTCGAAGAGGTGGTCAGCCGGGCCAGTGGCCTTGGCGACAGCCTGCGCGACACCTTGCTGGCGCCCAGACGGTCCACCCGCCCGGCCATCCGCCCGGCGGCCCTGAAACCGCGCAGCGCCGCGGTGGCCGTCGCCCCTGTCACCACCCAAAGCGTGAGCCCCGCCAAGGCCGCCGCCTTTGCCCGCTGGATCGACGGGTTCCGCCCCCGCGCCCTGTCGCAGGGCGTCAGCGCACGGACATTCGACGCGGCGTTCCGTGGTGTGACCTTCGACCCGAAGGTAGTGGAGCGCGACTCCTCTCAGGCGGAGTTCGCCAAGGGCATCTGGGACTACCTCGACAGCGCCGCCTCCGACTCGCGTGTGAACAACGGTCGGTCCGCACTGGCCCAGCACCGTGCCCTGCTCGACCGGATCGAGGCGCACTACGGTGTCGACAAGGAGATCGTGCTGGCCGTCTGGGGCATGGAAACCGCCTACGGCAGCTATCGCGGCTCCAACCATATCATCCAGTCCATGGCGAGCCTTGCCTTCGACGGGCGGCGGCGGTCGTTCTTCGAGACCCAGCTTGTCGCCGCCCTGCAGATCCTCGAACAGGGCGACACCACGCCCGACCGGATGACCGGGTCATGGGCCGGGGCGATGGGGCACACGCAGTTCATGCCCACGTCCTTCCAGTCGCTCGCAGTGGATTTCACCGGCGACGGGCGCCGGGACATCTGGGGCGACGATCCGTCCGACGCGCTGGCCTCCACCGCCAACTACCTGAAAAAGAACGGCTGGATCGCCGGTCAGCCGTGGGGCGCCGAAGTCGTGCTGCCGCGCGGGTTCGATTACGATCAGGTCAACGTGGAGCGCATGCCCTCCGCCTGGGCGCGGCTTGGGGTCATGGGCACCGATGGCAAGCCGGTCCCCGATTACGGCGCGGCGACGATCCTTCTGCCTGCAGGGCACAAGGGCGCGGCCTTCCTCGTCTTCAAGAACTTCCGCGTGATCAAGCGCTACAACGCCGCCGACGCCTACGCGATGGGGGTCGGCCACCTTGCCGACCGCATCATGGGCGGCGAGAAGTTTCAGGGCTCGTGGCCCCGCGACGACCGCCCGCTGACCAGTACCGAGCGCAAGGAGCTTCAGACCCGGCTGACGCAGGCCGGGTATGACACTCAGGGCGTGGACGGGCGCATCGGGCCGATGACGTTGCAGGCGATCCGCGGCTACCAGCGCCGCGCCGGACTTGTGCCGGACGGCTACGCCTCCATGGAACTTCTGAAGAAACTGCGCTGAGGGACGGGGCCGCGGCCCCCTCCGCCATCAGCAGGGATCAGGGCAGGCCCTGCTCCGCACACGGGCCGTTGCGGAAACACGTGGTGATGCGGTCGAGATCCTCGCGCGACGGATTGGCAAACAGCCGCGTGCCGCAGGGATCGGCAAAGGCGACATGCCGGTTCGGTTCGCGCTTGAGGAAAACGAGGTACTCCTGACCGCTTTGCGGCTGCGCGCACCAAGGGCCGTAGCACTGGACGATCAGCGTGACATTGCCCTGGAACGGCTTGGTGAACCCGTCGCTGTCGAGGGTCTTGCCCACAAGCTGCGCGCGGATCGGCGTTTCCGGCGGCGCGGCGTTCGGGTCGGACTGCGGCGCCTCGGGCAGCTGGCTTTCGTCGAAATCCAGCCGTCCCACCGCTGCGCCCCAGCGGTCAGGGGAGGCGTCGACCTCCTTGTAGGTGCGCACCACGTCAGGCTTGAGGCAGGACAGCGCCTGCGCCTGAGTCGCACAGAGGGCAAGAGCTACGGCCAGCCAGCGCATCACAGACGGTCCCTGAAGGCAGCGATGACCCTTTCGTAGACCGGCCGCTTGAACGGCACGATCTGGGCCACGACCTCCTCAGCGGGCAGCCAGCACCATTCGGAGAACTCCTGGTGGTCGTCTGCGTCCAGCCGGATCTGGTCGTCGGTACCGTGGAAGCGCAACAGGAACCACTTCTGCTCCTGCCCCTTGTAGCGGCCCTTCCAGATGCGCGGCACGATGTCGTGCGGCAGGTCGTAGGCGATCCAGCCCTCCGTCTCTGCCTCTACCGTCACGAGATCCGGCGTCACGCCCGTCTCTTCGGTCAACTCGCGAAGCGCGGCGGCGCGCGGGTCCTCGCCCTTGTCGATCCCGCCCTGCGGCATCTGCCAGGCGGGTTCCTCGCTGTCGAAGCGCTGACCGACAAAGGCATGGCCGTCCGCATTCACGAGCATCACGCCGACGTTGCGGCGGTAGGGCAGCCTGGCGATCTCTTCGGGCGTCATGGCGGGTGTCTTGGTTATTTGCATGGTCGTCGTGAAAAGGGCGGGATCCGATCCCGCCCTTGTCCCTTCTTATTGATCGGTGGGCGCCAGCTTCGACAGGCCCTTCAGGATGTCGATGGCATAGGCGAGCTGGTAGTCGTCCTCGCGCAGTTTCGCGGCGGCCTCCGCCTTGGCGCGGTCCTCCTCGATCTGCTGGATCTCTTCCTCCGTCAGGGAGTCGTTGTCGAGACGGCCACGCAGGTCGGCCTCGGAGCGGGAGAAGACATTGGTTGCCTCTTCGTCCTCCTCCGTGGCGTCGGGTTCGCGGCGCGGCTGTTCGACCACGATGTCCGGCGACACGCCCAGTGCCTGGATCGAGCGGCCGGACGGTGTGTAGTAGCGCGCCGTGGTCAGGCGCATCGCACCGTCGCCCCGAAGCGGCATGACCGTCTGGACGGAACCCTTGCCGAAGGACTTCGTGCCCACGACGATGGCGCGGTGGTGGTCCTGCAGGGCGCCGGCGACGATCTCGGACGCGGAGGCGGAACCGCCGTTGATCAGCACCACCAGCGGCTTGCCTTCGGCAAGGTCGCCCGGGGTGGCGTTGTAACGGTCGCCATCGGCCGGATCGCGGCCACGGGTCGACACGATCTCGCCCTTCTCCAGGAAGGCGTCAGAGACGCGGATCGCCTGTGTCAGCAGGCCGCCCGGGTTGTTGCGCAGGTCGAGGACGACGCCGTTGACGTTGTCCATGCCGCCCAGCGTCTCCACCTGTTCGGCAAGGCCCTCGGCGAGGTTCGGGTAGGTCTGGTCGTTGAAGGTGGTCACGCGCAGCACGACCGTGTCGCTTTCGGTGCGGGCGCGGACGGCGGTCAGCTTGATGGTGTCGCGGATGATCGAAACGTCGAAGGGCTCTTCCTCGCCTTCGCGGACCACGGTGATCACGATCTCGGAGCCGACCGGTCCGCGCATCAGGTCCACCGCCTGGTCGAGCGTCAGGCCCAGCACGCTTTCGCCGTCGACGTGGGTGATGAAGTCACCGGCCTCGATGCCCGCTTCCATCGCCGGGGTGCCGTCGATCGGGGACACGACCTTCACGAAACCCTCTTCCTGCGTGACCTCGATGCCGAGGCCGCCGAACTCGCCGCGGGTCTGGACGCGCATGTCCGCGGCATCGTCGGGCGGCAGGTAGCTGCTGTGGGGATCGAGCGAGGTCAACATGCCGTTGATCGCCGCCTCGATCAGCTCGGAGGGTTCGACCTCCTCCACGTATTGCGCGCGGATGCGTTCGAAGATGTCGCCAAAGAGGTCGAGCTGCTCATAGACGGTGGCGGATTTGCCTTGTTCCTGCGCCACCAGCGGGCCGACGAACTGCGTCGTCGCGACCACGGAGGCCAGGGTGCCCGCCACTGCGGCCATCACGAATTTCTGCATATCTCATCCCTTGTCGATTGCGAACCACAGCTGTGGATCATTGGGCGCGTCGCCCTCTCTGACCTCTATATAGAGCGTTTCCGTACGCCCTGCGCCAGCCCCTTCACCGGGAGTTGACGCATTTGTGGCCCCACCCATGAGGCCGATCGGACTGCCCGCTGGCAGCACCTCTCCTATCTCGCCGTAGACGAGGTCCAACCCGGCGAAAACAAAGAGAATATCGGGTGACGGCTCGAGGATCGTCACCAGACCGTAGTCCAGCAACGGGCCGTTGTAGCGGATCGTGGCGGCGGTCGGCGTGGTCACAAGCGCGCCGGGACGGGTGGCGATCAGGATGCCCGGACGGGTCACTCCGGCGGCGTCCGGATCGCCCGCCTCGCGCAGCAGCGTGCCCCTCACGGGCAGCGGAAGGGTGCCGCGCAGGTCCTCGATATCCGGGAGCGGAGCGCCCTCTTCCTCCCCCTCCGCGATCTGGCTGAGACCGGAGGCGAACCCCTGCAGCGTCTCGGTGGCGGAGATCAGGATGGCGGTGCGCACCGGGTCCTCGGTGAAGCGCTTGGGCAGATCGGTGCGGTCGGCGATGGCCTGGCTGAGGTCGGTGCGCGCTTCCTGTACACCTTTCAGCCCTTCGGCCAGCGTGTGTGCCGCGTTCTGCTGAAGATCGCGCAGGGCGGTGACCTCTTCGAGATCGGCGCGCAGGTCGGCGGCCTGCGCGGCCAGCCCCGGCGTCACTGCGGCGACCAGCATGCCCGACCGCGCGGTTCCTAAGGGCCCCATCGGATGCAACAGAGCACCCGGCGAGGCCCGCCCGCCCATCGCGGTAAGTACACCCAGCAGCTGGGAAATTTCCTGGTTCTGCGCCTCAAGCTTGCGCTCCAGCTCGGTCTGGCGGATGGCGGCGGCGCGCAGCCCTTCGCGCATCGCGGCCAGCCCGTCCTCGTAGGCACGGATGGTGTCGGTCAGGGCAGAGACCCGGTCCTGCGCGTCCTCGGCCCGGTCGAGCTGGACGGAGGCCGCCTCCAGCGCCTCTGCCGCGCGGCGCGCATCCTCGCCCGCGTCCTGCGCGGCAAGCGGCGTGGCGGCCAGGGTCAGAAGGAGCGCGAGGCGTTTCACCGGATCAGACTTTCCCCTGTCATTTCATCGGGTTGCGGCAGGTCCATCAGCGCCAGCAGCGTCGGCGCCACATCTGCCAGCCGCCCATCCGCCAGCGATGCGCCCTCCGGCCCGCCGAACAGGATCACCGGAACGAGGTTCGTCGTATGCGCCGTATGCGGCCCGCCGGTTTCCGGATCGACCATCGTCTCGCAGTTGCCGTGGTCGGCGATCACCAGCAGGGCACCGCCGGTTTGCTCAAGCTTCTCAACCACTTGTCCAAGGCCATGGTCCACCGCCTCGCAAGCCTTGATGGCCGCGTCCAGATCGCCGGTGTGGCCGACCATATCGGGGTTCGCGTAGTTCACGACGATCAGGTCATAGCCTTTGCCGATGGCTTCAAGGAACTTCTCCGTGACCTCGCCCGCGCTCATTTCCGGTTGCATGTCGTAGGTCGCGACCTTGGGCGACTTCGGCATGAAGCGGTCTTCGTGCGGCTCCGGGGTTTCCTTGCCGCCGTTCAGGAAGAAGGTCACATGCGGGTATTTTTCCGTCTCGGCGAGGCGGAACTGCGTCTTGTCGTGCTTGGCCACCCATTCGCCCAAAGTGTTGACGATCTCGCGCTTCGGAAAGGCCGTGGTCATGTATTTGCCGTGCGCCTCGGAGTATTCGACCATGCCGAGACAGGCGGAGAGCGCGGGCTTCTCACGCGCGAAACCGTCGAAGTCCGGCGCGGCGATGGCGGCGAGGATCTCGCGCGCGCGGTCGGCGCGGAAGTTCAGGAAGAACAGCCCGTCGCCTTTGCCAAACCCTTGATATCCTTCGATGACAGAGGGCTTGATGAACTCGTCGCCCTGGCCCCGCTCCGCGTACCCGGCCTTGATCGCGGCCTCTGGCGTGGGGTGCGTGCCGCCGTTCGGGAAGGCATCGGCGTTGCTGTCGGCATAGGCGGTCATGGCGCGGTAGGCCGCCTCAACCCGTTCCCAGCGGTTGTCGCGGTCCATGGCGTAGTAGCGCCCGATCACCGTGGCGAAGCGCACCGGGCCGGTGTTGTCCTCCGGGATGTCCAGCTCTTCACGAAGGTTAGCGATATAATTGAGCGCGCATTTCGGATCGGTGTCGCGGCCGTCCGTCAGGATGTGCAGCCAGACCTCAAGCCCCTGATCCCGCATCATTTTCGCGGCGGCGATCATGTGGCTGACATGGGCGTGCACCCCGCCGTCGGAGGTCAGCCCCGCAAGGTGCACCTTGCCGCCGGCTTCGTTAACGGCGCCGCAGAAATCGAGGATCTCCTTGTTTTCGAAGAAGCTTTTGTCCTCGATGGCAAGGTCGATCTGGCCAAGGTCCATGGCCACCACCCGGCCCGCGCCGATGTTGGTGTGCCCCACTTCGGAGTTCCCCATCTGCCCGGTCGGCAGACCCACGTCAGGCCCGTGGGTGATCAGCGTCGCATGCGGACAGGTCGCCATAAGCCTGTCGATTGTCGGGGTTTTTGCCAGCGCGGGGGCGTTGTTCGCCGTCTCTTCGCGCAGGCCCCAGCCGTCGAGAATGGTAAGGATGACGGGTTTCATGATCTGCGCCTCCGGACTGCCCTGCGCTGTCCTGTAACAGAGCCGGAGCGCGATGTGGAGAGCGCGCGGGTCAATGCTGCGTGCGGTGGCTTAACCCTGCCCGGTTAACGCCTCGTTATGGTGAGTCCCGGCCGGTTCAGGGGGTCGAACCGGCCGGTTGTTAACCATGCCCGCCGCCCGCGAATCGGCAGTCCGGCGCCTTTCGCCGGGATCCGGCGTCGCGCCGCCGCGCGCGCCGTTCCGCCGATCACGACTGCGTGAAGGTGACGCGGGGACCCCACTTTCGGAGCGGCGCCGCTGGCACCCGGGGGCGCGCGTGCTACGCTCGGGTCAAATGCCTTTCCCCTGGAGACCCATCCTATGACGCTGACCCACCGGCTTTCCGTCCTGGCCCTGGCCGCCTCTGCCCTGCCCGCAGCCGCGCAGGAACGCGCGCTGTCCTTCGAACTGGGGCTTGGTGTGCAATCGCGCCCGGCCTACGAGGGGTCGGACGAATATGTCGCCGGTCCGGCGCTGGGGGCATCGGTCACGACCTTCCGGATGCTGGGCCTCGACATCGACCGGGGCGACGGCATGGGCTTCGGCTTCGGCCCGTCCTTCCGCTACCTGCCGGAGCGCGAGGCGTCCGACTATTCCCGCCTGACCGGCATCGACGACGTGGACGCGGCGCTCGAACTGGGCGGCCGGGTGTCCTACCGCTGGCCGTCGGTGGAGGTCTGGGGCGCGGTGCGCAAGGGTGTCACCGGGCACGAAGGCGTGGTCGGCGACCTGGGTTCGGACGTGGTGCACGACTACGGCCAGGGAACGGAGGTCCGCTTCGGCCCGCGCCTGTCCTTTGCCAACGACGAATACATGGACACCTATTTCGCCGTCCCGACCGGCGCGACGCTGCCGGCCTATTCGGCGGACGGCGGGCTGTACACGGCCGGGCTGGAGTTCACCGTGCGGCACGACTTCTCGGAGGTCTGGGCGGTCGAGGGCGCGCTCGGCTGGACCCGGCTGGTGGGCGACGCGGGCGACTCCCCGGTCGTACAGGACCGCGACAGCGGCACGGTCAGCGTGAAACTGATCCGGACGTTCGACTGGCGGTGGTGAGGGACGTGTCGAAGACCCTCTTTGCAAAAGCGCCGTCTTCCGACTGATCGGCGTACCCGGCGCGGAACAAGGCCGAAGGCCGCCGCGCCAGAGACGACGCGCCCCTATGCGGCGGCTCTCTGGATGGTCCTGGTTTGACCTTCGAGGTCCTACGGATGTGTAGGGATAAAGCGCACCCGAACTAAGGATGGCGAGCCGCCGCGCGCGCCGTCACTGGCGCCGCTTGCACAAGCAATCGTTCTCATACAACTTAAGAAAGGAACCCGTGTTTTCAAAAGGTGGACGCTTGCTTGGCCTCATAGTCTTTATCCTAGTGTGCGTGGCCTCCTATCAATTCCTATCTACAGCCGCGGAGCGAAGACTTAATCGTTCGAGGCTGGAGGCAATACTGTCTCGTCCCGCAAATTGGTTTGCGATTGTCCTTATTGCCTGGGCATCGACATTCTTCACCATGCCTGCATTCTTTCCTCCATCGGACAAGTTAGGGACCGGGGAGGCTGGCGACATGTTTGGCGCAGTCACCTCACTTTTCTCCGGACTGGCCTTCTCCGGACTAGTGTGGACGCTTATCCTCCAAAAAAAGGAACTTGGCCTGCAGCGCGAGGAATTGCGTCAAACGCGGAAGGTTTTTGAACGCCAAGCGTTCGAAACCACGTTTTTCAATCTTCTTGAAAGTCTCGAATCCTACATTTCCTCTCTCGAAGTATCTTCACGAAAGCCCAATGATACAGAATATCGAGCGAAAGGGCGCCGCGCACTGCGAATTATCGCAAACGAATGTAGAGACCTTGATGCAGGAACCCGAATGTACGTGACCGATAGCGCAAAAATTGAAATGGCGCTCATAGACTTATATGAGCGCCATTTTAAAAAGTATGAAATCGAACTGGCCCCTTACTACAGGTCACTATTCAACGTCTTCAGACACATTCGCATTTCAGACTTATCAGAAGAAGAGAAATTTAAGTTCGGAAAGATCGTGCGCGCCCGACTGTCCAGTCCCGAAATCTATCTGATAGTTGTTAACGGCCTTTCATCAAACAAAGACGGTTACACGAAGTCCATATCTGAGTTCGGCCTACTTAGGCACTTGCCCGAAACGTGGGCAAGTGATTTGCCAAGTGCGCGCGCGACTTTCGGGGAAGGTGCTTACCGGGAGTAAGCACTCACCCCTGCAGCGACTTCACCACCAGTTCGCCCTCTTCCCGCGCCTGCATGGCCAGCGTTGCGGCGTGGGCGCCGGCGGCGGTCGTGAAGTAGGGGATCTTGTCGTAGAGGGCGACGGAGCGGATCTCTCGCGAGTCCTCGACCGCGGCGGAGCCTTCGGTGGTGTTCAGCACCAGCTGCACGCCGCCGTCCTTCATCAGGTCGACGATGTTCGGCCGGCCCTCGTAGACCTTCTTCACCGTGTCGCAGGTCAGCCCGTGCTCCGACAGGAAGGCCGCGGTGCCGCTGGTGGCGATCAGGCGGAAGCCCAGGCCGGACAGGATCTGCGCCGCCTCGACCATCTGCGGGGTCTTGTCGTCGTTCTTGATCGACAGGAAGACCGCGCCTTCGGTCGGCAGGTGGGTGCCGGCGCCAAGCTGGGCCTTCAGGAAGGCGCGCGGGAAGGACTTGTCCCAGCCCATGACCTCGCCGGTCGAGCGCATCTCGGGCCCGAGGATGGTGTCGACGCCGGGGAAGCGGGCGAAGGGCAGCACCGCCTCCTTGACCGAGAACCACGGCATGTCCGGGTCGGCCAGCGTCATCATGTCGGCCATCGGCACGTCGGTGTCGTAGTCGATGTCGGCGGCATAGGGCAGACGCGTCGGGAAGGCAGAGAGCTTCTCTCCGGCCATGAGGCGCGCGGCGATAGAGGCAATCGCACTGTCCGTCGCCTTGGCCACGAAGGGCACGGTGCGGGAGGCGCGCGGGTTCACCTCGATCAGGTAGATCTCGTCGTTCTTGATGGCGAACTGCACGTTCATCAGGCCGACCACGTTCAGCGCGCGGGCCAGCGCCTCTGTCTGGCGCTTGACCTCTTCGATCAGGTCCTTCGACAGGGAGTAGGGCGGCAGCGAGCAGGCGGAGTCGCCGGAGTGCACCCCGGCCTCCTCGATGTGCTGCATGATGCCGGCGACGTGCACCGCCTCGCCGTCGCACAGCGCGTCGACGTCAAGCTCGGTCGCGCCCGAGAGGTAGCTGTCGAGCAGCACCGGGCTGTCGCCCGAGACCACCACGGCGTCGCGGATGTAGCGCTTGAGCCCGTCCATGTCGCGGACAATCTCCATCGCGCGGCCGCCCAGCACGTAGGACGGGCGGATCACCAGCGGGAAGCCGATCTTCTCGGCGATCTTGAACGCTTCCTCGTCGGTGGAGGCGATGCCGTTGTTGGGCTGCTTCAGGCCCAGATCGTTGACGAGGTTCAGGAACCGGTCGCGGTCCTCGGCCAGGTCGATGCTGTCGGGCGTGGTGCCGAGGATCGGGATGCCCGCCTCTTCCAGCGCGTTGGCCAGCTTCAGCGGCGTCTGGCCGCCGAACTGGACGATGACGCCGTGCAGCGTGCCGCGCTCCTGCTCGACTCGCATGATTTCCATCACGTGCTCGAAGGTCAGCGGTTCGAAATACAACCGGTCAGAGGTGTCGTAGTCGGTCGACACCGTTTCCGGGTTGCAGTTGATCATGATGGTCTCATAGCCCGCGTCGGCCAGCGCAAAGCAGGCGTGGCAGCAGCAGTAGTCGAATTCGATCCCCTGCCCGATCCGGTTCGGGCCGCCGCCCAGCACGACCACCTTCTTGCGGTCGGAGGGACGCGCCTCGCATTCGACCTCGCCCATCATCGGCTCTTCGTAGGTCGAGTACATGTAGGGGGTCTGCGCCTCGAATTCGGCGGCACAGGTGTCGATGCGCTTGAAGACGGCGTTGACGCCGAGGTTCTGGCGGGCGCGGCGCACCTGCCCCTCGGTCCGGCCGGTCAGCCCGGCCAGGCGCGCGTCGGTGAAGCCCATCATCTTGAGCTGGCGCAGCCCGTCCTCGGTGACGGGCAGGCCGTCGCGGCGCACTTCCTCCTCGGCCTCGACGATCTCGCGGATGCGTTCGAGGAACCACGGATCGTAGGCGGTGACGCCCTGGATCTCGATGTCCGAAAGCCCGTGGCGCATGGCCTGCGCGATGGTCCGCAGCCGGTCGGGGGTGGCCTCCGACAGCGCCTTGATGACGGCGGCCTTGCCTTCGCTGCCGACGGATTCCCAATGGCCTTCCTTCAGCCCGGGGATGTCGACCTCGTTGAAGCCGGTCAGGCCGGATTCCATGGAGGCCAGCGCCTTCTGCATGGATTCGTGGATCGTGCGGCCGATGGCCATCGCCTCGCCCACCGACTTCATCGCGGTGGTCAGCTTCGGCTCGGAGCCGGGGAACTTCTCGAAGGCGAATTTCGGGATCTTGGTGACGACGTAGTCGATGGTCGGCTCGAAGGAGGCGGGCGTGACCTTGGTGATGTCGTTGTCGAGCTCGTCCAGCGTGTAACCCACGGCCAGCTTCGCCGCGATCTTGGCGATGGGGAAGCCGGTGGCCTTCGACGCCAGCGCCGAGGAGCGCGACACGCGCGGGTTCATCTCGATCACCACCATGCGGCCGTTTTCCGGGTTGATCGCCCACTGCACGTTGGATCCGCCGGTCTCCACCCCGATCTCGCGCAGCACGGCGATGGAGCCGTTGCGCATGATCTGGTATTCCTTGTCGGTCAGCGTCAGCGCCGGCGCCACGGTGATCGAGTCGCCGGTGTGCACACCCATCGGATCGACGTTCTCGATGGAGCAGACGATGATGCAGTTGTCCGCCTTGTCGCGGACGACCTCCATCTCGAATTCCTTCCAGCCCAGCAGCGATTCATCGACGAGGATCTGACCCACCGGAGAGGCATCCATGCCCGAACGGCAGTAGTGGATGTAATCCTCGCGGTTGTAGGCAACGCCGCCGCCGGTGCCGCCCAGCGTGTAGGCGGGACGGATGATCGCGGGCAGGCCGATGTGCTCCAGCGTCTCCAGCGCCAGCCGGACGCCCTCGTCGAGGTCGCGCTTGCCGTTGGCCTTCTTCGGCGCGGTGATGATCTCGGCCTTGGGGTTCTCGAGGCCGATGCGGTCCATTGCCTCGCGGAACAGCTTGCGGTCCTCGGCCATCTCGATGGCCTCGCGCTTGGCGCCGATCATCTCGACATTGTATTTCGCCAGCACGCCCATCTCTTCGAGCGCGAGCGAGGTGTTCAGCCCGGTCTGGCCCCCCATCGTCGGCAGAAGCGCGTCGGGGCGTTCCTTCTCGATGATCTTGGCGACCACCTCGGGGGTGATCGGCTCGATGTAGGTGGCATCCGCCAGGCCCGGGTCGGTCATGATCGTCGCCGGGTTGGAGTTCACCAGGATGACCCGGTAGCCTTCTTCGCGCAGCGCCTTGCACGCCTGGGCGCCGGAGTAGTCGAACTCGCAGGCCTGCCCGATGACGATGGGTCCGGCGCCGATGATCATGATGGATTTGATATCGGTACGTCTGGGCATGGAGAACCTCGTCTGGCGGCGTGTTTCAGCGGGGCAGGGACTCGCCTGTCCTGCCCGCAAATTGTGGCGGTTATAGACGGGCGTCGCGCGGGTTCAACCCCCAAGCTGACGCAGGAGGCCGCGCGGCGTCGCACCACGCGGAAAGGGGCGGATCGGCGACCCGCCCCTCCTTCATCTTGGCGATAAATACCTCCCCGCCGGAGGCGTCCCGCAACCGCCACCCGCGGGTGGCCGGGACGGGCTCACTCCGCCGCCATGCGGTGATCCTCCGCCTCGGACGCATACAGGTAGTCGCGGGTGATCGGCACCGCGTCCATGCGCTTGGCGAGCTGCCACTGCTGGACGTGCAGCGTGCCGATCCGGAAGGATACCTCCATCGAGGTCAGGTAGAAGCGGAACATGCGGACAAAGCGCGTGTCGAACATCTTCTCGATCCGGTCGGACTGCGCCTCGAACCGCATCCGCCAGGCGTGAAGCGTCTTGGCGTAATGCAGGCGCAGCGCCTCGTCGTCGGACTGGAAGAGCCAGGCCTTCTCGATCGCACCGTAGATCTCGGAGGCGGAGGGCGCGTAGCTGCCCGGAAAGATGTAGCGGTCGATCCACGGGTTGTTGGCACGCGGCGGCCCGGATTTCACGATGGAATGGATCAGCGCGATGCCGTCGGCGCCCATCAGGTCCGAGACCTTGGCGAAGTACTCGTCGAAATGCGGGGCGCCCACGTGTTCCAGCATCCCCACCGACACCACCCGGTCGAATTCCTCGTCGAGCTTGCGGTAATCCAGCAGGCGGAAGTCGGTCACGTCCTCCAGCCCTTCGGCACGGGCGCGGGCCTGCGCGGTGGCAAGCTGGTTCTCCGACAGGGTCACGCCGGTCACCCGTGCGCCGTGGTCGCGCGCCAGTGTCAGCCCCAGCCCGCCCCAGCCGCAGCCGATGTCCAGCACCCGCATCCCCGGCTCGATCAGCAGCTTCGAGGCGATATGCGCCTTCTTGGCCTCCTGCGCCTCGTCCAGCGTCATGTCGGGCCGCGGCCAGTAGGCACAGGAATACTGCATGTCCCGGTCGAGGAAGAGCGCGTAGAGATCGTCGGAGATGTCGTAGTGATGCGCCACGTTCCGCTTCGACTTGAGCGGGTTGTTGCGCTGGATGACGCCGCGCAGCGCGGTCCGGGCCTTCAGCGCGCCCATGTACCACCCCGGCATCCGGTTGTAGCTTTCGTTTTCCAGCAGAAGCGTCATGAAGCCGGTCAGGTCGTCCCCGTCGATGCGGAGCGTGCCGTCCATGTAGCACTCTCCCAGCGCCAGCGCGGGCTGCGTCACGAGCCGCCTGACCGACTCGTCGGAGGTGATGTTCACCATGATCTCGGGACTGCCCTGTCCGTACGTGCCGGTCTGGTCATCCGGACCGACGACGCAGAGCCTGCCCCTGACGATCATCCGTTTCAGCATTCTGTCGAGTACGGTCCACCACATCGTATACCCCCATACGGTTGTCAGAAGACTGCTTTCCCAAACGTTAATCTTCGTTAATGGTTCCCTTCGGTCCAGCGTTTTTTGCGCCGCTCTTGACTTCCCGGGGCTGGAACGGTGTATCGGCGCCTGATCAAGCCGCTTTTTGAGGGGAGCCGTCATGCACGCCTACCGCAGCCACACCTGCGCCGATCTGACCAAGGATAACGTGGGCGAGACCGTGCGCCTGTCGGGCTGGGTGCATCGCATCCGAGACCACGGCGGCATCCTGTTCATCGACCTGCGCGACCACTTCGGCACCACGCAGGTGCTGTGCGACCCCGACAGCCCGGCCTTCAAGGACGTGGAGAAGGTGCGCTCCGAATGGTGCATCCGCATCGACGGCAACGTGAAGGCGCGCGACCCGGAGCTGGTGAACCCCAAGCTGCCGACCGGCGAGATCGAGGTCTTCGTCCGTGACCTCGAGGTTCTGGGGCAGGCGCAGGAACTGCCGCTGATGGTCTTCGGCGAACAGGAATACCCCGAAGAGACACGCCTGAAGTACCGTTACCTCGACCTGCGCCGCGAGAACATGCAGCGCAACATGACGCTGCGCTCGGACGTGGTGGCGTCGATGCGCAAGCGGATGTGGGACAAGGGCTTCCGCGAGTACCAGACGCCGATCATCACCGCCTCCTCGCCCGAAGGCGCGCGCGACTTCCTCGTGCCGTCGCGCCTGCATCCGGGCCGGTTCTACGCGCTGCCGCAGGCGCCGCAGCAGTTCAAGCAGCTGATCATGGTGTCGGGCTTCGACAAGTATTTCCAGATCGCGCCCTGCTTCCGCGACGAGGACCCGCGGGCCGACCGTTCGCCCACCGACTTCTACCAGCTCGACCTTGAGATGTCGTTCGTGGAGCAGCAGGACGTGTTCGACACGATTTCCCCGGTGATCGCGGGTGTCTTCGAAGAGTTCGGCGGCGGCAAGTCGGTGGACGCGCCCGAGAGCTGGCCGCAGATCCCCTACAAGGAAGCGGCGCTAAAGTACGGCACCGACAAGCCCGACCTGCGCAACCCGATCGTGATGCAAGACGTGTCCGAGCATTTCCGCGGCTCCGGCTTTGCGATCTTCGCCAAGCTGCTTGAGCAGGATGGCACCGAGATCCGCGCCATCCCCGCCCCCACGGGCGGCAGCCGCAAGTTCTGCGACCGGATGAACGCCTGGGCCCAGAAAGAGGGCCTGCCGGGCATGGGCTACATCTTCTGGCGCGATCAGGGCGAGGGCATGGAAGCCGCCGGTCCGCTGGCCAAGAACATCGGGCCGGAGCGCACTGAGGCGATCCGCGAGCAGCTTGGCCTTGGTGTCGGCGACGCGGCGTTCTTCCTTGGCGGCAAGCCCGCCTCCTTCCAGAAGGTCGCCGGCCGCGCGCGTGACGTGCTCGGCCATGACCTGGGCCTCATCGACGAGAACCGCTTTGCCTTTGCGTGGATCGTGGACTTCCCGATCTACGAAAAGGACGAGGAAACCGGCGAGATCGACTTCGAGCACAACCCGTTCTCCATGCCGCAGGGCGGGATGGAGGCGCTGCAAGGCGATCCGATGGCGGTGAAGGGCTACCAGTACGACCTCGCCTGCAACGGCTACGAACTGGTGTCCGGCGCGATCCGGAACCACAAGCCGGAGGTGATGCTGAAAGCCTTCGAACTGGCGGGCTACGGCGCGGACGAGGTGAAGGCGCGCTTCGGTGCGCTGTTCAACGCCTTCCACTACGGCGCCCCGCCGCACGGTGGCTGCGCCGCGGGCATCGACCGGATCGTGATGCTGCTGGCGGGTACGTCGAACATCCGCGAGGTCATCATGTTCCCGATGAACCAGCGCGCCGAGGACCTGATGATGAACGCGCCCTCCGATCCGACCAGCGATCAGCTGATGGAGCTGGGCCTGCGGATCATGCCGCGCGAGTGAGCCCGGGCCATAGGCCTCTGCCCATGTGACAAAGTGAAAGGGTGCCTCCGGGGAGGCACCCTTTTTCGTTTACGGAGGGAGAGAGAGTATTCCGCCGGAGACCCCCCGGCACCCGCGGACATATGCGCCGGAAATCCGGCTGAATTTTTGAGGACTGCGACCTGCCCACCCAGTTGAAGCACATCTGGTCGCAGTCCTCGCTGCTGATCGGTCCGAAAGCGATCACGGTGATATCCGTCAACTCGTTCGATCCGAACACGGCTGCATAACTGTTGTCCCGGTGCCGGAAGCGCCCGCCATGGGGCGCCTTGGCACCTGCGACGTCACGCCGGTGCATGAGGTCGCGTATCCTTCCTTGTCTGCGTCCCGGGCTGGCCTGCCGCCTGCCCCGGCTTTCGTTTTCCGTCCGCCGCACCCGCGCCGGGCCGTCTGTACGTCCGACCCGTGCCAACCCCCGTTGCACGCATCGCAGGCGCAGCCCGTCAGTGCAGGCCGCTGCCCGGCGCCAGGATCTGCGGGTCGAGCGTCAGCACCGCGAAGACCATCGCCAGCGTTGCGGTGGTGACGAGCGCGAAGCGCATCTTGTCGTTGCAGCTTTCCGCAGCCTCGGGACCGTACTTCCGCATGAAGGCCCGTTTGACGAAACACTTCAGCATGAAGAGCGGAAACATCAGCGCCAGAATTGCCCCCGAAACCATCAGAGCGACTTGAGTTGCCATTTCATAACTCCGTCTGCGGTTGTATCTGCAATTGGAGATTGTAAGGCAATTGTGGCGCGATTGCGGCAAAAGGGTGCGGAAATAGCGGTTTGTTAACTTTTGTATAGCCCGCACCCCAATCGTATAGGTTTCGCTCAGTCTTCGAGCGAATCCTCGCGCTTCTCGTCGATCAGACCGGCCTCTTCCTGCTTCCGCTTGAGGAAGCGCTCGCCGTATCCCTTGATCTCCGAGTCGTCGATAACCTCTTTTGCGCGCGAGAAAACTTCGTCTTCTTCCTCGTCGACGTGGTGTTCGTAGTCGTGCCGGAGGGTCTTGAACTTGGTCAGCCAGCCAGAGGACGACATGTCCATCTCGTTGAGCTCTTCCATCAGGTCGTCGAGCTGCTGGTGCTCGTGGACGGAGTGCCGTGCGGCGTCCTGACCCCAGGTCTTGGAGATCAGCTTGGAGTAGAATGTCTCTTCTTCCGCCGCGGCGTGAGCCTTCACGTCATGGTAGAACTCGTCCCATGCCGCCTTGCGCTCGTCCGAGGCGCCGGAGGTGTCGGAGATCTTCTCCAGCAGGTCCCGATGCCTGTCGTGGTCGGACTTGATGGCGGTGTAGATGTCGGTCATTTGGCTCCCCTGGCTGTTGTCGCTTTCATGCCGCGGCTCATTCGCGCGTTTTCGCGTTCAGAACGCACAAACCCGCGTCAGGTTCCGGATGTGCAGGCGAATTCCCGCCTTGGCCCGGAGGGGCGTATTGGCGGGCGGCCCGGGCGGGTCTAGATTCAGGACTGTGCCGGCCCAGCCGGAATGGCCCGCCGGGGGATGGCGACCCCGGGCACCCGAACGCCCTGCCGACCAACGATGCAGGACACGCCGGGCCGGGTGAGGCGCTACGAGCAGGAGGCTTCCATGTCCTTCGATGCAGTCCTTGCAGAAAAACGATTCGGTTGCGGGCTGTCGCCCCGCATCGCGCCCCCGGCGGACGTGGCGGCGATGATGGCCGGGCTGCGCGCGCCGGACGTCATGTCCGAGCGGTTCCCGATCGAGCCGTTCCCCGCCTTCCTGAGCCGGATGGCCGAATACCGCCAGCTGGCGAAGCGTGCGCGCAAGCAGGGCGAGACGCAGGAAGGCACCGGCCTGAAGAAGCAGACCCGGCTGATGCAGCGCGAGGCGCGCGAGGCCTGGCTGCACTGGATGGCGGCGCATATCTCGCGCCGGGTGCACACCGAGTCGGGCTTCCGCGAACGGCTGGAGTTCTTCTGGGCCGACCATTTCACCGCGACGGGCAAGAACGCGCTGATGCGGCGGTCGTCCTCGCCCTACATGCAAAGCGCGCTGCGCCCGCGGATCATGGGCCGGTTCGAGGACCTGCTGGTGGAGGCGGTGACGCACCCGGTGATGGTGGATTACCTCGACCAGACGCGGTCCACCGGGCCGGGATCGCCGGCGACGCTGAAGCGGCCCGACAAGCGCGGCATGAACGAGAACCTCGCCCGCGAGGTGCTGGAGCTGCACACGCTGGGCGTCGGCGCGCCCTACACCCAGACCGACGTGCGCGAGCTGGCCGAGCTGATGACCGGCCTGACCTTTGACCCGCAGAACGGACGCAAGTTCGTCAAGGGCTGGGCGGAGCCGGGCGCCGAGACGGTGCTGGGCAAGACCTACGGCGGCACGAAGAACGCGACCTTCCGGGATCTGGAGGCGGCGCTGCGCGACATCGCCAACCACCCCTCGGTCGCCGGGCACCTGGCGTGGAAGCTGGCGATGCATTTCGTGTCGGACACCCCCGACCCCGCGCTGGTGGCCGAGCTGGAGGGCGTCTGGACGGAGACCTCGGGCGACCTGCCCTCGGTCTACGAGGCGCTGTTGCGGCACCCGGCGGCCTGGCGGCCGGAGGGCGCGAACGTCAAGCAGCCGTTCGACTTCATCTCGTCCGCGTGCCGGGCGCTCGACGTGCCGCACGCGGCGCTGGCAGACCTGAGCGAGCGCGATTTCCGGCTGCGCATCCAGCGGCCGCTGATGCTGATGGGCCATGTCTGGCAGAAGCCCGACGGCCCGGACGGCCTGCCGGAAGAGGACGACGCGTGGATCAAGCCGCAGGGTATCGCGGCGCGGCTGCAATGGGCGGTGACCATGCCGCAGATCATGCTGGACGACCTGCCCGACCCGCGTGACTTCGTCGAGGTGGCGCTGGGACCGGATGCGCCGGAGGCGGTGCGCTTTGCCGCCTCTGCCGCCGAAAGCCGGGCGGACGGAATCGGGCTGGTGCTGGCAAGCCCGGCGTTTCAGAGGATGTGAGCGGATGGATCGGCGCGGATTTCTGACGGGTCTTGTGGGATGTTCGCTGGCGGCCTCGCCGCTGGTGACCCCGGTGAGTTTTGCCTCGGTCCCCGGGGACCGGCGGCTGGTGGTGATCCTGCTGCGCGGCGGGATGGACGGCATGGGGCTGGTCGCGCCCTACGGCGACCCGGGCTATGCCGCCCTGCGCGGCGCGCCCGGCATCGGACCGAAGGGGGCGGCGGACCTCGACGGGTTCTTTGCCCTGCACCGGGGCGCGCGGCGGCTGCTGCCGCTCTGGACCGCGGGCGAGCTGAGCTTCGTGCACGCGGTGTCGACTCCCTACCGTGACAAGCGCAGCCATTTCGACGGGCAGGACCTGCTTGAGGCGGGCTTGGGCGAAGGCAATGTCGGGCAGGCCCGCGACGGCTGGCTGAACCGGCTGACCGGCCTCCTGCCCGGTGCGGTGGCCGAGACCGCCTATGCGGTCGGCAACGATCCCCTCGCCATCCTGAACGGGCCCGCCCCGATGACGCGCTGGACGCCGGATGCCGACCTCGCCCTGTCGCCGCAGGCGATCCGGCTGGCGGAGCTGGTGATGCGCGACGACCCGATGATGAGCGCCGCGCTGGCCGAGGCCTTTGCGCTGGCCGGCAGCGACGGCGACGGCGTTGCCTTCGACGGCGACGCAGAGGCGATGATGGGCGGCATGGTCGAGGACATGAAGGCCGCACGCAATTCCGATGCGGTGGCCCGCATGGCGGAATTCGCGGGCAAGAAGCTGCGCAACGACGCGGCGATCGCCACCTTCTCGATCAACGGGTGGGACACGCATGCCCGGCAGGACAAGCTGCTGGAGGCGGCGCTGGAGCAGCTTTCGACCGCGGTGCTGACGCTGAAGGAGCACATGGGCGCGGCGACATGGGGCAAGACCGTGGTGGCCGCCGTGACGGAGTTCGGGCGCACCGCCCGGCTGAACGGCAACGCGGGCACCGACCACGGGACGGCGGGGGCGATGCTGCTGGCGGGCGGCGCGCTGCGCGGCGGCAAGGTCCATGGCGACTGGCCGGGGCTGGCGGAGGCCGACCTTTACGCCCGGCGCGACCTGATGCCGACGCGCGACCTGCGCGCCCACCTGGGCTGGCTGATCCGCGGCCTGTACGGCACCGGGATCACGGACGTGGAGCGCACGATCTTCCCCGGGCTCGACATGGGCGCCGATCCGGGGCTGCTGCTTTAGGGCTTCGGCGTCGCCTGACGGCCTACATCGCCAGCCGGTCGGTCAGCCGGTCCTGCACAAGTGCCGCGACGCGGGCGAGGCTGGTTTGCGTCGGCCGGCCGGAGCGGCGGGCGTCGGCCAGATCCTCTGCCGCGCTTTGCAGCGCCCGGTCCCCGGCGCTGCGCGCCACCCCGGTCAGGAACTGCGTGACATAGCGGATGGAGCGTTCGTCGTCCCGGTCGTCCAGCACGTCGGCGGCATGGGCCATGTCGTCGCGATAGGCCAGCGGGTCGGGCAGGATCGGGTCGTCGATCACCAGCCGCGGGCCGGTGGGCTGCCGTTCGGGCGGCAGGGCCGAGAGGATCGCGTTCTGGAACCCCGTCACCGACGAGATGGGCTTCGCCAGGAAACCGTCTGCCCCGGCGGCCAGCGCCACCTCCTCTGCAAAGCTGTCGCCGGAGGTGCCGAGCAGCACGTCCACCCGCGGGCAGGCGATGGCCAGTTCCGAGATCAGCTCTGCCCCCGAGCCGTCGGGCAGGCCGAGGTCGACGATCACCACGCTGGGCCGGTAGACCTGCAGGTGGCGGCGGGCGGATTTCAGGCAGTCGGCCCGGCGGATGCGCGCGCCGGAGCGCAGGCACAAGAGCCGCATGGCGTCGCAGGCAAAACGGCTGTCCTCGACCACGAGGATGGTGAGGCCGAGAAGCGGCCGGGTGGCGGTGGGCCGCCTGTGCGCGGCGAGGTGGTCGTTGCGGTCCATTCGTCCCTCCTGTTGATCGAGTCGCCGGTCATGATGCCGCCTGGCTGGTGAACAAGCGGTTAAGCACGGTTGCGGGGCGGTACAGGGCGGGGCGAGCCGGGGCGCGGGGGTGGCGCCTGTTGTCGCGGGGCGCCGGGTGGCGCTTGTCTTGCGCGGGTCCGCACGGGCATAAGATGGCAGCCCAAGACAGGAGTTCAGGAATGATCGGTCGTCTCAACCATGTCGCCATTGCCGTCCCGGATCTGGAGGCGGCCTCTGAACAGTACCGCAGCGCGCTGGGCGCCAAGGTCGGCGCGCCGCAGGACGAGCCCGATCACGGGGTCACGGTGGTCTTCATCGAGCTGCCCAACACCAAGATCGAACTGCTGTATCCGCTGGGCGACGACAGCCCGATCAAGGGGTTCCTGGACAAGAACCCCTCTGGCGGCATTCACCATGTCTGCTACGAGGTCGAAGACATCCTTGCCGCGCGCGATCACCTGAAGGCGTCGGGCGCGCGGGTGCTGGGAACGGGCGAGCCGAAGATCGGCGCCCACGGCAAGCCGGTGCTGTTCCTGCATCCCAAGGACTTCAACGGCTGCCTCGTGGAACTGGAGCAGGTCTGATGGGTGTCACCTCCGGACTGGTGCTGTTCGCCGTCATCTGGTTCATGACGTTCCTCTGCGTGATCCCGGTGCGGCTGAAGACGCAGGGCGACGTGGGCCAGGTGGTCGAGGGCACCCACGCGGGCAGCCCCGAGGTCCATAACCTGAAGAAGAAGGCGCTGATCACCACGGGGATCTCGCTGGTGCTCTGGGCGGTGATCGCGGGCACCATCCTCTCCGGCGCGATCACGGTGCGCGACATCGACGGCTGGATGTTCAACCGGATGGCGCCGCTGGACGGCCAGTAAGGCGGCGCGGAGCCCCGCCCTGCATGGCGTATCGCGGGGCGGTCTGCTGAGTGTGGTGACCTTCGGGCGGTGGCGGCGCAGAGCCCCGCCCTACGGCGGTTCCGCAGTTGGCGGTTGGCACGCGATGCCCCGGACGGGGGCGCGCCAGCCTGCGACGTCCTCCGGTCATGCTCCCCCCTTTCGTTCCGGGACCGGCGGGTTGTAGGGCGGGGCTATGCGCCGCCCCTGCCCCGGTTCAGCCCGTGGAAGATGTGGGTGAAGGTCGCCGCGCCCAGCACCGGGATCAGCAGGTTCACCACCGGCACCGACAGCGGCATCGCCATCAGCACGCCTCCGGCCCAGATCGTCGTCAGGTGTCTGCGCCAGAGCCGCTTCGCCTCCACCCGGCCGACGCGGCGCATGGCGGCGAGGATGAAGTATTCCCGGCCCAGCAGGAACCCGTTCAGCCCCCAGAAGATGAACGGCGCGAAGGGGGCGAACAGCAGGTAGAGCACCAGCGCCACCACGTTCGCCAGCACCATCGTGCCCAGGAACCCCAGCCCGTCCATCACGCTTTCCGAGAACGGGACGGAGGCGGCGCGGCCGGCCTCCGGGTAGTGCACGTCCTCCACCGCCTGCGCGACCTCTTCGAGGAAGAGCCCCGTCACGGCGGAGGCCACGGGCACCATCAGGAAGACGGAGGCGATCATCGTCACCGGCACCATGGCCCAGCTCAGCACGTTGTCGACCCAGGTGATCGTGCCGATCCACGGCAGGGTCAGGCTGTCGCCCACCAGCCAGCCCGCGCCCCAGACCATCAGCGCGGCGAAGGCGAAGAGCACCAGCACGGTGATCCCCACCCCGCGCAGCAGCACGGAGCGGAAGCGCGGGTCGCCCATCTGGCCCACCGCCTTGAAGAAGGCGTCGAAGATCATGCGTCGACCCAAGTGGTGATGGCGCCGAGGTCCGGGCGCGGCCGGTCCGGCGGCGTGGAGGTTTCCGTGCCGATGTGGACGAAGCCCGCGATGGTCTCGTTCTCGGCCAGTCCCAGCGCGTCGCGGCGGAAGTCCGCGTCGTGGCTCGCCCAGCCCGACAGCCAGTTCGCGCCCCAGCCGCTGGCCAGCGACGCGTTCAGCAGCGCGAGGCAGACAGCCCCCGCGGAATAGGTCTGTTCGATGGCGGGGATCTTGTCGGAGGGTTTCTGCACTTCGATCACCGCAACGCAGAGCGGGCTGTCGTCGAAGGCCGCGCGCGCCTTGGTGATGGTGGGTTCGTCCTTTCCAAGCCGCTGGCCGGTGGCCTCCACCGCGCCGGCCATGCGCTTCAGCGCGTCGCCGGACAGCACGATGAAGCGCCACGGCTCCAGCTTGCCGTGATCGGGCGAGCGGGCGGCGGCGGTCAGCAGCGTCTCCAGCGTGGCGCGGTCGGGGGCGGGGGTGGTCAGCGTCTTGGAGGGGCGAGAGCGGCGGGTGAGAAGGAAGTCCATGGCTTCCGGGTTCGGGGTGGGCATGTGACGTCTCCTTGTCCTGTCGGATGGTATCAAAGCCCTGAGCGCCCGGGATTCAACCGGGAAAGTTGCGGGTTTGTCGTCAGGATGCTAGCGCCGTCCCATGAAACCGCCCGATCTCTCCGACCTTGCCGTGCCCGGCGCGACCCTTGCGGTGCGCGTCACGCCCAAGGCGTCGCGCAACGCGGTCGAACGGGACGGCGTCGCGCTCCGGGTCTACGTGACCACGGTGCCAGAAGGCGGCAAGGCGACGGCGGCGGTGGTGAAGCTGCTGGCCAAGGCGCTTGGCGTGCCGAAGTCGCGGCTGGAGCTGGTGCGCGGAGAGACCTCGCGCGACAAGGTGTTCCGGGTGCTGTGAGCCCGGCCCGTCAGGCCGCGCCGGGAAAGCGCGCCCGCGTGCGGTTGGCGAAGGCCACGAGCGACAGCATCACCGGCACCTCGACCAGCACGCCGACCACGGTGGCCAGCGCCGCGCCGGAGTTCAGCCCGAAGAGCGAGATCGCCACGGCCACCGCCAGTTCGAAGAAGTTCGACGTGCCGATCATCGCGCAGGGGGCGGCGATGCGATGCGGGACCTTGAGCAGGAAGGCCGCGCCGTAGGCCAGCGCGAAGATGCCGTAGCTCTGGATCAGGATCGGCACGGCGATCAGGGCGATGACCACGGGACGGCTCAGGATGACCTCGCCCTGCAGGCCGAAGAGGATCGCGACCGTGGCGACGAGACCGATCATCGACAGCGGTTTGACCCGGGCCGAGAAGGAGTCGATCGCTGCGTCCGACCCCAGCACGCGGCGGGTGATCAGCCCGGCGATCAGCGGCAGCACGACGTAAAGCACCGTCGCCAGCACCAGCGTGTTCCAGGGCACCGCGATCTCCGTCACGCCCAGCAGCAGCGCCACGATGGGCGCGAAGGCCACGACCATGATGAGGTCGTTCACCGAGACCTGCACCAGCGTGTAGGTCGCATCCCCGCGCGTGAGCTGCGACCAGACGAAGACCATGGCCGTGCAGGGGGCGGCGCCCAGCAGGATCAGCCCGGCGATGTACTGGGAGGCATCCTCGGGCGCGATCCACGGCGCAAAGATGTGGTCGAAGAACAGCACCGCCAGCAGCGCCATGGTGAAGGGCTTGATCAGCCAGTTGACCGTCAGCGTCACCAGAAGGCCCTTCGGCTGCTTGGCCACGCCCGCCACCGCGCCGAAGTCGACGCCGACCATCATCGGGTAGACCATGGCCCAGATCAGCACCGCGACGACAAGGTTGATGGAGGCGACCTCGGCCCCCGCAATGGCCTGCACCAGCCCCGGCGCCACCACGCCGACCGCGATGCCGGCGATCATGGCCAGCGCGACCCATAGGGTCAGCAGGCGTTCGAAGGGGCCCATGGGTTGCGGTTCGGCGGCGTCGCTCATCGTTCCCTCCGGCCCGGTCTGCGGGCTGTCATGATGGTGTCATTTCGCGGAATCCCGAATTGAGGGCGGTGTAGCCCCCGCCCGCCGATCTTGTCAAGATTCGTCATTTCGCGTATTCACGAAACATGGATCAGGCCAAGGCAACGGACGCTTTCACCGCACTGGCGCACGATGTGCGGCTGTCGGTGTTCCGTCTGCTGGTAAAGCGCGGTCCGGAGGGGACGCCCGCGATGGAGGTGGGGCGGCTTCTGGATCTCAAGCCCTCGACCCTGTCGGGCCACCTGTCGGTGCTGAAACGCGCGGGCCTCGTGACGGCGACGCGCCAGCACCGCGAGGTGCTATATGCACCGAACTTCGCGGCGGTTAACGGGCTGGTGACCTTCCTGCTGGAGGACTGCTGCGGCGGCGATGCGGCGGCCTGCGCCGGAATCGGCCTGCCGCTGCGCTGACCCCCGCGCCCGCCCGGAAGGACAGGCGGTTTGACGGCTGTGCCGCGCAGGGCCTAGCATGGCCGCGAGCAACCGGAAGGACCGCGGCCATGCCGATGGAGACGTACCTGATCTACCTGGCCGCCGTGGCGGTGTTCTTTGCGACGCCACCCGACACCAGCCAGCTTCTCATCATCTCGAACAGCGTGCGCCACGGGCTGCGGCGGAGCGTGTTCACCATCGCCGGGGACCTGACGGCCAACTGCCTGCAGATGACCGGAGCGGCCTTCGGGCTGGCCGCGATCATCGCCACCTCGGCCAGCGCGTTCCTCTGGATCAAGTGGCTTGGCGTCGCCTACCTGCTGTGGATCGGTGTGCAGCTTGTCCTCGCGAAGGAGCGGGCCGGGGACGTGTCGGCCAATGCCTCCGGCCAGTCCTTCCGCCTGTTCCGGCAGGGCTTCGTCACCTCCATGGCGAACCCCTTCGCCGTGGTGTTCTTCGGCGCGCTCTTCCCGCAGTTCATCGACCCCGGCGCGCCGGTGCTGCCGCAGCTTCTGATCCTCGGGGTCACCTACCTGGCGGTCGACGGGGCGATCCTGCTGCTGTGGGGCTGGCTGGGCATCCGGGCGGCAGCCGTGCTGAAGCGGTATTCCTTCGGGCTGGTGAACAAGGTGTGCGGCGCGCTGATGATCGCCGCGGCCGGGCTGCTGGCCAGCAAGGATTTCCAGCCGCAGAAGTGATCTGGGGCCATTGCGCAAGCGGGAGCACAGGGGAAGAGGCGGAGGGTCCCCCAGCCATTGGCTTAGGCTGATGCCGTGCATGCGGGATGACCTTTGGCCAGGACGTCATGCTCCCGGAGAAAGCTCCGGTATCTGGCTGCAGAGGTCGGCTTGGCGGACAATCCCGCCATTCATCCGTTGGCTGCCTTGGTGCAATCCGTAGCGGTTCTCAGTTCACCGGGAAGAGTTTGTTGAATTCCACTGCTCCATTCCGAGAGAAGGTCACGATCCGGGTTTTCTGATCCCGCTTGGCCCAGGACAGCTCCTCGAACCGACCGAGGAATGCGCGCCCCAAGCTGCCCGCCAGATGCGACCGCCGTTCACTCCAGTCGAGGCATTCTCGGCAAACAGGCGCGCGCGCCTTGCGCAGGCCCGCGACGTCGATGCCAAATTCGGCGGAGAATGCCGCCCCGGTCTCGGTCAGTCTCAGGTCTTCGCCACCCTGGACCAGATGCCCCTGCGCGATAAGGCTGTCGAACATCTGTGTGCCCATATCCCCGGCGAGATGGTTGTAGCAGACACGCGCCTGGCGCAGTTCCGCATCCCGCGGGCCGGTGCGTTTGCGCAAATGACCCGACCCCGCCGCGAGACCCATCAAACCTTCGAGCACATGGGCCACCTCGTCACTGGCAAGCGCGAAGTACTTGTGTCGTCCTTGTTTCCGGGGCCTCAACAAGCCGCCATCATCGAGCTTCGACAGGTGCGAGCTGGCGGTCTGGACCGTCACTCCCGCTTCTTCCGCCAGTTCGCTGACCGTCAGGGCTTTCCCGCTCATGAGCGCGGTCAGCATGTTGGCGCGGGCGGGATCGCCGATCAAAGCAGCTATTCGCGCGATATCCGGACCTTCTTTCATAGTTCGATCTTGATCGAAGCATCTGCAGAAAGCAACCGGCTATGGTCGGAGGACACGCTGCAAGGAGTCCATCATGCTGACATGCGTAATCCGCTACCATATCGATCCGACGAAAAAAGCCCAGTTTGAGGAGTATTCCCGCAATTGGGGGCAGGCGATCCCGCGCTGTGGAGCCGACCTGATCGGCTACTACGCCCCGCACGAAGGGTCATCCACGCTCGCTTACGGCATCTACAATGTCGCGAGCCTTGCAGACTACGAAGCCTACCGCGCGCGTCTTGCCGCCGACCCGCTAGGCCGCGAGAACTACGAGTTCGCCCAGAAGGAGAAGTTCCTGCTCCGGGAAGACAGGACCTGGCTCAAACTCGCTTCCGCGTCGCATGGAGACGGCGCATGATCGCCGTCATTTTCGAGGTCGAACCGGCGGAGGGTCGCAAGGACGAGTACCTCGACATCGCTGCCGAGATGCGTCCGATGCTCGATGATGTCGAAGGTTTCATCTCGGTCGAGCGGTTCCAGAGCCTGACCGATCCGCGCAAGATCCTGTCCCTGTCGTTCTTCGAGGATGAAGACGCGATCACACACTGGCGCACCCTCAATGCCCATCGAGGCGCACAAACGAAGGGGCGCAGTGGGGTCTTCGATGACTACCGCTTGCGGATCGCCAGCGTGATCCGGGACTACGGCATGTTCGACCGGGCCCAAGCTCCGGCTGACAGCAGCAAAGCGCATGCGACCTGAGTTCGGTCCACTCACTGACCAAGCCCACGTTCGCGGCACAGCGGAAACCTAACCGAAATGGGCTCGAAGCGGTCATTGGAGTACGAACCGCTTCCTGGATTGCAGGAGTACTTTGCATGAAAAAAGGCGGGGTTTCCCCCGCCTTTCTCGTAGCTTTCCGGCGTCCGGATCAGTGCACCACGGCATCGTCCGGCTTGGGCCGGTTGGTGGCGCCGACGCGGTCGCCGATCAGGAGGCCTTCTGCCCCGGCAGAGACCGGAACCACGTCGCCGTCGTTCACGTCGCCGGACAGGAGCATCTCTGCCAGCGGGTCCTGCAGGGCGCGCTGGATCACCCGCTTGAGCGGACGCGCACCGAACACCGGGTCGTAGCCCTCGTCCGCCAGCCACGCCTTGGCCGCATCGTCCAGCTCCAGCCGGATCTTGCGGGCCGCGAGGCGCTTCAGCAGACGGCGGAGCTGGATCTCCACGATGCCGCCCATGTCCTCGCGCTTCAGCCGGTCGAAGATGATCGTCTCGTCGAGACGATTCAGGAACTCCGGCCGGAAATGGGCGCGCACGGCGTCCATCACGTCACGCTTGGCCTGGCCGCCGTCAGCGCCGTCGGGCAATTGGCTGAGGGCCTGGGAGCCGAGGTTCGACGTCAGCACGATCAGCGTCTGCTTGAAGTCCACGGTGCGGCCCTGACCGTCGGTCAGCATGCCGTCATCGAGGACCTGCAACAGCACGTTGAACACGTCCGGGTGCGCCTTCTCGACCTCGTCGAACAGCACGACCTGATACGGACGCCGCCGCACGGCTTCGGTCAGGACACCGCCCTCGTCGTAGCCCACGTAGCCCGGAGGCGCGCCGATCAGGCGGGCCACCGCGTGCTTCTCCATGAACTCCGACATGTCGATGCGGACCATCGCCGAGTCGTCGTCGAACAGGAACTCTGCCACGGCCTTCGTCAGCTCGGTCTTGCCGACGCCGGTGGGGCCGAGGAACAGGAAGCTGCCCAGCGGACGGTTCTCGTCGTTGAGACCCGCACGCGCCCGGCGCACGGCATTCGCAACGGCGGTCACCGCCTGGTTCTGGCCGACAACCCGGCGATGCAGGTTCTCTTCCATGCCCAGCAGCTTCTCGCGCTCGCCTTCCAGCATCTTGCCGGCGGGGATACCGGTCCAGCGCTCCACGACAGAGGCGATCTGGTCCGGGCGCACCGCTTCCTCGACCATGACGTCGTCGGACGCCTCGGCCTCGGCAAGCTGCTTCTCCAGCCCCGGGATGATGCCGTAGGACAGTTCCCCGGCGCGGGCGAGGTTGCCCTGCCGCTTCACCTGCTCCAGTTCGGCGCGGGCCCGGTCGAGCTGCTCCTTCAGGTCGTTGGCCGAGGCCAGCTTGTCACGCTCCGCCTGCCAGCGCGCGGTCATCTCCGCGCTCTGTTCCTGCAGGTCGGCCAGGTCCTTCTCCAGCTTCTCGAGCCGGTCCTTCGAGGCCTGGTCATCCTCGGACCGCAGGGCTTCGACCTCGATCTGCTTCTGCAGGATGTCGCGGTCGAGCGCGTCGAGTTCCTCCGGCTTCGAGTCCACCTCCATCCGCAGACGGCTGGCGGCCTCGTCCATCAGGTCGATGGCCTTGTCCGGCAGGAAGCGGTCGGTGATGTAGCGGTGAGACAGCTGTGCCGCCGCCACCAGCGCGGAGTCGGCGATCCGCACGCCGTGGTGCAGTTCGTACTTCTCCTTGATGCCGCGCAGGATCGAGATGGTGTCGTCGACCGTCGGTTCCTCGACCATGACCGGCTGGAAACGCCGCGCCAGCGCCGCGTCCTTCTCGACGTGCTTGCGGTACTCGTCCAGCGTGGTCGCGCCGACGCAGTGCAGCTCGCCCCGCGCCAGGGCCGGCTTCAGCAGGTTCGACGCATCCATCGCGCCGTCCGCCTTGCCCGCGCCGACCAGCGTGTGCATCTCGTCGATGAAGAGCACGATCTCACCGGCGGCCGAGGTGACCTCCGACAGGATCGACTTGAGCCGCTCCTCGAATTCGCCGCGGTACTTCGCACCGGCAATGAGCGCACCCATGTCGAGCGCCAGAAGACGCTTGTTCTTCAGGCTTTCGGGCACGTCGCCGTTGATGATGCGCAGGGCGAGGCCTTCCGCGATCGCGGTCTTGCCGACGCCCGGCTCACCGATGAGCACCGGGTTGTTCTTGGTCCGGCGGCTGAGCACCTGCATGGTCCGGCGGATTTCCTCGTCCCGTCCGATGATCGGGTCGATCTTGCCCTCGCGGGCGCGCTCCGTCAGGTCCAGCGTGTACTTCTTCAGCGCCTCATAGCTGTCTTCGGCATTGGCGCTGTCCGCCGTGCGCCCCTTGCGCACGTCGTTGATGGCCGTGTTCAGGCCCTGCGGCGTGACCTTGCCCGCTTCCAGCGCTTCCTTGGCGGGGGATTTCACCATGGCCAGCGCCATGAGCATCCGCTCCACCGGGACAAAGCTGTCGCCGGCCTTCTTGGCGATCTTCTCTGCCTCGTCCAGCACCTTGCCGGTGGCGGAATCGAGGTACACCTGCCCGGCATCGCCGGACACCTTGGGGATCTTCGCCAGCTTGGTATCCAGCACCTGCACAACGCGCTTCGGCTCTCCGCCGGAAGCTGCGATCAGGTTGGGTGCAAGCCCCTGCTCATCGTCCATAAGCGCCTTGAGAAGGTGCTCCGGGGCCAGCTTCTGGTGGCTCTCCCGCATCGCGATGGTCTGCGCCGCCTGAATGAAGCCGCGCGCACGCTCCGTGAACTTGTCCAAGTTCATCTTACTCTCCTTTGCACAAGCACCCTGTTGCGACCGCGCCTGCACAAGGCAGCGCCCGGCCTTCTGGGCCTCACATCCTAAATGGGCGTGTTTGCGCAGCCCTTCAAGATATTCGTTGCAAAAATGCAACGCGAATGGTGCGGTCGATACGGCGGGCCGCGGGCGCCCCGGCCCGGTCGGCAAACCCGCGGCGCCCGGGCCGTCAGGACCCCCGGCGTGCTTGACGCGACTCGTCGGGGCGGTCACATGGGGAAAACCTCAGGAGCCCCGCCATGACCCTTGCCCGTGCCACCGAACAGAACGCCCCCACCGCCGCCGACGACCGGCTGATCGTGGCGCTGGACGTCCCGAACGTGCTGGAGGGCATCGACCTCGTGCAGAAGCTGGGGGATGCGGTGTCCTTCTACAAGATCGGGCTCGGGATGCTGACCGGCGGCGGGCTGGCGCTGGCCAACGAGCTGAAGGCCGAGCACGGCAAGCGCATCTTCCTCGACATGAAGCTGTTCGACATCGGCGCCACGATCGAGGCGGCGGTGCGGGGCATCGCGCAGTTCGACCTCGACTTCCTCACGGTGCACGGCGACCCCTACGTGGTGCGCGCCGCCAAGGAGGGCGCCGCCGGGTCGGACCTGAAGATCCTTGCTGTCACGGTGCTGACCTCGCTGGACCGCGACGACCTCGATTCCGCGCTCATCAAGGATGGCGTCATCCCGGACCTCGTGACCGAACGGGCCGGGCGCGCCTTCGACGCCGGAGCGGACGGGGTGATCTGTTCGCCGAACGAGGCGGCGTTGGTCCGCGCCCTGCCGGAGGCCGATGGCCGCCTGATCGTCACGCCGGGCGTGCGCCCCTTCGGGGCCGACGTGGGCGACCAGAAACGCATCGCAACCCCGGCCCAGGCGATTCGCGACGGCGCGGATCACATCGTGGTCGGCCGCCCAGTGCACCGCGCCGCATCGCCCCGGAAGGCCGCCGAGGCCATCGTGGCCGAGCTCCGCTCGCCCCAGGCGCAGCGCGCGAACTCCTGATCATTTCAATCACGCCCTGAAACATGTGAGCCGCCTAGATCCAGCAGGATTCAGGCGGCTCTATCGCTATATCTGGTCGATTTTGGAACCGATTCGCGAAGGTTCGCGTTTTTCCACCGTAAGAAGTGCAGAAATGCCGGTCTGACGGAGATAAACGTGGCTCAGGTTCGAAATAATTTGACACGTGGTCGTGATGCAACGGCTGTCGTCCGGTCAACGATGGGCAAAAAGGCGCCGAATCCTGCGCTGACTTCCGCTTACACATTGGAGTCATGGGGAAATTCCATACCTGATTCCGTGATGAAACTTATCCACAACTTCTTACGTTATGTATACACAGGGGCCGAAAGTGGGGCCCGTTACAAAAAAGGGTTGAGGTTATGAGCGATATGACACCCCGAATTCACGACGTCCGTTACAACGCCGCCGAACAGTGCTTCGAGGCCCTTGTGACCCTTCACACGCCGGGTGGACGGGTGCGCGTGGCCAGCACCTTCTCCGCGCCGATGACCACCGATTTCGAGGCCGCGTCGCGCGGACTGCTGAACACGGCACTGATGGCGATGGGCGACCGCGCCGCGCTGAAGTCGCGCGAGTTGCGCAAGCCGATCGTTCCGCCGCGCAGCCCGATGGCGTCGCACATGCCGCACGCCGCCTGATCCGTTTCCGTCTTTCGTCGCGCTGTCGATGGCATCCGGCGCGACGCCTGCTGCCTGCCGCTCATACGCCTGTATGAGCCTGCCTGACCGAACCCCTTCTGTCCCTCGGGGAGCGGTCTTACTGCCGGGGCGCCGCACGCTGCCTTTCGCGGCCCCCGGCCTTTTCTCCCCCAGGGGGAGACCCATTCCCGCCGCGCCTTCCGTCCCCGGCATTGCGCGGCACGATCTGCCTGCAGCCCATGCGCCTGTATGGGCCTGCCTTCCGGGATCTCTACTGTCCCCTTGAGACCCGGACAAACTGCCGGGGCGTGCCAATTCAGGCACGTCCCGGTTTTTTCTTTTCCGAAGCAAGGTAGCTGGCGAGGATGCCGCGGAACGGCCAGACGGCATCCGGGGCGTTGACCAAATCCATGGGCGGTATGGCGGCCCATTCCAACCCTTCGCCACCGAAACGCACCTCGTCCACCAGACCGGCCGGGCCGTGGGCCGCGAAGAACCAGCTTCTGCGCCCGCCTGCGTCGCGCAGGTGCACCCAGCGCAGCAGGTCGGGGTCGAGGGTCAGGCCCAGCTCTTCGCGGGTTTCGCGCAGGACGCAGGCGACGGGGTCCTCGTCGCCCTCTGCCACCCCGCCGGGGAAGTCCAGCATCCCCGGCCACGCCAGCCCCGGCGCGAAGTCGCGGCGCAGGACCAGAAGGTCGTCCCCGGCGAACAGCATCACCTTCGCGCCATAGAACCGGCGGCTATTCATTGATGTCGGTGGTCCAGATCTTCACCTGGCCCTTGCGCTCTCCGGCGAGCTTGCGGATCACCAGCCACGCGACAAGCGAGGCCACGGCCCAGATCAGCAGCGTCAGCGGCAGAGAGCCCAGACCCGTGACCAGCAGCAGGAACCCGACGATGAAGGCGCCGACCGCCAGCCCGAGGGCGATGAACCCCGGCGCCAGCACCTCGACGATCAGGAGGACGATGCCCCCCGCGATCCAGAGCCACCAGGTGTCCCAGCTCATGACGTGCCTCCCTTGAATAGCTTGAACGCGTTGCCGAAGGCCTCGATTGCGCTCGACGGCAGGACGATGGTCTGCGTGCCGCCCTTCTCGGCCATGCGGCGCAGGGCGTCGACCTGCTTCAGCGCGACCTCGTACTGCGCGGCCTCGACGCCGTTTTCGCGGATGACCTTGGCCACGACCTCGGTGGCGTAGGCCTCGGCGTCGGCGGTGATGCGGCGCGCCTCGGCCTCCTGCTTGGCGGCGTAAAGCTGGGCGTCGGCGGCCAGTTCGACCGCGCGGCGCTTGCCCTCGGCCTCCGTCACCTGCGCGCGGCGGGCGCGTTCGGCGTTGAGCTGCTGGAGCATCGCGTCGCGCGTCGCCTGGTCGAGGTTCACGTCGAGGATCTCGGCCCGCGTCACCTCGATCCCCCAGTTGTCGACAGCGTCCTCCACCAGCATCTTGATCTCGGCGATCAGGCGGGCGCGGTTCGACTGTACCTCGTCCAGTTCCATCTTGCCGATCTCGGCGCGGACGATGCCCGCCACGGTGGTCGCGATGGCCGCGTCCACGTCACGGATGCGGTAGACGGTCTTTTCCGGTTCGAGGATGCGGTAGAAGACCGAGGTCTCCACCTCCACCAGGACGTTGTCCATGGTGATCGCGTCCTGCGAGGCGGTGGGCAACTGGCGTTCGAGGATCGAGATCTTGTGCCGGACCTTGTCGAGGAAGGGCACGATGAAGTTTATCCCCGGCCCGAGGACCGCGCGCAGCCGCCCGAAGCGTTCGACCACGTGTTTTTCGGACTGCGGAACGATCCGCACGCCCAGGAAAATGCAAAGCAGGATAAAGACCGCCAGCAGGAGGAACACGATGTTCCCGCCGAGGAATTCGGCGATCAGCGACTCAATGGGCATCGAAGGACCTTTCTCGGAAATAATCTTCGACTTATGTAAGCATGGCCGGAGATTTGCGCCAGATTATCCGGTGACCCGGCAAGGATAACCCGACCATGCCCGCGCTGTGCCGCGACTGCCTGACCCTCTTTGACAGCGGACCGCGCTGCCCCGCCTGCGGGCGGCCGCGCGTGATCGCCCATCCGGAGCTGGCCGAGCTGAGCATCGCGCACATGGATTGCGACGCCTTCTATGCCTCGGTCGAAAAGCGCGACAATCCGGAGCTGGCCGACAAGCCGGTGATCATCGGCGGCGGGCGGCGCGGGGTGGTGTCGACGGCCTGCTACGTGGCGCGCATCCGCGGCGTGCGTTCGGCCATGCCGATGTTCAAGGCGCTGCAGCTCTGCCCCGACGCGGTCATCATCAGGCCCCGGATGGAGGTCTATGTCGGCGTCTCGCGCCAGATCCGAGCCATGATGGAAGAGCTGACCCCGGCGATCGAGCCCTTGTCGCTGGACGAGGCCTTCATGGACCTGTCGGGCACCACGCGGCTGCACGGCGCGCCGCCCGCCGTCATGCTGGCGCGTCTGGTCAAGCGGATGCAGGCGGAGCTGGGGGTGACCGGCTCCATAGGGCTTTCGCACAACAAGTTCCTGGCCAAGATCGCCTCCGACCTCGACAAGCCGCGCGGGTTTGCCGTGATCGGCAAGGCGGAGACGCAGGCGTTTCTCAGGCCGAAATCGGTGCGCATGTTGTGGGGTGTGGGTCAGGCCGGGCAGGAGAGCCTCGACCGCGCGGGCATCCGCACCTTCGAGGACCTCTTGCGCTGGGACCGCCGCGATCTCGAGGCGCGGTTCGGCGCCATGGGCACGCGGCTGTGGCACCTTGCGCGGGGCGAGGATCACAGGCGGGTCACGCGCAACGCGCCGGTGAAGTCGATCTCGAACGAGACGACCTTCAACGAGGACACCGCCGATGCGGATATCCTCGACGGGCATCTGTGGCGGCTGTCGGAAAAGACCACGGACCGCGCCAAGGCGAAGGGCATGGCCGGCCGCACCGTCACGCTGAAGCTGCGGCGCACGAATTTCAGCATCCTCACCCGGCGGATGACCCTGCCGGACGCGACGCAGATGGCCGACCGGCTTTACCGGGCGTCCCGTGCACTGTTCGACCAGGTGAAGGAACCGGGGCCGTGGCGGCTGATCGGCGTGGGTCTGTCGGACCTCGTCCCCGAGGCCCAGGCGGATCGTGCGGGCGATCTGCTCGATCCGCAGGCCGGTGCGCGGGCAAAGGCGGAGCGTGCCGCCGACGAGATCCGCGCCCGTTTCGGCAGCGAGGCGATCCTGAAGGGCCGCGCGCTGCGCTGACGGCGTGCGGGGCGGTGTGCCCCTGTCAGGCGCCGCGCCGCATCAGGTCGTCTTCTTCCTCGGTGACGCTGTACCCCAGCGCGTCCAGCCCGGCCTCAAGGTTGTCGGCGAGGTGCGGCGTGCCGATCAGGTAGTCCGACGTGGGCGCCGTCGCCTCTGCCAGCGCGGTGCGGTAGGCCTCGTCGAATTCCTCCGGCTCGAACGAGCCGCGCCCGATCCACATGATCGCGGTCAGCGCCGCGGCTTCCTCTTCGTCCATCCGGTCGATCAGGCCGCGCAGCTCGCCCTCGCCCCGTTCGATTTCGCGCGCCATGAGAATCACGGCCGCCACTTGTCTTGTGCTGATCTGGTCCATGCGGTCATCCTTCACTGTCTGATCAGGGCGGACACTGCACCGAAAAGAGGTACGGCACCTTGATCTTAAGCAAACAGCCGGAAATAGAGCCAATCCGGCAAAAACTGGCTGCCGCGGAACAACAGGCTGAACATGCGAGGAAACGCGCGCTGGAAGCTGTTGCCGCTCATGTGGCGGAAGACGATGTCCGCCGCCTCTTCGGGCTCCATGATGAAGGGCATCCTGAAGTCGTTCTTTTCGGTCAGCTGCGTGCGGATGAAGCCCGGGTTCACAAGCTGCACGTCGACGCCGGTGCCCTTGAGGTCGGCGTAAAGCGATTCCGCCAGCGCCATGATGCCCGACTTGGTCGCGACATAGGCCGCGGCCCCCGGCAGGCCGCGATAGCCAGACAGCGACCCGGTCAGCACGATGTGCCCGGACCCGCGCGCCACGAAGCGCGGCACCACCACGCCCACCAGCCGCATCGCCCCGCCGAAGTTGACGTCGGCCATGAGATTGGCGTGCTCCGCCTCCCATTCCTTGCCGCCGAAGGGCCAGTAGACCGCCGCAAGCTGCACCACGCCGTCGAACGTCCCGATCTTCTGCGCGGCCTCTTCCAGCGCCTCGGCGTCGGTGACATCCACGGGGACCACCTCGGCCTTGCCGGGCAGCTTGTCGGCCAGCGCGCGCAGCTTGTCCTCCGACCGGGCCGAGAGGATCAGTTCGGCGCCCGCCTCGCTCAGCCTGTGGGCCAGTGCGGCGCCCAGTCCTTCGCTTGCGCCCACGATCCAGTAGCGCTTTCCGTTCCAGTCTCTCACACAACCTCCTTGCGGCGCATGACCGCCACGAGTTCAGCAACCTTCAGACCCAACTTCCGAAACTGCGAGCGGTTCACGATGGTCCCGTCGGGGGTGAGATACATCCAGTCCGTGGCGTTCAGCACGATGCCGCCCTTGTCCTCCGGCAGGCGCAGCCGGTAGCGCATCTGCACGGACGGGCCGCTCTGCCGGCCGCTGCCCTCGCCCACCACGTCCGCTGCCGTGGCGCGGATGCGGCCGTCGTTGCCGAGCGTGAGGTGCCAGGCGCGCTCTTCCTCCACGCCGGAGGCATAGAGGTAGCGTTCGTGCAGGACGCAGGTGTTGCCCTCCCACGTGGCGACGAAATCGCCCCTGAAGCGGGATGTGACGCGGCCGGTGGGTCCGTAGATCACGCCCTCCGCTTCCAGCGCGCCGTTCAGATGGCGGCGGATGTCCATCGCTTCGCCGGGGGCATCGGCATAGTCGGCGGGGCGCTGTGCGGAGAAGCCCGCCAGCCGGTCGCGCAGCCAGACGAGGGCCAGCGCCACGAACGCGCCGGTCAGGAGCCAGACGGCCGTCATCATGCGGCTTTCCTTTCGTGATGCGGGCCGGAGACCTCGGGCTTCGGCGGTTCGGGGCGGTTGCGGTAGCGCGCGCCCTTCCACCACAGCTTCAGCGCCTGCCAGTGGATCAGCGCCAGCACACGGCGCGACCCGAACGGACGGCGCAGCAGGGTCCAGAGCAGGTGCCCGCTGGTCAGCGGCCGGCGCGGGCCGACCAGCGTGGCGATCAGGCCGCCGCCGTCGTGGTCGAGGTCGATCCAGATGCCGATCCGCTTGGCCGTGATGTCGAAGCGGAAGGTGTAGCCCCCGGCAATCGGCTGGAACGGCGAGACGTGGAAGACCTTCTCTGCCGCCAGTTCGTCGCCCGGCCCGATGGGCGCGCCGTCCGGCTTGTGGCAGAGGTAGGAATGCCGGTCGCCGAAGGTGTTGCTGACCTCGGCGATCACCGCCTTCAGCGCGTCGCCGTCATAGGCCAGCCAGAAGGACACCGGGTTGAACACGTGGCCAAGGATGCGCGGCTGGGTCAGCAGCATCAGCGGCCCCTTCGCCGCGATGCCGTAACGGTCCAGTACCTCGCGCGCCCAAGGGGCACCGCGCCCGTGCTTCGGCGGGCCGCCGTGGTCGCTGTCCTGAACGGAGGCGACGTTGCGCCGGTTGCGGGAAAACAGCCGCGGGCCCTTCACCTTCGCCTCCGCATCGAAGAGCACGTAGTCGACGGAATAGCGGAAGGCGTTTTCCAGCGCCCCCTTCCGCCCGTGCCACGTATGGGCCTGGATGAGGTCGACGGTCATGCCACCGCCCCGAGCCGGTTGCCCGCGCGGATCGCCTCTGCCACGTCGGCGGCGCTGGCCAGACCGTCCTCGTGGAAACCGTTGCGCATCCATGCGCCGCAGAACCACGTGTTCTGCGCACCGTTGAAGCGGGCGACCTGAGCCTGCGCCTGCAACATGCCCTCGTCGTAGACCGGGTGCCGCAGGATGACCTCGTCGTAGATCAGGTCCTCGCGGATCGGGCGGGTGCTGTTGAGGGTGACGAACATCGGGTCCTCTTCCGGGATCGGCTGGAGGCGGTTCATCCAGTAGGTGAGGTCGATGGTCTCCACCGTCTTGTCGGCGGCTTCGGTGTAGTTCCACGACGACCACGCGGCGCGGCGCTTGGGCATCAAAGTCTCGTCGGCGTGCAGGACGACGCGGTTCGGCTGGTAGGCGACCTTCGACAGGGCGGCGCGTTCCTCGACGCTCGGGTCTTCGAGCAGGCGCAGGGAGGTGTCGCCATGGGTGGCCATCACCACCTCGTCGAAGGTGTCCCAGTCGGCGCCGGGCACCTTGATCCGCACCTTGCCGCCCGCGCGCCGCACCGCCTGCACCGGCGTGTCGGGGCGGAGCGTCGCACCGCGCGCCACAAGCGCCGCGGTCAGCCGCCGCACGTATTCCACCGATCCGCCCTGCACCGTCCACCACTGGTGCTGGCCGGTGGCGCTGAGCAGCGCGTGGTTCTGGAAGAAGGTGACAAGCGCGTGGGCGGGGAAATCCATGATCTTCTCGGTCGGGGTCGACCAGATCGCGCCGGACAGCGGCAAGAGGTAGTAGTCGCGGAACCACACCCCGGTGCCCAGCACGTCGAGGAACTGGCCCAGCGTCAGGCTGCGGTCGCGGGCGACCTCGACCGCGCGGGCGTTGAACCGCATCACGTCGCGCAGCATCCCCCAGAACTTCGGGTTCCCCAGGTTGCGCTTCTGGGCGAAGATCGCCTTCAGGTTCCGCAGCCCGTATTCCATGCGCCCGCCGCCGAGCGAGGCGGAAAAGCTCATGTCCGAAGGGGTCACCGGCACGTCCAGGTCGTCGAAGAGGCGCGTCAGAAGGGGGTAGTTGGCATAGTTGAACACGATGAAGCCGGTGTCGACCGGCTGGTCGCCCCGCTTGCCCGCCATCCGGGTCCGGGCGTGCCCGCCAAGGCGCGGCTCTGCCTCGAACACGGTGACATGCGCGTCCTCCGCCAGCATGTACGCCGCGCCGAGGCCGGAGATGCCGCCTCCGATGACGGCGATGCGGCGTGGCGCGAGCGGGCTGTTTTCGAACGGCATGGGCAGGTCCTTCTTGATGACTGGCCTGTTGTCTACGCAACAGCCCTCTGGACGGATGACTTTAAGCCGTGACTTGCAAGGAAAAACTGACGCCGCCCGCGTGGCGCGGCCTGCGCCGCAAGCTCCGCACGCGGTGATGAAAAAAATGTGATCCGGGTGGCGCACACCTCCGTAAGATGGGCATGTTCACCGCAACCGACACCGCCGACCCTTGCGACTCCCTGCCCCCTGCCATCCCGGCGGGCGGCGGGCGATCAAGGGTGAGACGACCGAAGAGGACCGCCGTGAACAGACAGTCCGACAGCGAACGCGAAGAGGAGCAGGCCACCTGGGCCGCGCTTCTGATCCGCATTCGCGACCATCGGGACGAAGCCGCCTTTGCCGCGCTGTTCGCGCATTTCGCGCCGCGGCTGAAGGGCTTCCTGATCCGCAGCGGCGCCGACGCCGCGCAGGCGGAGGAATGCGTGCAGGAGGTGATGACGACGCTCTGGCAGAAGGCCGCGCAGTTCGACCCCGACCGCGCCTCTGCCGCGACGTGGCTGTTCACCATCGCGCGGAACAAGCGCATCGACCTGCTGCGCCGCGCCCGCCGCCCGGAACCGGAGGACCTGCCCTGGGGGCCGGAACCGGACCCCGACCAGGCGGAGATGCTGGGGCTTCAACAGGAGACGGAGGCCCTGGGTGCCGCCGTGGCCGCGCTGCCGCCGAAACAGCGCGACCTGATCCACAAGGCCTATTTCGGCGAGATGACACACAGCGAGATCGCCGCCGAGACCGGCCTTCCGCTGGGCACGATAAAATCACGTATTCGGCTCGCGCTGGACCGCCTGCGCCATGCCATGGACGGAAAGAACGAGAGATGACGGAGATCACGCACCACCTGACCGAGAGCCTCGTGATGGGCTATGCCGCGGGCACCCTGCCCGAGGCGGTGAACCTGATTGTCGCCGCGCATGTGTCGATGTGCGACACCTGCCGTGCCGCCGTGGAGGCGCATGAGGCAGTCGGCGGCGCGCTGCTGGACGACACCGACGCCGTGGCGATGGACGACGGCGCGCTGGACCGCGCGCTGGCCGCCGTGCGCGGCGCCGCTCCCGAGGAGCGCCCGATCCACATGCCGAAGACCGACCCGGTCGTTCCGGCCCCGCTGGTCGACTACATCGGCGGCGGGCTGGAGGACGTGCGCTGGCGTCCGCTGGGCATGGGCGTGAAGCAGGCGATCCTGCCCACCGCTCCGGGCGCCACCGCACGGCTGCTGTATATCCCGGCGGGCACCGCCGTGCCGGACCACGGCCACAACGGGCTGGAGCTGACGCTGGTCCTGCAGGGCGCGTTTTCAGACGAGGACGGCCGCTATGCCCGCGGCGACGTGGAGGTCGCCGACGGCGACACCCAGCACATGCCCGTGGCCGACATCTCGGGCGACTGCATCTGCCTTGCCGTGACCGACGCGCCGCTGAAATTCCGCAGCTTCCTCCCGCGTCTGCTGCAGCCCTTGTTCCGTATCTAGTGACAGGGTTCGACGAAGAAGGGGCGCGCCGGTGATCGGCGCGCCCCGCTTCGTTCGGAAGGAGGGTGGCGCAAAGCCCCACCCTACAGGATCTCAGTGCTTCTTCTTCCGGGGCGGCATGAGGTCCGTGATGGTGCCCTCGAACATCTCCGCCGCGAAGTTCACCGTCTCCGACAGGGTCGGATGCGGGTGGATCGTGTGGCCCAGGTCGACCGCATCGGCGCCCATCTCGATGGCCAGCGCCACTTCGGCGATCAGGTCGCCCGCGCTGGGGCCGACGATGCAGCCGCCGACGACGCGCTGATCCTCCGGATCGAAGAGCAGCTTGGTCATGCCCTCGCTCCGGCCCAGCGACAGGGACCGCCCCGAGGCCGCCCATGGGAACACGCCCTTCTCGACCTTGATGCCCTGCTCCTTGGCCTGCGTTTCCGTCAGGCCGACCCATGCGACCTCCGGATCGGTATAGGCCACCGACGGGATCACCAAGGCGTCGAAGTGGCGCTTCTCTCCGGCGCAGACCTCTGCCGCGACCTTGCCTTCGTGCACCGCCTTGTGCGCCAGCATCGGCTGGCCCACCACGTCGCCGATGGCGAAGATATGCGACACGCCGGTGCGCTGCTGGCTGTCCACGGCGATGAAGCCGCGGTCGTCCACCGCCACGCCCGCCTTGTCGGCGTCGATCTTCTTGCCGTTCGGACGGCGGCCCACCGACACCAGGACCTTGTCGAAGGTGTCGGAGAAGGACTCGCCCTTCTCGTCCTCGAAGGTGACGTGCAGGCCGTCGTCCTTCGCCTCGACCCCGGTGACCTTGGTCTTGAGGAAGATGTTCTCGTACCGGCCCTTGATGCGCTGCATCAGCGGCTTGACCACGTCCTTGTCGGCGCCCGGGATGATCTGGTCCATCAGTTCGACGACCGTGATCTTCGACCCCAGCGCGTCGTAGACGCAGGCCATCTCCAGCCCGATGATCCCGCCGCCCAGCACCAGCATCCGCTTCGGGATGTCGGCCAGTTCCAGCGCGCCGGTGGAGTCGATCACCCGCGGATCGTCATGCGGGATGAAGGGCAGCGCCACAGGTTCCGATCCGGCGGCGATGATGCACTGGTCGAAGCTGACCGAGGTGCCCTCGACGTCGATCATGTTCGGCCCGGTGAACTTGCCGAAGCCCTTCACCACCTTGACCTTGCGCTGCTTGGCCAGCCCGTCGAGGCCGCCGGTCAGCTTGCCGACCACCTCGTTCTTGAAGCCGCGCAGCGCGTCGAGGTCGATCTCCGGCTTGCCGAACTTGAGCCCGTGGTGCGCGGTCTCCTCCGCCTCCGTGATGACCTTGGCCATGTGCAGAAGCGCCTTCGAGGGGATGCAGCCGACGTTGAGGCAGACGCCGCCTAGGCTGTCGTACTTCTCGATCAGCACCACCGACTTGCCGAGGTCCGCCGCACGGAACGCAGCCGTGTAGCCGCCGGGGCCGGAGCCCAGAACGACCACCTCGGCGTGGACATCGCCGGGGCCTGTGGCGGTGCCGCTGGCCTCGACGGCCTTCGGCGCCTCCTTGGCGGGGGCCTTCTCCTCGGACTTGCCTTCGCTGTCGCCGGACTCCGGGCCGCCGGAGCCGCCCGACGCGCCTTCGAGCACGACGATCACGTCGCCCTCGGACACGCGGTCGCCTTCCTTCACCTTGATTTCCTTGACCTTGCCGGCGCCCGAAGAGGGCACCTCCATGGTCGCCTTGTCGGATTCCAGTTCGATCAGGGCGTCCTCTTCCGCCACGGTGTCGCCCACCGAGACGAGGACCGTGACCACGGGAACGTCCTTGAAATCGCCGATATCGGGTACCTTGATGTCCATGTCGCTCACCACATCAGCTTGCGCATGTCGCCGAGCAGCGTCTTGAGCGTCACGCAGAAGCGTGCGGCAAGCGCGCCGTCGATGGCACGGTGGTCATAGGACAGCGACAGCGGCTGCATGAGGCGCGGGACGAACTGTTCGCCGTCCCAGACCGGGGCCATCTTCGACCGGGTGAGGCCGAGGATCGCCACCTCCGGCGCGTTCACGATGGGGGTGAAGGACGTGCCGCCGATCCCGCCGAGCGACGAGATGGTGAAGGTCGCGCCCTGCATGTCGCCGGACTTCAGCTCCCCCTTGCGGGCCTTGGAGCTGAGCTCCATCAGGTCCTTGGATATCTCCACCAGGCCCTTGCGGTCGGCGTCCTTGATGACCGGCACCATCAGGCCGTTCGGCGTGTCCGCCGCGAAGCCGATGTTGTAGAAGTCCTTCTTGATCAGCTTGTCGCCGTCCGGGTGGATCGACGAGTTCACTTCCCAGTGCTCCTTCAGCGCCGAGACCGAGGCCTTGATCACGAAGGACAGCAGCGTGACGCGATAGCCGTCTTCCTTGGCCATCGTGTCCATTTCCTTGCGGTACTTGTCCAGCTCGGTGATGTCGGCTTCGTCGTTGTGGGTGACATGCGGGATGTTCAGCCACGAGCGGTGCAGCGCGGGGCCGGAGATCTTCTTGATCCGCGGCATTTCCACGTCCTCAACAGGCCCGAACTTCGAGAAGTCGACCTTCGGGATCGGCGGAATGCCCATGCCACCGGACGCCGCGGGTGCACCCGCAGCCGGAGCAGCCTGGCCCTTCAGCGCCTTTTCCACGTCCTCGCGCAGGATGCGGCCCTTGCGGCCCGACCCGTTCACATGGGCGAGGTCGACCTCGACCCGGCGGGCGAATGCCCGGACGGACGGCGAGGCGTGGACCTTGTTGAACCCCTTGTCGGTCACGGCAGAGGGCGCCGGGGCGGCCTGCTGTCCGGCAGAGGACTCCTTCGGCGCGTCCTTGGATTCGCTCTTGGAGGTGTCCTTCGACTCTTCCTTGGGCGCCTCGGACTTCTCTTCCTTGGCGGCGCCCGCGTCGTCGCCTTCCAGCAGGATGATGACGGTGCCTTCGGACACCTTGTCGCCTTCGGAGACCAGGATCTCCTTCACCTTGCCCGCGGCGGACGACGGCACTTCCATCGTCGCCTTGTCGGATTCCAGTTCGATCAGCGCGTCCTCTTCCGCGACGGTGTCGCCGACGCTCACAAGGATGCTGACCACCGGGACATCGGTGAAATCGCCGATGTCCGGCACTTTAACTTCGGTTGCCATTCGTATTCCCTCCTCGTGCCGTCAAACCAAACGCGGGTTCGGCTTGCCGCCGTCGATGTCGTATTTCTTCATGGCCGCCTCGAGATCCTTGTCCGAGACGACGCCTTCGCGCCAAAGGTCCACCATCGCCGCGGCGGCGATGTGGTTGGCGTCCACCTCGAAGAACTTGCGCAGGTTCACCCGGCTGTCCGAGCGGCCGAAGCCGTCGGTGCCCAGCACGGTGAAGCGCTGCTTGACCGCACCGCGCACCTGTTCGGCGTAGTTCTTCATGTAGTCGGTCGCCACCACGATCGGGCCCTGCACGTTGGTCAGGGTCTGGGTGATGTAGGGCACCCGCTCTTCCGCGAACGGGTTGAGACGGTTGTGCCGCTCGCAGTCCTGGTAGTCGCGGGCGAGTTCGTTGAACGAGGTCGCCGACCAGATGTCGGAAGTGACGGCAAAGTCCTCCTCCAGCATCTTCGCTGCCTTGATCGCCTGCACGAGGATCGTGCCGGAGCCCATCAGGTTGACGTGCTTCTTGGCGGGCTTGTCGGCCTTCTTCATCCGGTAGAGGCCCTTGATGATGCCCTCTTCGGCGCCCATCGGCATTTCCGGGTGATGGTAGTTCTCGTTCATCAGGGTCAGGTAGAAGTAGACGTCCTCCTGGTCCACGAACATCCGCTGCAGGCCGTTCTGCACGATCACCGCCACCTCGTAGGAGAAGGTCGGGTCGTAGCTGATGCAGTTCGGGATGGTCCCGGCAAGGATGTGGCTGTGGCCGTCCTCGTGCTGCAGGCCCTCGCCGTTCAGCGTGGTCCGCCCGGCGGTGCCACCCAGCATGAAGCCGCGCGCACGGCTGTCACCGGCGGCCCAGGCGAGATCGCCGATCCGCTGGAAGCCGAACATCGAGTAGTAGATGTAGAACGGGATCATCGGGACGCCGTGGTTGGAATACGACGTTGCCGCCGCGATCCAGTCCGCCATGGCACCGGCCTCGTTGATGCCTTCCTGCAGCACCTGGCCGTCCTTCGATTCCTTGTAGTAGGACATCTGTTCACGGTCTTCGGGGGTATAAAGCTGCCCCTTCGGATTGTAGATGCCCACCGACCGGAACAGCCCTTCCATCCCGAAGGTGCGGCTTTCGTCCGGCACGATCGGCACGACCTGCTTGCCCACCTTCTTGTCCCGCAGGAGCGTGGTCAGGATGCGGACAAAGGCCATCGTGGTCGAGAACTCGCGGTCGCCGGAATCCTGCAGCTCCTTCTTGAAAGCGTCGAGTTGCGGGATCTCCAGCTTCGGCGCGTCGGTGAACCGCTTGGGGAAGGCCCCGCCCAGTTCCTTGCGCTTCTCGGCAAGGTAGGCCTTCTGCGCGTTGTTCAGCGTCACGAAGGGCGCGTCGCCCTTTTCCAGTTCCTCGTCGGTCACCGGGATGCGGAAGCGGTCGCGCATCGCCTTGAGCTGGTCCACCTGCATCTTCTTCTGCTGGTGGGTGGTGTTCTGGCCCTCGCCGGCGGTGCCCATGCCGTAGCCCTTGACGGTCTTCACCAGCAGGACGGTCGGCTGACCTTCGGACTTCGTGGCGCGCAGGAAGGCGTTGTAGACCTTCTTCGGATCGTGGCCGCCGCGGCGCAGCGCCCAGATCTGGTCGTCGGTCCAGTCCTTCACCAGTTCGGCGGTCTCCGGGTACTTGCCAAAGAAATGCTTGCGGATGTAGGCGCCGTCCTTCGACTTGAAGGTCTGGTAGTCGCCGTCGATGGTCTCGTCCATCAGCTGGCGCAGCTTGCCGGAGGTGTCCTGTTCCAGAAGCTCGTCCCAGCCCCGGCCCCAGAGCAGCTTGATGACATCCCAGCCGGAGCCGCGGAAGTTGCCCTCGAGCTCCTGCACGATCTTGGAGTTGCCGCGCACCGGACCGTCGAGGCGCTGCAGGTTGCAGTTCACCACGAAGATCAGGTTGTCGAGCCCTTCGCGGGCGGCCAGGTGGATGGCGCCCAGCGATTCCGGCTCGTCCATCTCGCCGTCGCCGAGGAAGGCCCAGACCTTGCGGTCGCCCATGTCGATGTGGCCGCGGTTGTGCATGTATTTCATGAACCGTGCCTGGTAGATCGCCATCAGCGGGCCGAGGCCCATGCTGACCGTCGGGAACTGCCAGTAGTCGGGCATCAGCCAGGGGTGCGGGTAGGAGGAAAGACCCTCGCCGCCGACTTCGGAACGGAACAGCTTCAGCTGCTCCTCGCTGATCCGGCCCTCCATGAAGGAGCGCGCGTAGATGCCGGGGATCACGTGGCCCTGGAAGAACACCAGATCGCCGCCGTGGATCGCGCTCTTGGAGCGCCAGAAGTGGTTGAGGCCCACGTCATAGAGCGCGGCAGAGGACGCGAACGATGCGATGTGGCCGCCGTATTCGGAGGATTCCTTGTTCCGCTTCACCACCGTCGCCATGGCGTTCCAGCGGTTGATGGTGCGGATGCGCCATTCCATCTCCGCATCGCCGGGCATGTCGACCTCGTCGTCCGGCGAAATGGTGTTCTGGTAAGGGGTCGTCGCAGAAAAGGGCAGCCTTGCCCCGGCTGCCCTTGCGCGCTGAACCGCCTTGTCCAACAGGAAATGCGCACGGTCCGCACCGTCGCGCTCGATCACATCCTCGATGGCTTCCTGCCATTCCTGGGATTCGACCGGATCAAGATCCTGGGGAGCGTCTTTCATGTATTCTCCTCCTGCCACCGATGCCGCAGTGCGGCATTGGTTTAGCTCTAAACAATTCCACAGCCTTGCCGAAGCAAACTGCCCATTGGGGAGAAGCCTAGCACAATCCTCCCATGGTTAAAGTGGGGTCTATCAGGGGGCGTGACGGAGCGGCAGATTACCCGCCGCATAACGTCCATGCGCGGGGCGCATAACTTGGGACGCGGAGCGCATAGCTAATAGTTCAGTGTTAAACTACTTCTGCGGAACCGGCTGCGCGGTCCGGTCGGTCAGCACCAAAGGCTCTTCGGACAGTTCCTCGAAATCGAAATTATCCAGTCTTCTCGCCCGCTTACCGGCCTTGTCGGCGCTGATGCGAATGTCTTCGATGTCCTTCGCGGCCATCCCGAAATGCCGGTCGAGGTTGCCGACACGGATGCCCAGACGCTCCAGATCGCCGGACAGCGCGTGCAATTCCTTCCGGATCGCCCCCGCCTGCGCCCGCATCCGCGCATCCTTGAGAATCGCCCGCATCGTGTTCAGCGTCGCCATGCAGGTGGTCGGCGAAACGATCCAGACGCGGGCGGTGAACCCCTCCCGCACCAGCTCCGGGAAATTGGCGTGCAATTCCGCGTAGATCGCCTCGGACGGCAGGAACATCAGCGCGCCATCCGCCGTCTCGCCCTCGATCAGGTAGCGGTCGGAAATGTCGCGGATGTGCTTGCGGACAGACATCCGGAAGGCCTGCGCGGCGCGGGTCACCTGCTCGGGCGTTTCGGCGCGGCGCATCGCCTCGTAGCCCTCCAGCGGGAACTTCGCGTCCACCACGATCGGCCCCGGCGGGTTCGGCAGGTGGATCAGGCAATCCGCCCGCCGCCCGTTCGAAAGCGTGGCCTGCAGCGTGTAGCTGTCCGAGGGCAGCGCCTTCGACACGATATCGGTCAACTGGATCTCGCCGAAGGCGCCGCGCGTCTGCTTGTTCGACAGGATGTCCTGCAACGACAGCACGTCGCCCGAAAGACGCGTGATGTTGGCCTGCGCCTTGTCGATGACCTGCAACCGCTCCTGCAATTCGCCAAGCGAGCGGGCCGTGCGCCGGGCAGAGCCGTGCAGGTTCTCGGCCATGCGCTCCTGCACCTCGGCCAGCCGCTGCTCCATCAACTGGATCATCGCCGACTGGCTCGCCGCCTGCGCCTCGCTGACGTGATGCAGACCGCCGGCCAGCCGCTCCTGTCCGTCCGACAGGGCCTGCACCCGGCGCGCCAACTGGCCCAGCGGCTCCACCGCCCGGGCAGACCGCCCCGCCGCGCGCACCGTCATCACCAGCAGAAGCAGGATCAGCAGCACCACCGCCACACCCGCCAGCCCGGCCAGCACCAGCGGATCGATCAGGTCCAGCGTCACCCCGCCCAACGCGATCATGTTCGTTCAATCGATCCGAACGAAATAACGCCGGTGCCTCCGATTTTTCGATCTTTTTTGTCCAAGGAGTCAATTCGCGCACCGACCACATCGACGTCAATCGGAACTCCGCCGACGTTGAGCTGGCAGGAAAGCCGTCCTCGATTTGAGACCGCCATGGCCATCAAATTTAGAGCTTCCGAATGCAAGAGCTCAATCTCCAGTTTTGCTGTGTTGTCGTATTTATGAAGAACAGCTCTTGCACCTGCTTTCTTTCCATCGGTCCTTTTATAGCGCGGCATCAAGATCTCCCAAAAAGCCGTTCGATGTCAGACAGTTTCAGTTCCACGTAGGTCGGGCGGCCATGGTTGCACTGGCCGGAATGGGGGGTCGCCTCCATCTCGCGCAGCAGCGCATTCATTTCCTCGGCCCGCATAACGCGCCCCGACCGGATGGAGCCGTGGCAGGCGACCCGGCTCAGGATCGCCTCGATCTTTTCCTGCACGAGGGAGGTTTCGCCCATGTCGTCCAGCTCGTCGAGGATGTCACGGATCAGGCCCTGGCTGTCCACCTCGCCGAGGATCGCGGGGGTTTCGCGCACCGCGATGGCGCCCGCGCCGAAGGGTTCCACCGTCAGGCCCATGCGCGACAGGTCGTCCGCCACGGCAAGCAGCCGCGCCGCGTCGTCCGAGGACAGGTCGACCACGTCCGGGATCAGCAGCGCCTGCGCGGGCACGCCGTTTTCCGCCATCTGGCGCTTCAGCTTTTCATAGACCAGCCGTTCGTGCGCCGCGTGCTGGTCGACGATCACCACACCGTCCTCGGTCTGGGCGATGATGTAGTTCTCGTGCACCTGCCCGCGCGCAGCGCCCAGCGGGCGGCGTGTCACATCCTCGGCGGGCGCTTCGGCCACAGGCGCCGTCTCCACCACGCGGCCGGAATAGCTGTCGCCCAGATCGGCGAAGCCCGGCGCCGGGGCCTGCGCCCGGTAGGCCGCCGCGCGTGCGCCAAGCGAGGGGCGGTCCATCTGGTAGACGCGCGGGCCGCTCACCGGCTCGGGCGCCGCGCCAAGCGCCGCATGCGGGTGCGACGCGTAGGACTGCCCGGCCTCCGGGCGCATCGCGTCCAGCGTCGCCGCCGCCACGGTGGACGAGGCCCGGTGCCCCGCCTGCGCCAGCGCGTGACGGAGGGTCGTCACGATCAGGCCACGCACCACGCCGGGATCGCGAAAGCGCACTTCGGATTTCGCCGGGTGCACGTTCACGTCCACCTTGTGCGGGTCGCAATCGACGAACAGCGCCACCGCAGGGTGCCGTTCGCGCGACAGGAAGTCTTGGTAGGCGCCGCGCAGCGCGCCGATCAGCATCTTGTCGCGGACGGGGCGGCCATTGACGAAGAGGTACTGCGCCACCGCCGTGCCGCGCGAATATGTCGGCAGCGCGGCATAGCCGGTCAGGCGGAAACCCTCGCGCTCCGACTCCACCGCCAGCGCGTTGTCGGTGAACTCCGCCCCCATGATCCGCGACAGCCGCCCGCGCAGCGCATCGAAGAGGTCGCCGGTCTCCGGCTCAACCCGGAAGGTGACGCGGTCGCCCCCGCCGGACACGTCGCGCAGGGTGAAGCCCACCGCCGGTTCCGCCATCGCCAGCCGCTTCACCGTGTCGGAGATCGCCTGCGTCTCCGCCCGGTCGGTGCGCAGGAACTTCAGCCGCGCGGGGGTGGCGTAGAACAGGTCGCGCAGCGTGACCACCGTGCCGCCGTTCAGCGCGCAGGGTTTCACGGCGCTCATCACGCCGCCCTCGACCGAAAGCTCCACCCCGGCCTCGCCGCGCACCCGGCTTTGCAGCGTCAGCCGCCCCACCGCGCCCAGCGAGGGCAGCGCCTCTCCGCGGAACCCGAAGGAGTGGATGTCCAGCAAATCGGAGCCGTCGATCTTCGACGTGGCATGGCGCGACAGGGCCAGGGGCAGCTCCGCCCCGGTCATGCCGCAGCCGTCGTCGGTGACCCGGATCAGGGTCTTGCCGCCATCCGCGATCTCGATTCCCACCCGGCGCGCGCCCGCGTCTATAGCGTTTTCCACCAGTTCCTTGACCGCCGAGGCAGGCCGTTCGACAACCTCGCCCGCCGCAATACGGTTGACAGCCGCGTCGTCGAGTTGTCGGATAACCGGGCGCATATTGGGGTCATGGGTATTCATGCCACCAGACCTAGCAGGGCCATGCCGATTCTGGAACCATGCGCCGCGCGTAGCGTGACGAAATCTTAACGGTGATACGTGATACAGGGGCAACATATGTACCTTTGTATCATGTCCCACGAAACTTTCTTGCGTTAATAAAGTTTAAAGAATATGTTAGCGTTCACAAGGGAAAGGAAACGAAGATGCTAGTGCCCCTGATTGCGTTCGAAACGATTTCGTCTCTGTACGGCGAAGCCTTCGCAAAGACCTGGTTCCAGCCGGTTTCTGTCGCGCGCAAATAAAGACGACCCGCGCAGAGACGCGGGCCGTTTCATCAAGACCGGGGCAAGACGGCGACGCCTGGCCCCAGCCGGACCTCTTGTCGCTCAGCCCTCTTCCGCCGCCCTGAACCAGCGACGGATGGCAGCGCGCTCTTCTTCTTCCATGTAGGACAGGTTGGCCGGCGGCATCGCATGCGTCACGCCAGCCTGAAGGTAGATCGCCCGCGCCTGCCGCGCGATCTGATCCGCGGTTTCCAGCCGCACGTTCTTTGGCGGCCAGAGGAACGGACCGTATCCAGGTTCCGCCGCGTGGCACATCGAACAGCGGCCCAGCACGATGTCGTGCACCTCGTCGAAGCCCTCCGCCTCGGCATAGCGCAACGCCGCGCCCTGCGCCTCTTCCACCGGATCGTCGCGGTAGAGCGGCGCGGTCGACAGCCACATCACGATGATGAACAGGATCGCCGTGGCCAGCCACGTCCAGTGCGGATTGCCCTTCCGCGCGTGCATCGTGTTGAAGAAGTGCCGGATCGTGACCCCCATCAGGAACACCAGCGACGCGATCAACCAGTTGTATTCGCTCGCAAAGGCCAGCGGGTAGTGGTTCGACAGCATCAGGAACAGCACCGGCAGCGTCAGGTAGTTGTTGTGCGTCGACCGCTGCTTGGCGATGTAGCCGTACTTCGGATCGGGTTTCCGCCCGGCCAGCAGGTCCGCCACCACGATCTTCTGGTTCGGAATGATGATGTTGACCACGTTTCCGGTCATGATCGTCGCGGTGAAGGCGCCGAGGTGCAGCATCGCCGCCCGCCCGCTGAAGACCGAGGTGTAGAACAGCGCCATCAGCACGATGATGACGAACAGCACGACCATCAGCAGGTTCATGTTCTTGCCGATGGGCGACTTGCAGATCTGGTCGTAGGCCACCCAGCCCAGCACCAGCGACAGTATCGAGATGCCGATCGCCTGCCACCCGGCAATATCCGCGACGCTCGGGTCGACAAGGTAGAATTCCGCCCCGAAGTAATAGACGATGGTCAGCAGGGCAAAGCCCGAGATCCACGTCCAGTAGCTTTCCCATTTGAACCACACGAGGTCGCCGGGCATCTGGTCCGGCGCCACGAGGTACTTCTGGATGTGGTAGAAACCGCCGCCGTGCACCTGCCATTCCTCGCCGTCCGCGCCCGAGGCGAGGTTGCGGTCCCGGTGCAGCCCGAGGTCCAGCGCGATGAAATAGAACGACGACCCGATCCAGGCGATGGCGGTGATGACATGCAGCCATCGGACGGCGAACTCCATCCAGGCGCCGATGGTGGCGAAATCGTACATGCCGTGTCCCTCTTTTTCGTATTTTCCACGAAGTTAGCCCGCCGCCGCGCCGGCTGCAAAGCCCCGTTAAGTGCCTTGCGACGACAGGTCTTTTCGCCTGCGCAGAAAAAGGGCAGCGATCCGCCGTGGAACCGGCCCCCTTGTTCCCCGTTTATATTCGACTACGTGAATGTCAAACACGCCAACGACACAACGCAAAGACACAAGGAGACACCCATGTTCACCCGAACCAGCCCATCGACCGGCACAGGTTCGCCCGAGGTCACAGGCTTCTACGACTCCGACACCGGTTCCATCATGTACGTGGCCGCGGACCCCGCGACGAAGAAGGCCGCGCTGATCGACGTGGTGCTCGACTTCGACGCACCGGCGGGCCGCACCCGCACGGACAGCGCGCAGGAAGTGCTGGATTTCGTCAGGGACAAGGGGCTCAGCGTCGAGTGGATCCTCGACACCCACCCGCATGCCGATCACCTCATGGCCTCTGCATGGCTGAAGGAACAGACCGGCGCGCCCACCGCCATCGGCGAGAAGGTGCACGAGATCGCCGAACTTTGGCGCAAGCTCTACAACCTGCCCGATGCCTTCGACCCGGACCGCGACTTCGACCGGCTCTTCGCCGACGGCGACACCTTCAGGCTGGGCGAGATCGACGTGAAGGTCATGCTGTCCCCCGGCCACACGCTGGGCTCGATCACCTATGTCATGGGCGACGCCGCCTTCGTGCACGACACCTTCATGCACGTCGATTCCGGCACCTCGCGCGCCGACTTCCCCGGCGGCTCGTCGAAGGATCTGTGGGACTCGCTGCAGGCGATCCTGTCCTTGCCCGACGACACCCGCCTGAACGTCGGCCACGACTATCCCCCGGTGGACGGGCGAGAGGACCCGGCGTGGGAGGCCACCGTGGCCGAGCACCGCGCCCGCAACAAGCACATCGGCGGCAACGTGACCGAGGCCGAGTACCGCAAGCTGCGCGACGAACGCGACGCAACGCTGTCCCTGCCCGACCGGATGCTGCACGCGCTGCAGGTCAACCTCCGGGGCGGGCGCTTGCCCCCCGCCGAGTCCGACGGCAACCATTATTTCAAGATCCCCGCGAACAGGTTCTGAGGAGACAGATCATGAAGACCGAAACCATAAACGACGCCACGTTCGAGACATGGACCCCCGACGAGGTCGAGACCGCGATGCAGAAGGGCGAGATCGTCCTGATCGACGTCCGCACCCCGCAGGAATACATGTTCGAACACATCGAGGGCGCGCTGCTGATGCCCATGGCCTTCTTCAGGGCCGATGCGCTGCCCGGCCAGTCCGACAAGCGCATCGTGTTCCACTGCGGCTCCGGCGTGCGGTCCGAGAAGGTCAGCCGCGCCGCCATCGAGGCCGGCGTGAAGACCATCGCCCATATGGAGGGCGGCTTCGGCGCCTGGAAGCAGGCAAAGAAGGCCTACACCGGCACCGACATGGGCTCCGGCGCGCCGAAGAAGGTGCCCGCCGGCTGAGCGCCCGATGGCCGCCGCCCGGGCGGCCACATGATCCAGCGCAACGTCACGCGGCTTGCGCAATGGCATGCTGAAACCAGAAGGTCCCCCGGGCGTTGTCCGGGGGTCCCCCAGAAGGAGAGGCACCATGATCACCATCACCCCCCTGCCCCCGAAGGGCCACTACGAAGTCCGCATGTCCGGCCGCATCCGCGAGGACGACTACGAGGACCGGCTCATCCCCGCGCTCGACAAGGCGATCGAGGAACACGACCGCATCCGCATCCTGACCGTCATCGAGGACGACGCCGAGTTTTCCATCGGCGCGATGCTCGACGACGCGGAACTCGGGATGCGCCACTGGAAGGGCTTCGACCGCGTCGCGGTCGTGGGCAAGCCCGGCTGGATGATGCGCCTCGTGCGCGGTTTCGGCCCGGTCATGCCCTGCCCCGTCCGCACCTTCGCGCCGGGCCAGGAAGACGACGCGCGCCGCTGGCTGCAGGAATCGCTGGGCGCCATGCACCAGACCGACCTCGGCGACGGCGTGCTGCATGTCCAGCTGGTCGGCAAGCTCGACCCGGCGGTGATGGAGGAGGAAGAGCGCGACATGGACGCCTTCGTGCGCGCCAACCCGCGCTTCCGCCTGCTCCTCGACCTGACGGAGTTCGACGGCTGGCAGGGGCTGGCCGCGCTGAACCAGCACTTCCGCATCGCCCGCAACCACTACGACCTGATCGACAAGGCTGCGGTGGTGGGCAAGGCGTCCTGGCAGAAACTCGCCGCCCGCGGTCTCGGCCACCTCTCGGGCGCGAAGGTCAAGCACTTCGACCCGGACGATCTCGACGCCGCCAAGACCTGGATCAAGGCCTGAGCCGGCACGCTCGCGACGAACAGGCCCCGGCGGGAACCGGGGCCGCCTCGCCGGGCCGCCACGCGATCCCCGCTGCAAGGGACCAGACCCCGGTCCCTTCATCTTGGTGATAAATACCTGATCCCCGGCCTGTCCCGGGACACTCCGCCGGGCCCCGCGGCGATCCCCGCGACAAACGCAATAGGCGCGGCGCGTCCCACACGCCGCGCCCGACCCTTCAGGCCGTGGGCATCGCCACCATCAGGCCCTGTGCCTGCAGCGCCTCATGCGCCTCGTCGAGGCTCTTCCAAGCCCGCTCGATCAGCGTGTCGATCTCCTCGTGGGAAATCACCAGCGGCGGAGAGATGATCATCCGGTCGTTCACGTGCCGCATGATCAGGTTGTTGGCAAAGCACCGCTCCCGGCAGATGTAGCCGGCCTGCCCCGCCTCGCCCGCGAACTCCGCCCGCGACGCCTTGTCCGGCGTCAGCGCGATGGACCCCATCAGCCCGACAATCGTCGCCTCGCCCACCAGCGGATGTTCGGTCAGCGATTCGAAGCGCTCCTTGAGGTAGGGCGCCACGTGGTCGCGCGCCCGCGTCACGATGCCTTCCTCGTCCAGCAGGCGCAGGTTCTCCAGCGCCACGGCACAGGCCACCGGGTGGCCGGAATAGGTGTAGCCGTGGTTGAACTCCACGTCGCCGATCACCGCCTCGACCGCGTCCGACACGATGGACGCGCCGATCGGCTGGTAGCCCGAGGACAGCCCCTTCGCGACGGTCATGATGTCGGGACGGATGTCCATGGTCTGCGACCCGAACCACTCGCCGGTCCGGCCGAAGCCGCAGATCACCTCGTCGGCGATCAGCAGGACCCCGTACTTGTCGACGATGCGCTGGATCTCCGGCCAGTAGGTCGAGGGCGGCACGATCACCCCGCCCGCACCCTGGATCGGCTCGGCGATGAAGGCCGCGACCTTGTCCTGCCCGATCTCGAGGATCTTCTCCTCCAGCAGACGCGCCCGCGCCAGCCCGAACTCCTCCGGCGTCATGTCGCCGCCCTCGAGGTACCAGTACGGCTGGTCGATGTGGTGGATGCCGGGGATCGGCAGGCCGCCCTGCGCGTGGATGCCCTTCATCCCGCCAAGGCTGCCCGACCCCACCGAGGACCCGTGGTAGCCGTTCCACCGCGCGATGATCTGGTCGCGCTGCGGCTGGCCCTTCTCGGCCCAGTAGGTCCGCACCATGCGCAGGTTGGTGTCGTTTGCCTCCGACCCGGAGTTGGCGAAGAACACGTGGTTCAGATCGCCCGGCGCCAGCTCCGCCAGCCGCGCGGCCAGGTTGATCGCCGGCACGTGGCTGGTCTGGAAGAAGGTGTTGTAGAACGGCAGGTCGCGCATCTGCCGGGCGGCGACCTCGGCCAGTTCCTCGCGCCCGTATCCCACGTTCACGCACCAAAGCCCCGCCATGGCGTCGAGGATGCGGTTGCCCTCGCTGTCCTGCAGCCAGCAGCCCTCGGCCCGGGTGATGATCCGCGCGCCCTTGTCCTTCAGCCCGCTCGCATGGGTGAAGGGGTGGATGTGGTGTGCCGCGTCCAGGGCCTGCAGCTCGGCGGTGGGGGAATTGATGGTCAGGATGTTCATGAAACGCCTCCGGTCAGAGTTGGCGCCAGAATATGATCAAATTTTGCGAAGTCAATCGACTCGCCCCGGAACGACCGATCCCGACCAGAGACCCGGACACCCCGATGGCCCGACGCCGGGACCACCCAAACGCCCCCGTCTTCCCGACACGCACGGACAGGCAAACCCTGCTCCTTCATCTTGGCAAAAATACCTGACTCCACACCGCCACACGCGCCGAACCCGCCGCTCCTCACCCGAAAAGGGATGGCCGGGGCGGGCGGGCCGACTTCCGCAGGAAGAGGTACGCCCCGCCCCGGCCCGAAGCCCCGGCATCAAAGGCTCTGCGCGATCAGCTCCATGCCCTGCCGCACGTCGCCCGCCATCGCGGCAGAGGCCGCCGCGGCATCCCGCGCCAGAAGCGCCTTCAGCAGGTCCTTGTGGCGGTCGGGCAGGTTGCGCGTGCCGGTCTGGCCGCAGACCACCCGCAGCGACGGGCCGAATCGCAGCCACAGCCCCTCGGTCATCGACGTCAGGATCGGCGCGCTGGCCTCGGCGTTCAGGGCCGCGTGGAAGGCGAAGTTCTCCCGCAGGTAGGCCTCCACGTCGCCACGGGCTATGGCCTGGTCCAGACGGGCGTCGATCGCGGCCAGCGCCGTCACCGCCTCCGCGCCGATGCGTTCCGCCGCGCGCTCCGCCAGCCGTGTCTCGACGGTCAGCCGCGCCTCCGTCAGGTCGGCCACCGCCGCCGCGTCCAGCACCGGCACCATGATCCGCCGGTTGCCGAGCGCGGCCAGCGCGCCCTCCGCCGTCAGGCGCCGCAGGGCCTCCCGCACCGGTGTCATGCCCGCGCCCATGCGGTCCACCAGCCCCTGGATGGTCACCGGCTCGCCCGGGGCCAGCGCGCCGAACAGCACCATCTCGCGCAAGGCGCGGTAGACTTGTTCATGCGCCGGAAGGCCCGCACCGTCGCGTATATCTGCCGCTTTCGTCACCACGTGCCTCCCCATTACGCATCCGGCGGCCAGAGCCGCTTGCACCCGTCATCAGGCCATGGAAACATCGCGCAAGTTGCCTCTCAGCGCAACTTATGATCAAAATCCTGGCACGGGGGCGCCGAAGACCCCCCGACCAACGGGAGAAAGAGATGACCAAGACCCCTATGACGACCCTGGCGAGCCTGACCGCCTCCGCGGCGCTGCTGGCCACCATGGCTGCCGCCGAAGAGGTGCGAGTCTACAACTGGTCGGACTACATCGACGAAAGCCTGCTCGAGAAGTTCGAGCAGGAAACCGGCATCGACCTGATCTACGACGTCTTCGACTCCAACGAACTGCTGGAGACCAAGATGCTCGCCGGCAACTCCGGCTATGACGTGGTGGTGCCCACCGGCACCTTCCTGCAGCGCCAGATCGCAGCCGGCGCCTTCCAGAAGCTCGACAAGGAGCAGCTGCCCAACCTCGACAACATGTGGGACACCATCGAGGAGCGCACGGCGAAGTACGACCCCGGCAACGAATACGCCATCAACTACATGTGGGGCACCACCGGCATCGGCGTGAACGTCCCCAAGGTCAAGGAACTGCTGGGCGAGGACGCCCCGCTCGACAGCTGGGACCTGGTGTTCAAGCCGGAGAACATGGAAAAGCTCGCCGAATGCGGCGTCCATTTCCTCGACGCCCCGGCCGAGATGCTGCCCGCCGCGCTGAACTACATCGGCGAGGACCCGGACAGCCATGACCCGGACGTGATCGCCAAGGCCGAAGAGGTCTACGCCCCGATCCGCCCCTACATCCAGAAGTTCCACTCGTCCGAGTACATCAACGCGCTCGCCAACGGCGAGATCTGCGTGGCCGTCGGCTGGTCCGGCGACGTGCTTCAGGCCCGCGACCGCGCCGCCGAGGCCGACAACGGCGTCGAGGTGGCCTACATCATCCCGAAGGAAGGCGCGCAGATGTGGTTCGACCAGATGGCGATCCCGGTCGACGCCCCGAACCCGGAGGGCGCGATGAAGTTCCTGAACTTCATCATGGACCCCGAGAACATGGCCGCAGCGTCGAACTACGTCTACTACGCCAACGGCAACAAGGCCTCGCAGGAATTCCTGAACGAGGACGTGATCGGCGATACCGCGATCTACCCGGACGAGGAGACGCTGGACAACACCTACACCACGACTCCCTACGATCCGAAGGTGCAGCGCGTGGTCACGCGCCTGTGGACCTCGATCAAGTCGGGCACCTGACACGCTGATCCCAACGAACGGCCCGCGCCCGACGACCCTGGCGCGGGTCACCTCACCTGCGGAAAGAACCACATGGCCCAGACCGTCTTTGCCCCTTGGGAGAACCCCGAGGAAAAACCGCTTATCCGGTTCCGGAACGTCACCAAGCGCTTCGGCGATTTCACCGCCATCGACGATCTGACGCAGGACATCTACGCGCGGGAATTCTTCGCGCTGCTCGGCCCCTCGGGCTGCGGCAAGACCACCCTGATGCGGATGCTCGCGGGCTTCGAACAGCCGACCGAGGGGCAGATCCTTCTCGACGGTCAGGACATCGCGAAGATCCCCGCCAACAAGCGCTCGGTGAACATGATGTTTCAGAGCTACGCGCTGTTTCCGCATCTTTCCGTCTGGGAAAACATCGCCTTCGGCCTGAAGCGCGCAAAGAAGCCCAAGGCCGAGATCGAGAGCCGCGTGAGCGAGATGCTCCGCCTCACGCACCTCGAGAAGTTCGCCCAGCGCAAGCCCCACCAGATTTCCGGCGGCCAGCGCCAGCGCGTGGCCCTCGCCCGCTCGCTCGCCCGGGCACCGAAACTCCTGCTCCTCGACGAACCGCTCGGCGCGCTCGACCGCAAGCTGCGCGAGGAAACCCAGTTCGAGCTGATGGACATCCAGGAGAAGACCGGGACCACCTTCATCATCGTGACCCACGACCAGGAAGAGGCGATGACCGTCGCCTCCCGCGTGGCGGTCATGGACCACGGCAAGATCATCCAGGTCGACACGCCCGACCGCATCTACGAGGCGCCCGTCTCGGTCTACGTGGCCGACTTCATCGGCGACGTGAACCTGTTCCGCGGCATAGCCGAGGCGCGCCCGGCCCCGACCCCCGCCACGCCCGGGCCCGCGACCCAGCCCGAATCGAAGCTCCCCATGCCGGAGCCAGACACGCCGGAGGCCGAGGCCGCCCTGCAGGAAGCCGCAGAGGAACACGCCCGCCGCCCGCAGCCCAACGAACTGGGACAGAAGCTGCACGACAAGGTGCTGGCGCCCATCGTCGGCAAGTGGCTGGACGAACCGCAGAAGGCCCTGCCCCTGCCCGACGCCGCGCCGCAGACCGGCACCACCGCGGACCCCGTGACCGCCTCCGCTCCCGCGACGCAGACCGTTCCGCCCCCCGCCGTGGCGGACGTGCCCCCCGGCGGCCTCGCCATCGCCTGGGCCGAAGGCCAGCCCAGGCTGATCGCCGTCAACGGCCCCGAGGAAAAGGCCGGCCAGAAGGTCGTCCTCTCGCTCCGCCCGGAAAAGATCGCGATCTCCAAGACACCGCCCGACGCCGTGAACGTGCTGAAGGGCAAGGTGATCGACATCGCTTACCTCGGCAACATCTCCACCTACCACGTCGAGCTTGCCGGCGGGCTGATGGTCAAGGCGCAGGCCACCAACACCCGCCGCGTCGCCAACCGCGACATCACCTGGGAGGACGAGGTCTACCTCTCCTTCACCACGACGGCGGGCGTCGTGCTGGAGGATGACGCGTGATCGACGAGGCCGCCAACCGGCGCAACGCCGCGCTGATGATCGCGCTGCTCGTCGCCGCGCTCTACTTCGCGGTGCGTACGGCGCTCCTGCTGGCGGGCCCCGGTCTGGACGATCCCGCCCTGCCCGTGCATGTCGCGGGGCTCGTCGCCACGCTGGGCGGCTTCCTCGCACTCCTGAACAAGAGCGACGCAGACCAGCGCCGCGCCTTCCTCGGCAACGGGGTGATCGGCCTGCCCTACTTCTGGCTTCTGGCGCTGTTCCTCGTGCCCTTCCTGATCGTCCTGAAGATCTCGCTCTCGGACGTGGCGCTGGCCCGCCCGCCCTACATGCCGCAACTGGACCTCTCCGGCGGCTGGACGGCGATCGTCGACTTCCTGTCGGAACTCGACTTCGAGAACTTCGTCTTCCTGACCAGCGACGACCTCTACTGGAAAGCCTACCTCAGCTCGCTCCAGATCGCGTTGATCGCCACCTTCGCGACCCTGCTGGTGGGCTACCCGATGGCCTACGGCATGGCGCGCGCGCCCAAGGAATGGCAGGCGACGCTGCTGATGCTGGTCATCCTGCCGTTCTGGACGTCCTTCCTGATCCGCGTCTACTCGCTGATGGGCATCCTCGGGAACGAGGGGCTGCTGAACCAGCTCCTGCTCTGGACCGGCCTCATCTCCACGCCGCTGCAGATCCTCAACACCAAGATCGCGGTCTACATCGGCATCGTCTACACCTACCTGCCGTTCATGATCCTGCCGATCTACGCCGCGCTCGAGAAGATGGACGAAAGCCTGCTCGAAGCCGCCGAGGACCTCGGCTGCTCGCGGCTCGAAGCCTTCTGGCTCGTCACCTTCCCGCTCTCGCGCGGCGGCATCGTGGCCGGCTGCTTCCTCGTCTTCATCCCGACGATCGGCGAATTCGTCATCCCCTCGCTGCTCGGCGGCTCCGGCACGCTGATGATCGGCAAGGTGCTGTGGGAAGAGTTCTTCAACAACCGCGACTGGCCCGTGGCCTCCGCGGTGGCGGTCATCCTGCTGCTGATCCTGATCGTCCCGATCATCCTCTTCCAGCGCTCCGAGGAACGCGCAAGGCAGGCCGAGAAATGACCCGCCCCGCCCGCCGTTCCCCCGCCCCCCTCCGGCCCGGCACATGCCCGCGCGCCTTCATCTTGGCCGAAATACCTCGGGGGGAGCCGAAGGCGGGGGGCAGCGCCCCCCTCCCCGCCCGCCACCGCACCAAACCGCCGGAACCGGCGCGCCACGCAAGGCACAACCCCTCGGGAGCCGCCGCATGAAACGCTTCTCCTGGTTCAACGCCACCGCCCTGACGCTGGGCTTCGCCTTCCTCTACCTGCCGATGGTCGTGCTGGTCATCTACTCGTTCAATGCCAGCCGCCTCGTCACCGTCTGGGCCGGCTTCTCGACGCAATGGTACGCGGAACTCTTCCGCGACCAGGAATTCCTCGACGCGGCCTGGGTCACGCTGCGGGTCGCCTTCTTCTCCTCGACCATCGCCACGGTGCTGGGAACCATGGCCGCCCACGTGCTGATCCGCGCCGGGCGGTTCCGGGGGCGGACGCTCTTCTCCGGCATGATCTACGCGCCGCTCGTCATGCCCGAAGTCATCACCGGCCTCTCGTTGCTTCTGCTGTTCATCGGCATCGGGCTGGACCGCGGCGTGCTGACCGTGGTGCTGGCGCACACCACCTTCGCCATGTGCTACGTCTCGGTCGTGGTCTCGTCGCGCCTCGCCACCTTCGACACCGCGCTGGAAGAGGCGGCGCTCGACCTCGGCGCCACCCCGTTCGAGGCCTTCCGCCTCGTGACGCTGCCGATCATCGCACCCGCGGTGATCTCCGGCTGGCTGCTCGCCTTCACCCTGTCGCTCGACGACCTCGTGATCGCCAGCTTCACCACCGGCCCCGGCGCCACGACCCTGCCGATCAAGATCTTCTCGGCCGTCCGCCTCGGCGTCAGCCCGCAGATCAACGCGCTCTCGACCCTGCTGATCGTCTTCGTCACCATCGGCGTGATCACCGCCTCGCTGGTGACCAAACGGGGCGCGGTCCAGCGCGCGCGCGAGGAGCGCGCCGCCGAAGCCACCGCGTGATCCGGCTCTACGAACCGGCCGCCTACGCGCGCGATCCCGGCAGCTTCTGGACCGGCACGGTCACGCCCCCGGCGTGGCCGCGCCTCGACGCGCCCTTGAAGACGGATGTTGCCATCATCGGCGGCGGCTTCACCGGGCTGAACGCCGCGCTGACCCTGGCACAGGCCGGAACCCGCACCGCGCTGTTCGAGGCCGAGCCCCCCGGCTGGGGCGCCTCCACCCGCAACGGCGGCTTCTGCTGCATCGGCGGCGCACTGGCGAGCGGGACAACCCTCGCCCGCCGCCACGGCGCCGCCCAGGCCGCCCTCTGGCACGACACGCAGGTCGCCGCGGTGGCCCATGTCCGCGACCTCCTCGACACCCACGGCATCGACGCCGACACCCATTCCGACGGCGAAACCGAACTGGCCCACACCGCCCGCGCCATGAAGGCCCTGCGGCAGGAGGCAGAGGCCGACCCGACCGCCCGCCTCACCGAGCGACACGACCTCGCCGCACAAGGCATGGCCGGTCCCTGGCACGGAGCCCTGACCCGCGCGACGGGCTTCGCCCTCAACCCCGCCAGATACCACGCGGGCCTCGCCCGGGCCGCCGCTGACGCGGGCGCGACCCTCCATGCCGACAGCCCCGTCACGGCGCTCAGCCGCAACGGCACGTGGCGCCTCACCGTCAACGGCCAGACCGTCACCGCCGACCGCGTCATCCTCGCCACCAACGGCTACTCGTCCGAGGACCTGCCCCCCTGGCTCCGCGCCCGCACCCTGCCGGTGCAAAGCTCCATCCTGCTGACCCGGCCGCTCACCGATGCCGAAGCCGAAGACGCCGGCTGGACCACCGCGCAGATGGCCTACGACTCCCGCCGCCTGCTGCACTACTTCCGCCGCCTGCCGGACGGGCGGATGCTGTTCGGGATGCGCGGCGGGCTGACCGCGCGGCCCGCCGAACAGGCGGCCATCGCGAAACGCATCCGCAAGGACTTCGCCGCAGCCTTCCCGGCCTGGGCGGACGTGGAGATCACGCACGAATGGTCCGGGCTGGTCTGCCTGATGGCCAGCGGCCACCCCTTCATCGGCGCCGTGCCGGACCACCCGGGCCTCGACGCGGCGCTGGGGTTCCACGGCAACGGCGTCGCCATGGGCAGCTACGCGGGCCACGCGCTGGCAAAGGCCCTGCTCGGCACGCCGACCGGCCTGCCCGACTTCCTCGCAAAGCCGCCGGCCCGTTTCCCGCTGGGCCGCCACAGGCGCGCCCTTCTGCGCCCGGCCTACCGGATCGCGGAAGCCTTCGACCTCTGACCCCCCAGATTTTTCGAAGAAAAATCTGCCCGCCGGTAAAATCTTCGACCGAAGATTTTACCCCTGCGGCGTCATGTTCGCCCGCGCCTGCCCGCGCTTCAGGCCCAGCTGCCGTTCGCGCCAGATGATGAGCACGCCGGCCAGCACGACGATGGCCGCGCCGATCAGCACGCTGGCTGTCGGCACCTCGTCGAAGAACGCGTAGCCGAAGAGGATCGCGAACAGGATCGAGGCATATTCGAACGGCGCCAGCACCGCAGCGCCCGCGAACTTGTAGGACGAGGTCAGGAAGATCTGCGCCACGCCGCCGATCAGACCGGCGGCCACCAGCATCCAGACCACAGCCCAGCCCGGCCATGTCCAGCCGAACGGCACGGTCGCCAGCGAAAACAGCGTCGCCGTCAGGGAGAAGTAGAACACGATGGCGGAGGTCTCCTCGCTCGACACCATGCGGCGGATCTGGATCTGCGCCAGCGCCCGCATCACCGTGGACACGCCGATGAAGATCAGGCCCAGCATCGCCGCCTCACTCCAGGCGTCAGGCGACAGTCGCGGCCACAGCGCGATGGTCACGCCGCCAAGCCCCAGCAGAACCGCCGACATCCGGAACAGCCGCAGGCGTTCGCCCAGCATCAGCGCGGCCAGAAGCACCGTCAGCATCGGCGCGGCGTAGCCCAGCACCGTGACCTCCGGCAGAGGCAGAAGCCCCAGCGCGGCAAAGTTGCAGCCCATGGCGGTGACCCCCACCAGCCCGCGCCAGACGTGCATCAGGGGGCGCGTGGCCTTGAACCCGGTGCGCAGGTCGCCGCGCAGGGTCAGCCACAGGACGATCACCGGCATGGCAAAGAACGAGCGGAAGAACACCGCCTGCCCCGCGGGCACCTCGGTCGAGCTGGCCTTGATGAGCGAGGCCATGATCGTGAACAGGAAGACGGAGGCCAGCTTCAGCGCAATGCCGCGCATCGGTGACATGTGAGAAGGTCCTTTCGCGTTGCCGCTACCGTGAACCCCGCCAGTCGGAAGGTCAATCTGCCTGCCCCGTTTTACATGCCTTCGGCATGGAAAAAATCGCAATGGGTTAACGCGGCAGAGGGCTACGCAACAGGCGCGCGGCGACGTCGGGACGAAAAGGTTACCAACCGGCCGTTTCGACCCCCTCAACCGGCCGGTTCACCAGTAACGACGGTGCAAGCTGTGTGAAGATTGTCCTGCGGTGTTGTGGACAGCCAACTCCGCGGCACCATATCTGCACGGCGCACGCCCCGTTACCCTTCCGTGCGCCCCGTGCACGAAACCCGGTTGTCACCGCGCGTTAACGCCTCGGGACCAAGGCTCAAGCGCGCGCCAATGTCTCCATACCGGAAACAGTCAGCGGGTCAGGTCGTCTCCAGACAATGCCGGCGGAAGGCCTTCTTCAGCATGTCGAGCTCGGCGCGCAGCAGGTCGACCTCTGCCCGGATGTCATCGCCCAGCGCCTCGCCCGAGATAAGCGAAAAGCTCTGCAACACGCCGTTGGTCGCCGCGTCGGTGATCAGGAAGGTCTGCACCCCGTCGCCGATCGCCTCTGCCGGGACCGGCACCTGAAGCAGCCACTGGGCGCCCGCCTCCCGTGCCTTGCCCGCCACTTCGGTCACCATCACGCCGGTCACCGGCTGGTCGTTCAGCGTCACTTCGACGTCCGGCGCGGCGGTGCCTTCGGTGCTCAGCACCCCTTCCCAGAGCCCTTCCCGGAACCGCGTCTTCGTCAGGGTGAATGCGCTCATTCTCGGGACTCCTTCCGGCGGCTCACAGCGCCGCCCGCTTGCGGCGGCTGAACGTCAGGTCGCGGAGGATCACCTGGTTCATCTCCGGCCCTTCGAAGATCAGGTCGAGCCACATCTTCTCCACCCGCTTCTCGTTCAGCTTGGTGTAAGCGAGGTCGAACTCGACGTTGATCTCTTCCTCGTTCAGCGGCAGCTCACGGACGATCTGCTCCGTGTTCGGGCCGTGCTTGATGTTCAGTCTTGCAAAGATTTCAAGGGGTTTCTCCATCTCGACGATGGTGTCGATCCGGATCAGGTGGCTGCGCTTCAGGCCCTGCGACGCCTCCTGTGGCAGGTCGATGGCCAGCGACAGGTAGGACCCGTCGAAACGGAAGACGTCCAGCCGCAGGCCGTAGGCGGCAAGGTCGGCCTCCCGGGTGTTGCGGATCTGGCGCAGGGTCAGTTCGGAACGCGCGCAGTCGTGGAACAGCGTCGCCTCCCGACCCAGCATGCTTTGTGACTCGACCGAGGACATACCCGGCCGCGGCAGTGGTCCGCACCACAGCTCCGGCCGCCAGGCCCAGTCGGCATCCACGGGGCGCGGAAAGGCCTGGTTGCCGATCATCGGCAGCGCCAGCCGTTCCTCCGCGACGTGGATCAGACGGTCGAGGTGCGTGCGCAGGCGCCGGGCGCGGTTGCGGCTTTCCCGGAGGGCGGCAAGGTCCATGCCGGAGGCGGAGCGCGCGGCCTGCGACCAGCGTCTCAGGCCCGCGGCAAAGACCATCTTGTCCAGCCATCCCTGCCGCTGCCCTGTCGTCATGCCTTGCCGTGTCCCCAAATGTCTTTTGCGTCTCCCGAATACGACAGATCGTTTCGGGTTCGGAAACCATTATGGCTTACACCACGGTTCGAATAAACGCGAAAAACCACGATATCGTTACGCTTTTCCTTGAATCCGCCCGCGCGGCGGATTCACCCTTCCTTCACGGACTTGCGCGTACAATGAAGTCACGCACCTGCCCCAGCATCCGCGCCCCGTCACGGCCCGCCATCGCGTCGCCCTCCGGCGCATAAAGCGCCAGACCGACCATGTGACCGCCCTGCAGGAAGGCCCCCCGCCAGTAGCGCTGATCGCCCTCGCTCAGCATCTTGTCGCCGCCGCTGCCGAGGTGGGCGAGGGTCAGCCCGTCGTCCTCGTAGGCCCCCAGCAGGGGCGCCCCCGCGGCCTTCGCCAGCGCGGCCGGATCGGGCACCGCGCCCCCCGGGTCCTTCGGGCCGACGGTCACCGTCACGATCACCGGCGGCACGTTGTAGCCCGCCTTGCCGCCCGACAGGATGTAACACGACGCGATCACGGCGACGCCCTGACCGTTCCGCGACCGCGAGGTTTCCGGGTCGATGCAGTAGCCCTCCGGCCCGTCCACGACGACGGAGCCCCCGGCAAGGGACACCTTTTCGAGCGGGGGCTTGCTGCCCGTTGACGCGCCCGCCAGATCGGTGGCGGGCATGTCGCAGGCGGCAAGCCACAGCGCCGCCGCGAGGACCGTGAAGATCGTTCCGCGCATCGGCGTCAGAGATCGGCGTAGACGTGTTTCTCGGCCTTGCCGCCCGGATGGGTGACCGCGCCCTTGTAGGTCTCACCGACCAGTTGCGCATACTTCCAGAGCGACCCGGACGCATAGATCGTGTCCCGCGGCCCGGCCCAGGCTTTCTTGCGTGCAGCCAACTGCTCGTCCGTCAGGTCCACGGACAGCTTGCCGGTCAGGGCGTTGATGGTGATGACATCGCCCGTCTCCACCAGCGCGATTGGCCCGCCGTGGGCTGCCTCGGGGCCAACGTGGCCCACGCAGAACCCGCGCGTCGCGCCCGAGAAGCGCCCGTCGGTGATAAGCGCGACCTTCTTGCCCATGCCCTGCCCGGACAGCGCGGCGGTGGTGGCCAGCATCTCGCGCATGCCGGGGCCGCCAGCGGGGCCCTCGTTGCGGATGACCAGCACCTCGCCTTCCTTGTAGGCGCGCATCTTGACCGCCTCGAAGCAGTCCTCCTCGCATTCGAAGACCCGCGCGGGGCCGGTGAAGACCTGGTCCTCCGCCGCGATGCCCGCGACCTTCACGATGGCGCCCTGCGGGGCGAGGTTGCCCTTCAGGCCCACGACGCCGCCGGTCTTGGTGATCGGCGTTTCGATGGGATAGATCACCTTGCCGTCGGCCTCGCGCTCGATCAGGTCGAGCTCTTCGCCCATGGACCGCCCCGTTGCGGTCATGCAGTCCTCGTGGATCAGGCCCGCCTTGCGCAGCTCCTTCATCACGACCGGCACGCCGCCGACCTCGTAGAGGTCCTTGGCCACGTAGTTGCCGCCGGGCTTGAGGTCGACGAAGTAGGGCGTGTCCCGGAAGATCTCGCACACGTCGTCGAGGAAGAACTCCAGCCCTGCCTCATGCGCGATAGCGGGCAGGTGCAGACCGGCGTTGGTCGAGCCGCCGGTGCAGGCGACGACGCGCGCGGCGTTTTCCAGCGACTTCATGGTGACGATGTCGCGGGCGCGGATGTTGCGCTCCAGCAGGTTCATCACGGCGATGCCCGACGCGGTGCCGTACTGGTCGCGGCTTTCGTAAGGCGCTGGCGCGCCGGAGGAATTCATCAGCGCAAGGCCGATGGCCTCGGACACGCAGGCCATGGTGTTGGCGGTGAACTGGCCGCCGCAGGCCCCGGCGGAGGGGCAGGCCGCCTTCTCGATGGCGCGCAGTTCCTCGTCGGAGTTGGCGCCCGCCTGGTGCCTGCCCACGGCTTCGAACACGTCCTGCACGGTGATGTCGCGGCCCTGGTATTTGCCCGGCATGATCGACCCGCCGTAGATGAAGACCGACGGCACGTTGAGCCGCACCATCGCCATCATCATCCCCGGCAGGGACTTGTCGCAACCCGCCAGCCCCACGAGCGCATCGTAGCAGTGTCCGCGCATGGTCAGCTCGACCGTGTCGGCGATGGCTTCGCGGGAGGCGAGCGAGGCGCGCATGCCCTCGTGTCCCATGGCGATGCCGTCGGTCACGGTGATGGTGGTGAATTCGCGCGGCGTGCCGGAGGCTTCCTTGACGCCCAGCTTCACCGCCTGCGCCTGCCGGCTCAGCGAGATGTTGCAGGGCGCGGCCTCGTTCCAGCAGGTCGCCACGCCGATCAGCGGCTGGTGGATCTCTTCCTCGCTGAGCCCCATGGCGTACATGAAGGAGCGATGCGGCGCACGGGCCGGGCCTTCGGTGACGTGACGGCTGGGCAGTTTGGTCTTGTCAAACGGACGCTTGAGCACGGCTATTTCCTCCCGGTAATTGTCCCATCCGGCATAGCCTCAGTCCCCCAACGGGGCAAGCGAGTCATGGTATACCAAATGTGAAAGGGCGGGAGGTGCGCCCTAGCCCGCGCCGATCAGGGCGCCAGCACCGAACACCAGAGCCCCGCCCAGAACCACCTGGAAGGCCGCGCGCCAGAACGGCGTTTCCATGAACCTGTTCTGGATCCACGCGATGGCCCAGAGCTCGACGAAGACGACGATGGTGGCCACGATGGTGGCGGTCCAGAAATGCGGGATGAGGTAGGGCAGCGCGTGCCCGAGCCCGCCGAGCGCCGTCATGACACCGGCGGCGATGCCGCGCTTGACCGGCGAGCCGCGCCCCGAAAGCTGCCCGTCGTCCGACGCCGCTTCCGTGAACCCCATGGAGATGCCCGCGCCGACAGAAGCCGCCAGACCGACAAGGAAGGTCGTCCAGGTGTCCTGCGTCGCAAAGGCGGTGGCGAAGATCGGCGCCAGGGTCGAGACCGAGCCGTCCATCAGACCCGCAAGGCCCGGCTGTACCCATGTCAGGAGGAACTGGCGCTTGGCCATGTCGTCCTCGGACTGGCGGGAGTCGGCGTCGAGGTGTTCGGCCTCCAGCCCCTCGGCAGCCTTCTGGTGGCCTGCTTCGGCGGCGGCGAGGTAGCCCAGCAGCTTGCGGGTGCCAGCGTCCGTGGTCCGTTGCGCGGCGGCGGTGTAGAAGCGTTCGGCGTCGCGTTCCATCGCCTCCGCCTCGGTGCGGATGCGTTCGAGCGAGAGGTTTTCAACCAGCCAGACGGGTTTGCGCGCGTAGAAGCCGGCGACGTGCTCGCGGCGGATCAGAGGGATGACCTCGCCGAACCGCTGCCGGTGCAGTTCGATCAGGGAGGCGCGGTGATGATCCTCTTCCTCGGCCATGCCGTCGAAGATCGCGGCGGTGTCGGGATACTCCGCCCGCAGCCGTTCCGCGTAGCTCCGGTAGATCCGGGCGTCGTCCTCTTCGGACGAGATCGCCAGTGCCAGCACTTCCTGCTCTGAAAGATCGCCGAAACGCCGACGCTGCATCGAAAACCGCATGTCACACCCTTCTTTAGATCGGTTCTAAAGTAGTCATCGGCCCGCCCGCCGCAAGCCGGAATTCGTGACAGGGCCAATTCGCCGCATCGCTTCTACCCACCCTTGACGTTTTCTATCCGATGCGCCATTTCTGAACCGAACAGTTTAGTTCAGAAAGTGATCGGGAGATTCTTCATGACACGTCTTGCCACTGCCGCGCTCCTTGCCGCCTCCGTCCTTGCCGCGCCCGCGTTTGCGGATGTCGGGCCGTCCTACCTGCCGAACCTCACCTTCCCGGACAACGGCCCGAAGCCTGCAACCTCGACCCAGGGGCAGGATCAGGACCAGCGCCCTGTCCAAGGTGAGGTCTGCACGCTGAACCAGCCCACGACCTGCCGGTAACCCGCTCTTGCATTGCGGCGGCTTGCCCGAACTGAACCGCGCGGTCTATACATGCGTTCTACGACAGGAGGGGCGACATGACCGCGGGACACACCGCAGAGGCCCGGGCTGACGAAGCAGCCCGGGATCGCGCACAGGACATCCGGAAGGGCCGCAAGTACGATCAGGTGCTCGCCGGCGCGCAGGAGGTCTTTATGCGCGACGGGTTCGAAGGTGCCTCGGTCGACGACATCGCCCGCGAGGCCGGAGTGTCCAAGGCGACGCTCTACAGCTACTTTCCGGACAAGCGCCTCCTGTTCCTCGAGGTGACCTCTGCCCAGTGCTGCAGGCAGGCGGACGAGGCGCTTCTGTCCATCGAGATGACCCACACGCCGGAACACGTTCTGCGCGACGCCGGTCACCGCATCCTGACCTTCATGCTGTCGGAGCTCGGCCAGCGCATCTTCCGGATCTGCGTGGCCGAAGCCGACCGTTTCCCGGAACTCGGGCGCCAGTTCTACCAGTCCGGCCCGATGATCGCCAAGCGCGCGCTGTCCGGCTATCTGGACGTCGCCCGCACCCGCGGCGAGATCGTCACCGACGACGTGTCGCTGGCCGCCGACCAGTTCGCCGAGCTGTGCAAGGCCGATCTCTGGCCCAAGGCGGTGTTCGGTCTGCAGACGGAGTTCACCCAATCCGAACGCGACCGGATTGTGGATGGCGCTGTCGCCACCTTCATGGCACGTTACGGCGCAAAGTGACCCCTTCGAAAGGAGCCGCCGCCATGACACAGGCCATGAAAACCGTATCCGAAAACCGCTGCTTCGGCGGCGTTCAGGGTGTCTACAGCCACGCCTCCGAGGCCACCTCGTGCGAGATGACCTTTGGCCTCTTCCTGCCGGAGGAAGCGGCGCATGTTCCGGTCCCGGTGCTGTGGTACCTGTCCGGCCTGACCTGCACACACGAGAACGCCATGACCAAGGCCGGGGCGCAGGCCTGGGCCGCAGAACATGGCATCGCGCTGGTCTTTCCCGACACGTCGCCGCGCGGCGAGGGCGTTGCCAACGACGAGGCCTATGACCTCGGCCAGGGCGCCGGTTTCTACGTGAACGCCACGGAGGCTCCCTGGGCGCCGCATTTCCGCATGTGGGATTACGTGGCCGAGGAGCTGCCCGCGCTGATCGGTGCCAACTTCGCCATTGATCTGGAGCGGCAGGCGATCACCGGGCACTCGATGGGCGGGCACGGCGCGCTGACGCTGGCCATGTCGCTGCCGGGGCGCTTCGCCTCCGTCTCGGCGTTTTCGCCGATCGCCAACCCGACGCAGTCCGACTGGGGCACCAAGCAGCTGGGCGCCTACCTTGGCGACGACAAGGCGGCCTGGGAAAAGCACGACAGCTCCCTCCTGATGCGCGACAAGGGTTTCGACGGGCCGGTGCTGATCGACCAGGGCTCGAAGGACCAGTTCCTCGATCTCCTGAAGCCCGAGGCGCTGGCGGAGGCGATGACCGCCAAGCGGCAGGACGGGGTCTTCCGGATGCAGAACGGCTATGACCACAGCTATTTCTTCGTCTCGACCTTCATGGAGGACCACGTGGCCTTCCACGCAGAGGCAATGCTGGGCTGATCTCCGTGACCACACTTTACATCGACGCCGACGCCTGCCCGGTGAAGGAAGAGGCCGAGCGCGTGACCACCCGCCACAAGGTGCCGATGAAGCTGGTGTCGAACGGCGGCATCCGCCCGTCGCGCAACCCGCTGGTGGACATCGTCGTGGTGTCCTCCGGCGCAGACGAAGCCGACAAGTGGATCGCCGATCAGGCCGGACGCGGCGACGTGGTGGTGACGAACGACATCCCGCTTGCCGCGAAATGCGTGGAGGCCGGGGCGCAAGTGTTGCGGCCCGACGGCTCTGCGCTGACCGGCGCCAACATCGGCGCGCAACTTGCGATGCGCGACCTCGCCGCTGACCTGCGCGCTGCCGATCCCTTCCGGCAGGGCGGCGGCAAGTCCTTCACGAAGGCCGACCGGAGCCGTTTCCTCGATGCGCTGGACCGGGCGCTGCGCATGGCCGCGAAGGAGCAGGGATGACCATCGAGGCCGTGATCTTCGACGTCGGCAACGTGCTGATCGAATGGCAGCCGGAGCGTTACTACGATCCGAAGATCGGCGCCGACCGCCGCGCGGCGATGTTCGCGGAGGTTGACCTGCACGGGATGAACGACCTTGTCGATCGCGGCGCCGACTTCCGTGAAACGATCTATGGCTGGGCAGAGAAGTACCCGCGCTGGCGCGATGAGATCCGGCTCTGGCACGACGACTGGCTGGAGATGGCGACACCGGCGATCCCCCACTCTGTCCGCTTACTGGAGGCGCTGAACGCAAAGGGCGTGACGACCTTCGCGCTGACGAACTTCGGCATCGGAACCTGGGCCATCGCGACGCCGGTCTACGGTTTCCTCAACAGCTTCGGCCATGCCTACGTCTCCGGCCACATGGGTGTGACAAAGCCCGACGCACGCATTTACGAGATGGTCGAGGAGCACTCCGGCATCGCGCCCGGCAAGTTGCTGTTCACCGACGACCGGGCCGAGAACATCGAGGCCGCGGCGGCGCGCGGCTGGCAGACTCACCTGTTTAACGGGCCGCAGGGCTGGGCCGATGCGCTGGTGTCCCACGGGCTGCTGACACCGGACGAGGCGCGGTGAGCACGGCGGCGACACTCGCCGCACTGGCCCTCGCCGGGCTGCCCGCTGCGCGTGAACTGCGCCGCACACCGCGCAACGCACGTTTCCGCCAGCAGGCCCCGGGCCGTTTCGCGGAGCTGTCGCAGGGACACACGCATTACGACTGGCTCGGTCCCGAACGCGGCGCGGTCATGGTCTGCGTGCACGGGCTGACCACGCCCTCCTACGTCTGGCTCGGGCTGGCGCGGCACCTCGTCGCCATGGGATTTCGCGTGCTGGTCTACGACCTTTACGGGCGCGGCTATTCCGACGCGCCGAGGGGTCCGCAGACACCGGGCTTCTTCACGCGGCAACTGGAGGACCTGCTGGAGCACGAGGGCCTGACCGACGACCTGACGCTGGCAGGCTACTCCATGGGAGGCGCCATTGCCGCGCATTGGGGAGCTGCAAACCCGGACCGCCTGCGCCGCCTGATCCTGCTGGCACCCGCCGGCATGGGCCATCAGGTCGGACCCGTCGCACGCTTTTGCACGGAATGGCCGCTGGCCGGCGACTGGCTGTTCCACATGGCCTACCCGACCCAGTTTGCCCGCACCGCACGGGCCGCGGCCCATGCCGACAGCAACGTCGACGACATCGCCGGGCTTCAGATGGCAGAACTGCGGCGGCGCGGGTTTCTGAGGTCTGTCCTCTCCTCCCTGCGCGGCACGTTGCGGCGCGATACAGAGGAGGCACACCGCGCGCTGCACAAGGCAAGGGTGCCCGTCGCGGCTATATGGGGGCGCGACGACACGGTGATCCCTCTGCGTGCCATGGGGCGGTTGACCGAATGGAACCGCGACGCCCGCCACGTGGTGATCGACGGCGCCGGCCACGGGCTGCCGTGGACGCATACCGAACAGGTGGCCAAGGCGATCCGCGACACGTGGGAAGGGCCGACGGTCTGACCGCCGTGCAGGCGGGTCAGGCGGCCAGCGCGCCCGCAGGCGGAGTGGTGCGGTTTTCCTTCACCGGCAGGTGCACCAGCGCGCTGAACGCGCCGACCCCGACGCCGATCCACCAGACCATGGTGTAGTCGCCGAAGACGTCGTACATCCGCCCGCCCAGCCACACGCCGAGGAACCCGCCCAGCTGGTGGCTGAAGAATACGATGCCATAGAGCGTGCCCATGTAGCGCAGCCCGTAGAGGTGCGCGATCAGGCCGGAGGTCAGCGGCACCGTCGCCAGCCACAGCGCGCCCATCACGGCCGAGAACACCAGCACCGACACCGGGGTGATCGGCAGCATGATGAAGGCCGCCGCCGCAACGGTGCGGGCGAGGTAGATGAAGGCCAGCAGGTACTTGCGCTGGAAACGGTTGCCCAGCCAGCCCGCCGTCAGCGTGCCCGCGATGTTGAACAGCCCGATCAGCGAGATGGAGACCGCCCCGAGCGCCGACGTGGTTGTGATCCCCATGCCCGACAGGATGCCCCCCGCCATGATCGGCGAGCAGAGCTCGGTCACGAGGGCGGGAAAGTGCGCGGTGACGAAGGCCAGCTGGTAGCCGCAGGAAAAGAAACCGAGGAAGATCATCGTGAAGGACGGGTCGCGGAAGGCCCGGCCGAGGATCTCGCCCATGGTCTCCTCCAGCTCGGCCTTGGAGGCCGCCGCCGGGGCGCGCATCATCGGCAGTGCCAGCAGCACAGCAAGCACCGCCACGGCGAAGACGATAAAGACCATCTGCCAGGACATCACGCCCAGCAGAGCCTCTGCCACCGGCGCGCCGAAGACCTGCCCGGCACTGCCTGCCGCGGTGGCGATGGCCAGCGACATGGAGCGGTTCTCGGCACTCGACGCGCGGCCCACGACGGCAAGGATCACGCCGAAGCCGGTGCCCGCCACGCCGAAGCCCACCAGCACTTCCCACGCCTGCATGGCAAACGGCGTCTCCGCGAAAGACGACATGACGAGGCCCGCTGCATAAATCACAGCGCCGATGATGATGGCCTTCCGGTCGCCGATCTTCTCGGCCACGGCGCCGAACAGCGGCTGGCCGATCCCCCATGCGAGGTTCTGGATGGCGATGGCGAGCGAGAACTCTGCCCGTGCCCAGCCGAATTCCTCGGCGATGGGGATCTGGAAGACACCGAAGCTGGCCCGGATCGCGAAGCTGACCATGATGATCACGCAACCGACGATCAGCACGGGTGTGACAATGGGGGCCGGTCTGTCCATGATCGTTACTCCTGCAGCGTTGCACGATCAGAACCGCAGATGCGGAATTAGGTCAATTTCTCTTACGTGATATTGCCCATCACAATGCGTGATGACCAAGGCCAAATACCGAACGGTAAGGCATGGTTAGATCATTGCCCATACGGAAATCAAGCTGGCATTTCGCGGCGTTCCGAGGTCCGTCCCCCTCTACACATCCGCCGCGGCCCGCGCTAAAGGCGAGGCATGACAACTGTCCCCGACCTCTATGCCAAGCGCGTTCAGGACGGCCGCCTGAAGCCCGACGAGGCACAGCGCGGCGCCCTTCCCGCCTTCGAACGCATCCGCGCCGAACTGGCCGATCCGCCGAAGCGCGGCCTTTTCCGCAAGGCGCCGGAACCGCCGAAGGGCCTCTACCTTTGGGGGGGTGTCGGGCGCGGCAAGTCGATGCTGATGGATCTGTTTGTCGAAACGCTGAATGTCCCGGCCCGGCGCACGCATTTCCACAGCTTCATGCAGGAAATCCATTCGGAGATGCACCGCCTCCGCAAGGAGGGGGTCGAGGATCCGATCAAGCCGATCGCCAAGGCGGTGGCCGACTCGGCAAAGGTACTGGCCTTCGACGAGATGCAGATCACCGACATCACCGACGCGATGATCGTCGGGCGGCTGTTCGAACAGTTGTTCAGCGCGGGCACCGTGGTTGTCACCACGTCGAACCGCATACCCGACGACCTCTACAAGGACGGCCTGAACCGGCAGTTGTTCCTGCCGTTCATCGAGCTCATCAAGGACAAGCTGGAGGTCCGCGAGCTGGCCTCCAAGACCGACCACCGGCAGGACCGGCTGGCCGGGACGCAGGTCTTTTTTACCCCTGCAAACGCCGAGGCGCGCCAGAAGATCGACGAGATCTGGGAAGAGCTGACGCACGGCATCGAGGACACGCTGACGCTGCACGTGAAGGGCCGCGAGGTGGAACTGCCGCGCTACCGCAATGCCATGGCACGGGCGAGCTTCTTCGATCTGTGCGGCCGCGCGCTGGGGCCGGCGGACTACCTCGCGCTGGCCGACGCAGTGCGCGTTCTGGTGCTGGAGGACATTCCCCGACTCTCTCGTCACAATTTCAACGAGGCAAAGCGTTTCGTGACCCTGATCGACGCGCTCTACGAGGCCCGCGTCCGGCTGATCGCCACCGCCGCCGCCGAACCGGAGAGCCTTTACGTCGAAGGTGCGGGCAGTTTCGAATTCGAGCGCACCGCCTCCCGCCTGCGCGAGATGCAGGCCGCCGACTGGGCCGGCGAAGAGGGCTGACGCGACAAGGAACAGGGCCCCTCGGGGCCCTGCTTGGTACTGGCTGCTCGTTTTTGCTTCTCTGCCTTGAAAGGGGTCAGTCCGGGATGGTGAGCACCATGCCGGGCCTCAGTTCGCCCGGCGTGCGCAGCACGTCCTTGTTTGCCTCCAGGATCTGGAGGTAGGCGACGGTGGTTCCGAAATGCCGGAAGGCGATGCCGGGCAGGCTGTCGCCCGCCTGCACCGTGTAGGTCCTTGCTGCGGCGGCGACCGGGGTGGCCGGTTCGGGTGCCGCGATGCGCGCGGCCTTGATTGTTTCGGTCTGCGGCGCCGCAGATACGGGTTTCTGAAGCTCGCGGAGGATGCCGTAGCCCATGGCCTGCATGGCATCGTTGACGCGCTGTTCGGAGGTTGCGGGGACTGCCTGGCCGGTCCGTGAAACCGCGGCCGGTTCCGGCGTCAGCGCCGCCACTTCGGACGGGCGCGCGACGGGCCGCAGGTCTGCGGAGGTGTCGGTCTCGCCAATCGGTTCGGAGGGACGCGGGGCAGCTAGCGGCTCCATCGCGGGTTGAAGGCCCATCGCATCGCGGGTGGCGCGGCTGACCTGATCGGAACGCCCCGTATCGTCCGGCATGGCGCCGCCAACCACCCAGACCAGCGCCACAGTGCTCATCACGAAGCCAGCGGCCATCAGGATCGCGCGGATCATCCGGCCCATCCTGCCCGGCGGGCCATCGCAGGCATACCGGGACGGTTCGCTGAAAGCGATGTCATGCAAGAAATCCCCCGAGACTCCGCGCCGTGATGTTGCCAGTCCGCGCGGTTGCCGAGGACCATAGGCGAATCACTTGCGCTGCGTCAACATCTAGGTGGTTCGCCTAGCTGTTCTGTATTAAGGCGCAGCTCCGTGCTAGAAGTGGTAGGTCACTTCTTCGGCAGGACGAGCGTCTGACCCGGACGCAGGTCGTCAGGCCTGCTCATGATCGACCGGTTCGCCGTGAACAGCGGCCCCGTCATGTTCACGTCGCCATAGATCTTCTCGGCAATCGACACGAGGCTGTCACCCGACACCACCACATAGACCTGAGGCGCGCCCGGAGAGGTCGTGGCCCCTGACGCCTCGGCCGCCGTCGCAGGCGATCCGTCCAGCGACCGGCGCACAATGGCGTGCAGCAGGCTGCCGGGCTGGCCGGGCGCGGTTTCGCGGCCCGTCGCCTGGTTGAGGCTGGAGAGCGTATTCCACGTCATCCGGCGCATCTCCCGGTCGTCCGGTGTGCTGACGGCCCGTGTCACGGACAGTGTGGCGGGCTCGGCTTGCGGCAGGCTGGCCTGTTGCTGTGGCGAGGGGGCCGGTGCCGCTTCGGGCGTCACCGGCACGACGGGCACCTCAGCAGTTTCCGGCGTCGGCAGGTCGAGGTCGCTGCGAGTCACGGGTTCGGCTGCTGCGGCCTCGGACACGTCCCTGCGCGCGCCCGGTTGCACGACGATCAGCGCGACGGTGATCGCGATGAACCCGATTGCGAAAAGCACCATGCGGATCATACCAAGGTTCCCACTTACTGACCCGCGGCGAGGCTGAGACCAAGACCGTCCCACGCCTTCAGACCACCGCGGTAAAACTTCAGCTTTGTCGGGGGATAGCCTGCGTCCAGCAGGTTCCGCACCGCCGCAGCCGCCAGACCGTCGTCCGCCCCCCCGGCAAAAAGGACAAGGTCAAAGGCGCCGGAGAAATCCCCGCTCCGTACCCCGAGCGCCTCAAGAAGGTCGTCGCGGTACGGGTTCTCCGGCGCGAGCGTGGAGGCCGGGACATTCACCGCCCCCGGCACCGTGCCGGTCGAGAAGGCCTCGGGAAGGCGGGCATCGACCAGCAGGCCGCGGCCCTCCGACACGAACAGTTCGAGGAAATCCAGCACCTCCAGCTCGCCGACCGTCGCGACGCCGGAGGCCGCCTGCATCGGCGTCACGCAGGATGGCGGACAGACAGGCCCGCTCCGCGCGATGCGCAGCGGTTGTCCGTTCAGCGTCGTCTGGAACGCGGTCAGGTTCTCCGTGATGTGGCTGGACTGGGCGAACGCGGGCACGGCTGCGCCCATCAAGGCGAAGCAAAGGGTCGGATAAAGACCTTTGGCCATGCTGCTCGTCCTCTGAGGCGCCTCTTGCGGGCCACCCGATCTTTTCGTTTTGACGAAATATAGGCCGCGGGCGTCGAATCAGTCAACATCGGGGGCCTGTTCCGGGCGGATACTTGATCCCTCAAGGCATCAGTCTGCGCCACCACCCGTCATCTGCGCGGCGATGGCGCGATCCAGTCCCAGCCAGTCGAGCGCATCCCCGACGGACCCCAACACGTGCGACGACAGGTAGGCGCTTTCGTTCAGCATGGCGACGTAGACCATGATCCCCGACAGGACAGCCGGATTGTCGGCGACGAAGGCAATCCTGCGGTGGACCTGACGCTTGGCCGCATCGGACTTCACCATGTCCGTCATCATCTCGCTGCCGTTCGTCTGAAGCGAGAAATCTTCGGTTCCGCGCATGTCGTGCAGGGAAAAGCGCACGTCATCGGCGCCGGGCAGGGACAGGAACTCTTCGTAGCCGCGTGACATGTCACCCAGCGTGATGCGCTGCTGCCCCAGGATGCGGACGTGAAGGAGCCTGTGTTCCGCGAGAATGTATTGATGAAACGGCAATTGCATCACCTCCCTTGCCCGGCATGGCCGGCGCTTCAGGAAAGATACTATAGGGATGCATGATTGCGCGATCAACTATAGGAATTGAGCACCCTGCCTGCAAGATAGAGAGAGCCGCAGATCACCACGCGCGCGGCGGGATCGGTTTTCCCGATCCGGTGGATGGCCTCGGTGACATCCGTACACACCTCGGCAGCGTGGCCGACCTCCGCCGCCATGCGCGCCGTTTCCTCCGCGGGAAGGGTATTGGCCTCCCCGGGGATGGACACCGCCAGAAGGCCCTTGGCGCGGGTGGCAAGCGGACGCAGGAAACCGCGCGCGTCCTTGGTGTTCAGCATGCCGCACACCAGCCACGTCGGGCGGTCCGGCAGGCGTGCGAGATGCGCGGCGATGGCTTCTCCGGCGGCCGGGTTGTGGCCGCCGTCGAGCCAAAGCTCGATCCCCGGCAAGCTGTCGAGGTCCGGCCCATGCCGCAGCCTCTGCATACGTGCGGGCCAATAGGCTTGCGTCACGGCCGCTTCATGTGCCGCCTCTCCGGCGCCGAGATGCCGCAAGGCCGCCAGGGCCGCGCCTGCGTTCTGCACCTGATGTGCGCCGGGCAGGTTCGGCATAGGCAGGTCCAGCAGGCCGGTTTCATCCTGATAGACCAGACGTCCCCGCTCTTCCCAGGCGTGCCACTGCTGGCCGTAGGCCAGAAGCGGTGCACCCAGTGCTTGCGCCCGTGCCTCGATCACGTCCATTGCCTCGTCCGGTTGCGGACCGACGACGCAGGGCACGCCGCGTTTCAGGATCCCGGCCTTCTCGCCCGCGATCTTCGCCAGCGTGTCGCCAAGAAAGCTTTCGTGATCCATCGAGATCGGCGTGATGATCGTCAGTTCCGGCTTCTCGACGACGTTCGTCGCGTCGAGGCGTCCGCCGAGGCCGGTCTCAAGCAGGGTGAAATCGGCGGGCGTGCGGGCCATGGCCAGAAGCGCGGCGCAGGTCGTGATCTCGAAATAGGTGATCGGCGCGCCGCCATTGGCGGCCTCGCATTCGTCCAGAACCGCGGCCAGCGCGTCTTCGGTGATCAGCGTCCCGGCCAGACGGATACGTTCATGGAACCGGACGAGATGCGGAGAGGTATAGGCGTGGACGCGCTTGCCCTCGGCCTCCAGCCCGGCGCGGATCATCGCCTGGGTCGACCCCTTGCCGTTGGTCCCGGCAAGATGGATCACGGGGGGCAGGTCGCGCTCCGGATGCCCCAGCGCCTCGAGCAGGCGCCAGACCCGGTCCAGAACGAGGTCGATGACCTTGGGATGCAGCGCCATCAGGCGCTCCAGTATCACGTCAGAGCCCTGACCCATCTCTTTCACATCCTCGAAAGGGGCGTTCAGCCCGGTCTCACGCCTTGGTGTTGTCCAGAGCCGCGTTCGGCTCCCGCACCATGTCCTCTGGCCCCGGGGCCGGAAGATCGCCCCACGTCGGCGGCGGCATCTTCATCAGCAGGCGGCACAACACGATCAGCTCCTCGCGCATGTCGCGGCGGTCGGTCACCCGGTCGAGCATGCCGTGTTCCAGCAGGTACTCGGCGCGCTGGAAGCCTTCGGGCAGCTTCTCGCGGATGGTTTGCTCGATCACGCGCGGGCCGGCAAAGCAGATAAGCGCGCCGGGTTCGGCGATCTGCACGTCGCCCAGCATCGCGTAGGAAGCCGTCACCCCGCCGGTGGTCGGATGGGTCAGGACGACGATATACGGCAGCCCGGCCTCCTTCAGCATCTGCACGGCGACGGTGGTGCGCGGCATCTGCATGAGGCTCAGGATACCCTCCTGCATGCGCGCACCGCCCGCGGCCGAGAACAGGATCAGCGGGCGGCCCAGCTTCACCGCCTCTTCGGCAGCGGCGACGATGGCATTGCCGACGTACATGCCCATCGACCCGGCCATGAAGCTGAAGTCCTGCGCGGCACAGACCACGGGCGTGCGCCCGATCTCGCCAGCGCCGACCAGCATGGCCTCCTTCTCGCCTGTGCCTTTCTGCGCGGCGCGCACCCGGTCGGGGTAGCGCTTGGAGTCTCGGAAGTGCAGCGGGTCGGCCATCGGTTCCGGCACGGCCACCTCGGCGTAGATGCCACCGTCGAACAGCGCGTGAAAGCGGTCACGCGGCGTGATGTGCATGTGGTGGCCGCAGTTGGTGCAGACGTTCAGGTTGTCGCTGATCTCGCGGTGAAACAGCATCGTTCCGCAGCTTTCGCACTTCGACCACAGGTTCTCCGGGACTTCCCGGCGGGAGAAGATCGAATTGATGCGCGGACGGACGTAGTTGGTGATCCAGTTCATGGAAGCCCCGAGTTCATCGTTTGCGCGTGACTTATGCCCCGCTGCGACGAATTGCAATCTTCCCCTCGGATGGCGTCCGGTTCGCGGGCGCCGTGAAAGGGCCGCCGCGCAAGCCAATCCGGCACGCGCGACGGCCTGTAGGGCGGGGCTCTGCGCCGCCCCCGTTCCGGTCAGTAGCAGTCTACGCCGCAGCTTGGCGGCATGGGCGGCAGGTTGAAGCTGCCCCCCGATCCGAGGTGGCAGACCCCGCCGCAGCCGACACCTTCGGTGTTCACCCAGCCCGGCCGCGCCGGGGTGCCGCTGTAAGGCGCGTAGCGCGAATGCCGGATCGAGGTATTGGGGACGTTGACCGTGTTGACCTCCGCCTCCACCGCCAGCGTGAACCCGGCAGAGCCCGGACCGTTCACCGCCGAACATCCCGATCCGCCCTGCCCGCCGCGCAGCAGCTTGCACCACGTCGGATCGTCGGGCGACACGAGGAAGACGTTGTTGCCCTTGTGACAGGCCGGGCAGGTTTCCGACAGTTCGCTGCCGTCCTTCAGGTCCCGGATCACCAGCGTCTCCGTTGCCCATGGCACGCGCTGGTTGTCGGAACGCCGGATGTTGTCCCAGAAGCAGGCGTTGCCGGTCTCGGCCGACTGGCAGATTATCCCGGCAAGGCTCCCCGGCCCGCCTGTTCCGCGCGGCAGGGCCACGCAGGCGCCGCGCTTGCCCGTGACGTTCCACGTCCAGACATTGGCCACGGCGCCGGGTGAGAGCAGGTTCGTGGACAGGCCTCCCTGTTCGCGCCACGCCGTTCCGGTCAGCGCGAAGTCCGGCGGCACCGGCACCCCGGCGGCGGCGCATTCGCGCATGTAGTCGGTCCGCAGGAACCACCGGATGATCCAGTCATTGATCTCCACGATGATCACGAAGTTGGTCAGCAGTTTCGGCTCGACCAACTTCTGACGGACCATCTCGTCGCGGATGAAATCCACCCGCCAGAGGTATCCCGACCGCAGTTCGTCCGGCAGACGGTGGGCCATCGCGCGCACCAGCTCAAGGTCGAGCAGCACCGCCTCCGGCCCTTTCAGCTCGCCGCGCCGGCGCATCTCCAGCCCGCGGTCGAGGATCTGTTTCAGTTGCGCCTCCGCCTCGCGCTCCAGCACCGGTTTCTCCGGGTCCTCTGCCCGGACGACGCCCAGCATCTCCTCGGCGATTTCGGTCATGTCCCGCTCCGACAGGGTGACACGCTGGCCCTCGATGTCGAACAGCACGCCATGTCCGGACAGCGTCATCCGCTTCTGGAAGCCAAAGCGCACGTCCGCGCGCAACTCCGGCGGGATCATGACGCTGCCGTTGTCGAGCACGATCTGCTTGCGATCCTCGGCAGGCGTGGCGAGGAAGTCGGAGATCGCCCGCTCCATCCTGTTGTGGAAGTTGTCCTGCGCCAAGGCCGCACATGGCAGAAGCACAGGGAAAAGCACGGCAGCCACGCGGGCCACCCCCTTGAAATGTCTCATGGTTTCAATCCGTCCGGTTCAAAATAAACGGCTATGCGCCGAACCGAAGGATACCACCAATGCGGGAAACTATCAATTCTATACGCGTAAGGCGAGACGCGCGGCGAGCCAGCTTACGAAGAGCGTTGCAAGGTCGACAGGCAGGATCGCGGCCAGTGCCGCCTCGTCCTCCGGCCCGTAGGGCAGCTTCGTCAGCGCCAGGCCCGAGAGGTCGCCCTGCAGGGACATCACGCCGATGGCCACGAAGTTGTTGACGAGGTGAAAGGCGATGGCGGGGCCAAGGCTGCCCGACCGCGCCGTCAGGTCGGCGGCGGCCAGACCGAAGGCCACGGCCCACAGCGCGATGGGCACCGCATTGCTGCCCCAGACGTCCGGCGCATAGTGCCCCAGGCCGAAGGCCAGCGAGGGCAGGATCAGCCAGACGGCAGGCCATTTCACCCTCGCGGCCAGCGTGCTCTGGAAATAGCCGCGGAACAGCACCTCTTCCGATGCGGTCTGGACCAGCAGCGCGCCGATCGTCAGTGGCAGCAGCGCCAGCCACTGCCCGGGCGGCAGGCCCGGCTCCGACGCCATCTGCAGCGGCCAGGGCGGCAGCAGCGCGATCACGACGTTCAGCGCCACCAGTACGGCCGCGACCCGCAGGAACTGTGGCCAGAACAGCCGCGCCGGACCGAACAGGCTGCCGGCAGTGCGTCCGTGCAGGGTTTCGGCCACGACGATGGCGCCGATGCCCATGGCCCCCATCAGCGACAGTTGCGCCAGAAGCCCCCATGGGTCCCGCCCGGAGGTGATCATGCTCAACACCGCCGGGAACCGATCCGGGCCGACGATGCCGCTGATGAGCGCGATGATGCCCCGCGTCAGCCCGAACATGATGACGGTCGCGAGCACAAGTCCCAGCACCAGCCGCCACAGCTCGCAGCGGTGGAATGTGGGCAGGGTGAGGACCGCGTGGGGCGCGTAGCTTTCGCGCTTCATCAACCTCGCGCGCTCGCCTGCCGGAGCACGTCGAGATAGCCGTTTGCCTGTGTCATCCGTTCGCCCAGCCCCTTGTCGCGCAGCATGCGGTGAAGCATCGGCAGCCTGTAGGCCGGAACGTGCATCACCAGGTGATGCTCCAGATGATAGTTGACCCAGTAGGGCGCGACCAGCAGCCGTTCCAGAGGTCCGGCAAGTGTGGTCCGGGTGTTGCGCAATGGGTCCTCGGACTTCTCGACCGCGCCGTGTTCGGCGATGTTGCGCACCCTGAGGACAAGCTGGAACCACGTCAGCAGCGGCAGGAGCCAGAAGGCGAACCACGTCCACCAGCCGAACAGCGCCCAGAACAGCGCGAACAGGACGGCGTTGACGATCAGGGCCTTGCCCAGCACAGGCCCACTGAACGCCTGCGCGAGGTCCTGGCTCGACACGCCCTCCGTCTCTCCGGCGAGGCGGAAGGCAAAGGCGATCTGGGCTGCACGCTGCCTGATGCCGGTCTGCCCGGTCAGATCGCGGATCAGCTTGCGGCGCAGAGAGGCGCGCGTGGTCGGGAACGGCGCCGAGAGCTTCAGGTCGGGGTCCTTGTCGGTCTGCGTGTGCCGGTGGTGCATCAGGTGGTAATGCCGGTAGCTGGCCAGATCGGCGAGGATCGGTCGCCCGCACAGCCACGCCCCCGCCCATTCGTTCCAGGCGCGTGTCCTGAACAGGGCGTTGTGCGCCGCCTCGTGCATCAGGATCGCCAGCCCCAGTTGACGCGAACCGATGACGATCACCGCAAGCACGAAGGTCAGGGGATTGGGCCACAGGGTGAACAGCCAGACGCTGCCGAGGATCAGCGCCCAGGCGTGCGCCACAAGCGCCAGACCCCAGGCGTCGGACCGCTGCGACAGCGCCCGAATCTCCTCGCTCGTCAGGTAGGCTTTTCCCGGTGTCATGCCGGGAATGATCCCGCGCCCACCCCCATCCTGTCAACGACTCCGCTCCGTCACTTCGATGGAGAGGGACAGTAGGCGTGTCGTCGCGGCGCGCCTGCGGGATCGCATCAGACCGGAGGATCCTCCGACCCTGCCCCGGGCGCGCCTTGATACGCCGCAAGGCCGGCGCGGATTGACGCCACCGCCCCCCGTGCTATCGAACGATCATGCTGGCGATCTTCCTCAAGACGTTACCTTTCTTCGGCCTGATCGGTCTTGGCTACGGGGCCGCGCGCATCCGCTTCTTCTCGGAGGAAGCGAGCGCGCACCTGACGAAGTTCGTCTTCTACTTCGCATTGTCGGCGATGCTGTTCCGGTTCTCGGCCAACCTGTCCTTCGACGAGATCTTCGAACCCCGGCTGGCGTCCGCGTATCTCTGGGGCACGGGCGTCACCTACGCCATCGGTATGCTGATCGCCTTCGCGCGCGGGCTGGACACCCAGACCGCCGCGATCGAGGCGCAATGCGCGGCCATCGGCAACACCGGCTTCCTCGGCGTGCCCATGCTGGCGCTGCTGCTGGGACAGGAGGCGGTGGGCCCGATCATCCTGATCCTGTCCATCGACCTGATCGTCTTTTCCTCGGCGCTGACCCTGATCGTCACGGCGGCGCGGGAAGGGTCCATGTCGCTGCGCATCTTCCAGAAGCTGGCGGTCGGGCTGCTGAAGAACCCGATGATCGTCTCCATCGCCGCCGGGCTCATGGTGTCGGCCACCGGGCTGGGGCTGCATGACGTGCTGGACAGCTTCTTTTCGACGTTGGGCGCGGCGGCGACGCCGGGGGCGCTGTTCGCCATCGGCGCCTCGCTCGCGTCCAAGTCGGCAGAGCGGCTGCAGATCGCGGCCTGGCTGTCGTTTGCCAAGCTGATCCTGCACCCGCTGTTCGTCGGACTGGGCGTCTACCTGTTCTTCCCGGTCGACGCCTACCGCGCGTCGGTCGCCGTGTCGGCGGCGGCGCTGCCCGTCGCGGGCAACGTCTTCATCCTGGCGCAGCACTACGGCATCGCGCCACAGCGGGTCTCTGCCTCGATCCTGATCTCGACCGCGGCGTCGATCCTGACCGTCTCGGCGATCATCGCGCTCGTGGCCACCACCCCGCTCTGACGCCCTGCAGGGCGGGGCTTTGCGCCGCCTGCCCCTCAGTCGACGCGCCGCACCAGCAGCTGGCTGGCGGAGTTCCGGGTCTCGAACACCTTGAGCGCCTTCACGAGGTCCGACAGCTTGCGCTTGCCGTATGTCCGGGTGTCGAAGTCGGGGTTGGCCGCGGTGATGACCTGCCCGATGTCACCCAGCTTGTACCAGTCGTCGTCGCCGTCGATCGAATCCATCGCCTTGAAGATCAGGTCGCGCGCCTCCGTCATCGGCCGCTTGTCGGTCTTGATGTCCTTCGATTCTTCCGGCGCGCTGTCGATGTTCTCGAGGTAGATGAAACGCTTGCAGGCCTTGCGGAAAGCGTCAGGCGTCTTCTGCATCCCCATGCCGTAGACATCGAGGCCCTGTTCGCGGATCCGGCTCGCCAGCCGGGTGAAGTCCGAATCCGAGCTGACCAGCACGAAGCCGTCGAACCGCTCGGTGTGCATCAGGTCCATGGCGTCGATCACCAGCGAGATGTCAGAGGCGTTCTTGCCCACGGTGTTCGCGGGCGAGTGCAGCGGCACAAGGCCGTATTCCGCGGTGACCCGGCTCCAGCCGTTCATCTGCTGGCTGCCGAAATCGCCGTAGACCCGTCGGACGGAGGCCTCGCCCAGCGAGGCGATCTCGTCGAAAAGCGCCCTCGCATATTTCGGGGAGGTGTTGTCCCCGTCGATCAGTACGGCCAGCAGGCGTGTATCATTGGGCATCGGTGCTTCCTCGGTTCTCTCGGTGTGGCCCTCCTAACACGGACAGGGGCACTGTCGAACCGAAACCCGGAGGGCGGAGCGGGCTCAGAGGAAACTGATCGGCACCGGATCGACCCCCGGCACCACGACCCGCGTGCCCGGCGCGCGCAGGATCATCACCCGGTCGTCCTGGTCGTCGCGGTCCCGGTCGAAAAGGCGATCCTCCCGCGGGAAGTAGTACCCGGTGCACGAGACATTCAGCGCCACGAACTCCAGCGTGTCGAAGGTCAGGCCCGGCGGGGCGCCGTTGGCCTCTTCGAGCGCGGCGAGCACCTCGTTCGGCGGGGCGGCAAAGATGTCGAGTTCACCGAAGCGCACGCGCGGGACGTCCGCGACAGCGGCGATGTAGGTGACGACACCTTCGGCGTAACCGATGCTCGGCACCAGCGGCCCGCGCTGCTCCGTCACGCCACCGCCGAACTGCGGCACGGATCGTTCCACCACGGGCATCCCGGGCAGGGCCGCAACAGCGTCGGGCGTGTCTCCGAAGCGCACCGGCAGGAGCCCCTCGTTCGGCGCGATCTGCCATGTGACATCGTCCATCATTGCACCACTCCATTCTGCTTGAGACATTCCGCGTAGGCGACCATCTGCGCCAGCGCCACGTCGTATTTGCCGGGGAACTTGGACTGGATGTCCGCCACGTCCATCATGACCGCTCCCATGAAGTTGCCAGACGCGATAAGTGAAGCCTGCGCCGCCTGGTATCCAAGGTAGTCGCCACCCGAGGCCGGGTGGCTGGCCGTCATCATGTGATCGGCGGTGTCCATCTGCAAGGCCGGTCCGATCGCATGGGGCAAGGGGCTGACCGCCTTGGCCGGGGTGTGATGACGATGACCGCCGTTCGCCGCAAGCGTGCCATAGGCGCCGCCGCGATACGGACCGCCGGGCGCCCCCGCCGCCAGATGCCGGCAGGGATTGTTCCGGGCGCAGGTGGCACAGGCCTGCGTGGCATCGGCGGGCGCGAGGGTCTGGTCGATCTCGTCGTTCGCGCCGTTCGTCATCTCGTGCACGGCGGCAGCCCCGGCGGTGACGGCTGCGCCGGTCGCCGCCTGCTGCGCGCCCCGCCCGAGCAGCGCGCGTCCGGCCCACATCGCACCCTGGCGGAGCAGGTTCCACGCCAAGGGCGCAGCCAGTGCCGGCAGCGCCATCAGGCGCCCCCGTCCGGAGCGGACAACCGGGCCAGCGTATCGACAAGACGCCGGATATCCTCCTCCGGATCGCCGTCGGGGCGCATCAGGTAGGACGCCACGCCGGGGTCGCGCTCGGCAGCGCCGCCGTAGACCACCTGCACGAGGCAGAAACGCGCCACGCCCTGTTCTGAGGTAATACCGAAGCGTGCGGCGAGCCCGCGGTTGCGCCGGACAAAGCCGAGAAGGGTCTCCTCCTCGACGGTCTTCGCCTCTGCCACGCGGCCCCGCAGGAACTCGGCAATCCGGAGGTCGCTTGCGTGGCGCCGTTCGCGCCTGCCCGTCCTCTCGATGAACTCACCCGATAGGAAAATCATTACAACTCAACCCAACATTGTCAGACGTGCATGTAATTCCACGCGCTTGTCGGACAAGGCAATGCGGCGCGCGCCGCTACCTGCCGCGCGCCGATCTTGAGAATCACAGGGTGCGGAACATCACCAGCGCATCCACCGCCACGCCGGATGGCAGCCGGAAGGCTCCGGGCAGGCGGCCGACCGTCTCGAAGCCGGCCTGTTCCCAGGTCTTCACGGCCCTTGTGTTGCTGGACACGACGCAATTGTACTGCATGGCCGTGAAGCCCATCCCCGGCGCCACCTCCAGCGAATGGGCCAGCATGGCGCGCGCGACGCCCCCGCCCCGCGCCGCCTCTGCCGTGACGTAGCCGCAGTTGCAGACGTGGCTGCCGCCGCCCTTCTGGTTGCGCACGATGTAGTATGTGCCCAGGAGCGCGCCCGCCTCCTCGCAGACGAACACGGTGCGCTCCGGCCCGAACCAGTAGGCCAGTGCTGCGTCCTTCGGTATGTCGGTGTCGATGGCATAGGTGTCACCTGCGCGGAACACCGGCTCCAGCATCGACCAGACCGCGTGCCGATCACTTTCAACCGCTTCTCGGATCTGCACGCCGTTCCCCTTCGTCCGGACCGCCCTGCCCGTGTGCTGGCCGAACGCGGACCCGCCGTCAAGCGGTCAGCCGGCCGGGACTGGCCGGAGTCAGGACTGCCCTTCGGTCCTGATGTGCATCACGGTCCCGCAGTGCTTGCAGTGGACCGCGTCGGCATCGTGCAGGACCAGCCCGCATTCCTCGCACTCGCACCGCACCTTGTTGGGCCGGAACAGCACCTGCACCAGCCGCAGGAACAGCGTGATGCCGAATAGCATGACGACGACCGAGATCAGACGTCCCACTGACCCCTGCAACACGATGTCCCCGAACCCGGTGGTCGTCAGCGCCGTCACCGTGAAATACAGCGCGTCGGCGTAGTTCCGGATCTGGGGGTTCACGTTGTACTGCGTCGCGTAGACCAGCCCGGTCATCACGAAGATGAAGACCCCGAGGTTCAGTACAGCGAGGACGATATCCCCGTTGCGGCGGAAGTAGGGGAAGTCGCGCTTCAACTGTTCCGACAGGTGGTAGGTGTGCAGGAGCCGGAGCGTCCGCATCACCCGAAGGAATCCCAGCCCCTCGCCCGCCAGCGGCGCAAGGAAGGACACGATGGCCACGAGGTCCGCCAGCGTGGTGAGCCGGGTCATCAGCCGCCAGCGGTTGGTCGAAATCCACAACCGCATCCCGAACTCAATCAGGATGACCACGCCAAAGAACGCGTCGATCGCTTCGAAAAAGGGCCCGTGCTCGGTGAAGGAGGTGGCGATCACGAACAGGATCGTGCCGATGTCGAAAGCCAGCAACGCGTAGCGGAACCGGTGCGCACGCGTGCTTTCGCCGACATAGAGCTCCCGGATCCTGTTCCTCATGTCCACCCTTTCCCACAGACGCGATACGTCAGGCCACCTCGCGCCAGAATACACGGGTGAACAGAACGTAGACCGTCATCATCTCGAGACGACCCGCGTACATGCCGAAAGACAGCCACCACTTTGCGCCCTCGGGCAGGTTGGCGAAGTTGCCGGAGGGGCCGATCTGGCTGCCGATGCCCGGCCCGACGTTCGCCACCGCCGTCAGCGCGCCGCTGAAAGAGGTCATCATGTCCAGTTCGTAAAGGTCGAGCACAACGGCCAGGCCGAAGACCGTGATCGCGTAGAGCACGAAGAAGGTCATCACCCCGGTCACCACGTCGTCACCGATCACCCGGCCCTGATAGCGCGGCGAATCCATCGAATGGGGCAGGCGCACGCGCTGGAACCGGATGCGCAGCACGCGCAGCATGATCAGCCACCGCATCATCTTGGCCCCGCCCGAGGTCGAGCCGCTGCACCCGCCCATCGCCGTCAGCACGAGGAAGGCGGTCGCGGCGAAGGGCCCCCATGTCGTGTAGTCGACCGTGGCATAACCCGTTGTCGTCACCACGGAGACCACGCTGAACGCCACGTGCCGCAGCACCTCGAAAACCGGTTCGCCCGAGGTCCAGACCCGCCATGCCGTGATCAGCAATATCGAGACGAAGAACAGGACAGCGAGGGCGCGCACCTGCTCGCTGCGGAAATCGCCCTTGCCGATGCCCTTCATGTACCACGCGAAGGGAAGCGCCCCTGCGGCCATGAAGAACGTCCCGGCCCATTCGAGGAACGGTTGCTCGAACTGGCCGAAGGACGCGTCCGAGGTCGAGTAGCCGCCCGTCGAAAGTGTGGTCAGCGCGTGCACCAGCGCCTCGAAGGCGGTCATTCCGCCGGCGTGGTAGACCGCGAGACAGGACACCGTCAGCCCGGCATAGACCCAGAGCGTCGTCCCGGCAAAGCGGGCCGCCGTCGCCATTTCCTTGTCGCCCTTTTCGGAGCTTTCGGTCTTGAAGAGCTGCATCCCCCCGACCCGCAGGATCGGCAGCAGTGCGATGCCCGCGACGATGAACCCGATCCCGCCCAGCCATTGCAGGATGGCACGCCACAGGAGGATGCCGCGCGGGGTGGAATCCAGCCCGGTCATCACCGTCGACCCGGTGGTGGTGATCCCCGACATCGATTCGAAGAAGGCGTCCACCGGGGTCATCTGCCAGAACCACAGCGGGATCGCGCCCATGGTCGCGCCGGTGATCCAGATCGTGCCGGTGACAAGGAAGGAGTGCATGCGCCGGAAGCCGCGTGGCCGGTTCGCGACGGCGAGCGTTGACAGCCCGCCGACGAAACCCACCAGCGTCGCCGCCTCCAGGAAAACCCCGCGTGTTTCGGGATATGCCAGCCCGATCAACGCCATCAGCGCCGCCATGCCCATCATGAGCAGGCCATTCGCCAACATGACCAGCGTCATGTGCCCCAGTGCCTCCGACCATCTTCAACCGGGGCGTCCGCCAGGACGAGCGCCGGATCACCGCGCACCATGCGCCGGGTCTGCGGGAAGGTCCAGACGTGCCGTCGCCGGACCCATCCGACTGGGGTAGGTAGAAACCTACCTTGACCGGGAAATGCCCGTACCCCAGACTGACGCAACGTAATAGGTGACCGCGCCGGCGACCGATTTCGGGTCGGGCGGGTCTTTGATCCCTTAGCCGATTTCATCACGTCCCTGTTCACCCCGGATGCCGCGGGGGGCCTGACGCGCCCCACGCGCTCTGACAGACGGAGCATGCCATGAATCAGCCGCTCAACACGCTCGAAGCCGCCCCCCAGCCGTCCTTCTCGCCGCAGGCACACGCCATCCGCGTCGCCAGCTTCCGTCACCGGGTCAAACGTGCGCAGGGCTTCACCAAGGCGCCGCTGACCGTTTTCCTGAAGGAACTGACCGGCACCTTCACGAAGCAGGAGATCGAGGTGATCTTTACCGTGTTCGCCGAGTGGGCGCCGGTCGAACTCGTCGAGGGCAAATCCGTGTCTCCGATTATCCGGCTGCAGAAGGCCCATCCGGCAGGCACGCCCGTGAACACCGACGTCTTCGATTACTACATGGGGATCGGCGCACATGCCCGGACCATCCGTGTCATGTCCTCAGCCGCAAACCCGCCGGACGAGCAGCAGCTGAACAACCCGACGCCCTCGCACTATACGAAGAAGGGCAAGCCGGTGTACGTCACCGAAAGCCCCGGCCAGCGCATCCTGCGGCAACTGGGCGAAGGAAAATACCTCTACGGCGATGTCGGCGGACTTGTCGGCGGGTTCGTGTTCTACAGTTCGAAGCAGATGGGCCACTCGCACGACGCGGCCACTGCGCACGGCAGGTTCGCCTCGGACATCGTGGGCCTGCTGTCCAACATCAAGGACGTGCGCGACGGGATGAAGAAGCGGACAGAGGCGCCGAAAGGTTACGCCGGTGCGGGCAAGCCCGGCATCCATCATGTGGGCCAGGCCCCCCAGCGCGGCGACCCGATCCGTTTCATCCCGGCCCTGCCCCTGCCAAAGGACATGGGACCGGACGCCAACCGCGCGATGACCAGCCTTCTGAAGACGATCCGCGGCAAGAACGACCAGTAGCCAACGCGCCCCGGCTCCTGATGCGTCAGAAAGAGGTGATAACCGTCGCGCCGATGGACTGGAATCTGTCCATGTTCATAAGGGCCGCCGGCGCATCCTCCAGACTGATCCGGTCACCGACAAGGCGCGACGGATCCAGCTTGCCGGAGGTGATCATGTCCAGCATCGCGCCATAGCGGTGGGCCTGCATCCCGTGCGAGCCGAGGATCTCCAGCTCCTTGCCGATGACCTTCGCCATGGGGACCTGCGGTGTCGTGTGCTCGCCCAGCATGAGGCCGACCTGCACGTGCTTGCCGCGCGGTTTCAGGTTCTGGATCGAGTTGAAGCAGGTCACCGGATGCCCCAGCGCGTCCAGCGAGACATGCGCGCCACCGCGGGTCAGGTCGATCACCGCTTCGGGCACGTCGCCCGTTGCGCCGTTGATCGTGGCCACCGCGCCCAGTTCCTTTGCCAGAGCCAGCTTCCGGTCGTCGATGTCGATGGCGATGACGTTGGCGCCCACGGCATTGGCGATCATCACCGCCGACAGCCCGACACCGCCGCAGCCGTGCACCGCAACCCACTGGCCCGCCGAGACCTTCCCCTGATCCACGACAGCGCGGAACGACGTGGCGAACCGGCAGCCCAGGCTGGCGGCAGTCGCGAAATCCATGTTTTCCGGAAGGGCCACGAGGTTCAGGTCCGCCTTGTGGACCATCACGTACTCCGCGAACGACCCCCAGTAGGTGAAGCCGGGCTGCTCCTGTGCAAGGCACACCTGCTGGTGTCCGGCGTGGCACTCAGGGCAGGACCCGCAGCCCGAGATGAAGGGGACGGTCACGCGGTCGCCGCGCTTCCAGTTGACCACGTCCTTGCCCACCGCCTCGACGATGCCGGCCAGTTCGTGCCCCGGCACATGCGGCAGGTGGATGTCGCTGTCGTGCCCCATCCAGCCATGCCAGTCAGAGCGGCAGACCCCGGTCGCCTCGACCTTGATGACGACGCCGTGCGGATCGGGCGTCGGGTCGCTGACCGTCACGACCTTCGGGGCTTCACGGAATTTCTCGAAGAGGACCGCTTTCATGGGGATGGCTCCGTTTTCGTGGGCTGGAACGAGGGGCGGCAGGCAGATCGCCACGCCCGCAAGGCGTGACCATGGGCCGCCGCCGGTTGATCGGGCCCGCGCAAAAGCGGCGCGGGCCCGGCCTTGTCAGTAGACCACGACCGAACGGATCGACTCGCCCGCGTGCATCAGGTCGAAGCCCTTGTTGATCTCGTCGAGGGTCAGCGTGTGGGTGATCATCGGATCGATCTCGATCTTGCCCTGCATGTACCAGTCGACGATCTTCGGGACATCCGTGCGCCCGCGCGCGCCGCCGAACGCGGTGCCTTTCCAGACCCGCCCGGTGACAAGCTGGAAGGGACGGGTGCTGATCTCGGCCCCAGCCGGCGCCACGCCGATGATGATCGATTCACCCCAGCCCTTGTGGGCCGCTTCCAGCGCGGTGCGCATCACGCCCACGTTGCCCGTCGCGTCGAAGGTGTAATCCGCACCGCCTTTGGTCAGGTCCACGAGGTAGGGAACGAGGTCGCCCTCCACGTCCTTCGGGTTGACGAAATCGGTCATGCCGAAGCGCGTCGCCATCTCGACCTTGTCGGGGTTCAGGTCGACGCCGACGATCTGGTCCGCGCCCGCCAGCCGCAGGCCCTGGATCACGTTCAGGCCGATCCCGCCCAGGCCGAAGACGATGGCGCGCGACCCGATCTCCACCTTGGCGGTGTTGATGACCGCGCCGATGCCCGTGGTCACGCCGCAGCCGATGTAGCAGACCTTGTCGAAAGGCGCGTCCGGGTTGATCTTTGCCAGCGCGATCTCCGGCAGGACGGTGTGGTTCGAGAAGGTCGAACAGCCCATGTAGTGCAGGATCGGCGTGCCATCGAGCATCGAGAAGCGCGAGGTGCCGTCCGGCATCAGGCCCTGTCCCTGCGTGGTCCGGATGGCCTGGCAGAGGTTGGTCTTGGGGTTGAGGCAGTATTCGCACTGGCGGCATTCGGGGGTGTAAAGCGGGATCACGTGATCGCCCGGCTTCAGCGAGGTCACGCCCGGGCCCACCTCGAGCACCACGCCTGCGCCTTCGTGGCCGAGGATGGCGGGGAACAGCCCCTCCGGATCGGCGCCCGACAGGGTGAATTCGTCCGTGTGGCAGATGCCCGTCGCCTTGATCTCGACCAGGACCTCGCCCGCCTTCGGACCTTCGAGGTTCACTTCCATTACCTCCAGGGGCTTGCCCGCTTCCAGCGCCACCGCCGCTTTTGTCCGCATCGTCATCTCTCCTTAAGACACACTGATTTGCGCGGACACTGCGCCAAACCAATTGACGCCGCAACCCGACAGTCCTGCGCCGGAGGGTGCTTCCGGCCGCGTGCGGCCCGCTTGCAGAATTTTAACCGAATCTTCGGAAGTCGCCGCCAGTCTCGGGCGGACCCTGCGGAGAGAGGTTCCCATTCCCATGACCGCCCCGACCTTGCCCGACGCCTTCCTGTCTCCGGAAACCGCGCAACTGGTAGCGCGGCTGCGGGCGGTCGAACGCCCCGACCTGCTGCGCGAGGCAATCGTCACCCATTGCGACGGCGCGGTGGAAGGCGGGTATCTGGCGCTTCTCCTGTCGGACAGCCGCGATCCTGCGGCCATCCGCGCACGCCGCATCGCCCGGCGGAGGGAGGCGCTGACCGCCTTGAAGGCGCTCGACACCTCGCTCAGGGCGCGGACCCAGGCGGCCGATACGACGGACGAGCGGCAGCTTGTCGACGCGCTCCGCCATTCCGTCCGAAGCTGCGACCTGCGGCTTCAGAAGGAACTGGAAGACCTCATCCGCTCCGGCGAGGACACGGGCGAACTGCGCGCCGCCCTGCGCCGCCTGACCGAAGAACCGGAGGCGGACGCGCCGCGCGTCTCGGCACGCCGGGGCTGACGCGTCAGGTCAGCCGCACTTCAGCTCGGTGATGACGTCCTGCCCGTCGAGGTACACGTTCGTGCGGTTCGACCTGTAGTCCTCCGTCACCATGTCGCCGGGGCGGATGATCCGTTTCGGTTCGGGTACGGCAGCGGCCGCGGCGACCGGTTGCCCCACGATGCCAGCGAATTGTCCTGCGGCGCAGGTGGGCGCAGGGCCGCGCGGGTCCGTAACCGGCTCGCAGGCCGCCAGCGCGGGAATCACCAATGTCAGTATCCATGCCTGTCGCATGAGCTTGCTCCTTCCGGCGGGCGGGACGTCGTGTTTCCGTAACCGCACGCACACCATGTCGTAGGGCGGAGTTCACTCCGCCTTCCATCCAAACATCGGTCGGCATGCCGGATTTTCCAACAACCACGGCCTGTTGCGGGCCGCGTTGCGCCGTTTTCCGCCCAAGCACCCGCAGCCCGCCGGACTCGACTCCCCGGCCCGCCCTCTATAGAACAAATGAAGAACAACGCTGCTGCCTCATGTCCAAACGCCGTATCCTCTCGCTCTGGTTTCCCCGCCTCGGCGCCGAACGCTGGCTGCGGGCGGAGCCGCATCTTGCCGGGCAACCCTTTGCCACCGTCGCCTCTGACGGCAACGCCCAGACGCTGGCCGCGCTCTCTGTCGAGGCCACGGCCGCGGGGTTGTCCCGCGGGCAGTCCCTGCGCGATGCCCATGCGCTCTGCGCGACGCTGCTGACCCGCCCCGCGATGGCGCACCGCGAACAGGGGTTCCTCGACGCGCTGCACCGCTGGGCAGGCAAGTTCTCGCCCTGGGTCGCGGCAGAGCCGCCCGACGCGCTGGTGATCGACCTGACCGGCTGCGCGCATCTCTTCGGCGGAGAACGGCAGCTGTGCGATCAGGTCGCGCGCGACTGTGCCGACCTTGGCCTGACGGTGCGGCTCGGGCTTGCCGACACGCTGGGGGCGGCCTGGGCGCTGGCGCGGTTCGCCGAAGGGGGGCGCAGCGTGGCCCGCTCCGGCGACGCCATCGACCAGGAGGCCCCCGCGACCCGCGCCCGGGCCGGCAAGCGCCGGGCGATCTCCGATGTCCCGGCCGGCGGTCCTGTGGCCACGCGCATCGCCGCCCCCGGTGCCGCGTGGGGGGCGCTGTCCGCCCTGCCGATCAGCGCCCTGCGCCTGCCGCCGCAGACGGTCGAACAACTCACGCGGCTGGGCCTGCGGCAGGTGGGCGACATCCTCGGCCAGCCACGCGCCGGCCTGGCGCGGCGCTTCGGGCGCGGGCTGGTCGAACGGCTGGATCAGGCCATGGGCAGCGCGCCGGAACCGGTCTCTCCGAAGGCCGCGCCGGAACGCTTTGCCGTGCGCATGTCCTTCCCCGATCCCATCGGGCTGGAGGACGACGTGGCAGAGGCCTTTGCCCGCATGACGGAGCGCCTCTGCGCCCGGCTGAAGAACGCCGGGCGCGGCGTCCGCACCCTGCGGATGGAAATCCACCGCTGCGATCACGAGATGATCTGGCAGACGGTGACCGCCGCCCGCGCCGCGGATCAGGCACACCGGCTGGTGCCGCTGATGAAGCTGAAGATCCCCGGGATGGACGCGGGCCCCGGCATCGACATGCTGCGGCTGGAGGCGCTGGTGACGGAACCGCTGCACGCCCGCATCACCGCCGGCCATGCAGAGGCGGCGGCCCTCGGCGCCCGCCGCCGCGACAGGGGCGCCGCGCTGGAGGACCTGATCGGCCGCCTCGGCGCCCGGCTGGGGATGGAGGCCGTCACCCGCCGCCATCCCGCCGACAGCCACATCCCCGAGAAGGGCTCGAAGGTGGTGCCCGCCGCCTGGACAGATCCCTCCCGCGACTGGCAGCCGCCGCCGCGCCCGCGTCCGCTGATGCTCTGGCATCCGGAGCCGGTCCACGCACCCGACACGCCGCGCCTGCCCGGCCGGTTCCGCTGGCGCGGGCGGGACTGGCAGGCGACGGGGCAAATCGGCCCGGAACGCATCGCGCCGGAATGGTGGTTCGACGATCCGGCCTGGCGCTCCGGCCATCGCGACTACTGGCAGGTGGAGACCGACCGGGGCGACCGGCTGTGGCTGTTCTACGCCCACGGCGGGACACTGTCGTCCGGCTGGTTCTGCCATGGCAGCTTTGCCTGAGGCGGTCAGCCGGTCGCCGCAGCTACTCCGCCGTCACGATCCGGCTGCCCAGAGAGGACAGCGACTCGTCGATAAGGTCCAGAACCTCGTGCGTGGGGGCGATGCTGCGCGGATAGCGGGGCGCGGCACGGTCGTTCAGCACCGCCGCCTCCCAGCCGGAGGTGGTGGCAAAGAACGCCTCCGCCCCGGCACGCCCGTGCAGGTGAAGAAACCCGCCGATCACCGTGTCGAGGTAGCTGAGCAGGATCGCGTTCTCCGGACCGGGGGCCCCGCTGTGTTCCGGCGGGACGGAGTATATCGCGATCTGCCCGGCCTCGCTGTCATGGGTCACGTCCGCCGTGGCGTCGTGGCGGGCATAGGCCGCCTCCCGCAGGTCGAGCGCGGCCCAGTCGCCATCGGGCACCGGGGCAATCGCCCCTTCGACCTGACCGGCAGGATCGCGCACCACGCTCAGGTAGCACAGGGCGCGCTGCGGCGTCGCCACCCAGGTCCGCCGCCAACCGCGCACCGTTGCGGGCAGGCAGGGCGCGTGCGCATGGGTGGCCGCGTTCACAAGCGAGCCGTAACCGAAGAAAAACATGCTTCTCATAGACGGCATTTATTTGGCCAAATTGATGCATGTCAAACGCTTGTCCCCCGCGAGATGCCATACAGACCGCGCAACAAAGGGATCGGAGGGCCGTCCGTGCGAGTCACCAAGAGAACCAACATCGCCATGCGCGTCCTGATGTATTGCGCGGCGCACACCGGACGACTGGTGACCAAGCACGAGATCGCGCAGGTCTGCAACGCCTCGGAAAACCACCTTGCACAGGTCATCAACCAGCTTGCCCAGCTTGGCTTCCTGCACACCCAGCGCGGCCGCAACGGCGGGCTGGAACTGGCACGCCCGGCCAGCGAGATCGTCATCGGCGACGTCTTCCGCCACCTGGAGCAGCCAGTACCGCTGGCCGAGTGCTTTGCCGACGTGGACAACACCTGTCCGCTGACAGAGGCCTGCCGCCTGCGCGACCTGCTGACCAAGGCCGCGAACTCCTTCTACGAGACGCTCGACCCGATCACGCTGGACACGCTGGTGTGCGACAATGTTCCGCTTCTGGACATCATCGCACCGCAGGCGAAATGCTCTGGCCGGGCGTCGGTTGCGGCACGGGCCAAAGGGGCCGACAGCGCGCTTGTCATCGCCGAAGGCATCCACTAGCGTCCGGAAAATCCAGACGGGAGAACCGGCAAGCGCCGGTGCCGAAGGCGCAACCGCCCCGGAAACGCTCAGGCCCAAGGACCGTCGGGGGAAAGAAGACTCTGGAGAGTGGCGCGTCACGCGTCCGCCGAAGGGATAACGATCTCAGGCGACGGGACAGAGGGGGCAGACGCGGCGTGCCGAGGGGCGCGCCAGACCTGTCCCGGCGCGATGCTGCCCCGGGAACGACCTAGAGGAGCGCGCATGGCCCACGACCATAGCCACGACCATGATGACGACGAGGACGGCCTGAAGGAAACCGTGCTGAACGGGCTGCACCGTTCGCTGGGCGCCAAGATGGTGCCCTTCGCCGGTTACGAGATGCCGGTGCAATACGGCCTTGGCGTCATGAAGGAACACCTTCACACCCGCGCCGCCGCCGGCCTGTTCGACGTGTCCCACATGGGCCAGGTCGTGCTGCGCGGCCCCGGGCTGGACGAGGCGCTGGAAAAGATCGTGCCGGTGGACATCGCGAACCTGCCCGAGGACCGACAGAAGTACGGTTATCTCACCAACGCCGACGGCGGGATCGTCGACGACCTGATGATCGCCCGGCGCGAGGATCACCTGTTCGTGGTGGTCAACGCCGCCTGCAAGGACACCGACCTCACCCTGATGCGCGCCGCGCTGGAGCCGGAAGGCATCCGCGTGAAGCTGCTGGAAAACCGCGCGCTGATCGCGCTGCAGGGCCCGGCTGCGGAGGACGTCCTGGCCGAGCATCACCCCGCCGTCCGCGACATGAAGTTCATGGACGTGGCAACGCTGCCCCTTGGCGGCGCGGAATGCTGGGTGTCGCGTTCGGGCTACACCGGCGAGGACGGGTTCGAGATCTCGCTGCCCAATCAATCGGCAGAGGCCTTTGTGAAGGCACTGCTGCAGGACCCGCGGGTCGAGCCCATCGGCCTCGGCGCACGGGATTCGTTGCGGCTCGAGGCCGGGCTGTGCCTTTATGGCCAGGACATCGACGAGACGACGACGCCGGTCGAGGCCGGTCTGACATGGGCCATGGGCAAGCGCCGCAAGACGGAGGGCGGCTTCGAGGGGGCGGATTACATCCTTGGCCAGCTTGCCGACGGTGTGAAGCGCAAGCGCGTCGGCCTGCGGCCCGAGGGCCGGGCGCCGATGCGGTCGGGCGTGCCGCTCTTCGACGCGGAGACCGGCGGCACGCAAATCGGCGAGGTGACCTCCGGCGGGTTCGGTCCGACGGTTGGCGGGCCGGTGGCTATGGGCTACGTCGCGACGGACTTCGCAGGCGAGGGAACGCGGCTGTGGGGCGAGGTACGGGGCAAGCGGATGGCGGTCGATGTCGCCGCGCTGCCTTTCGTTCCGGCAGGATTCAAACGGTGAACGGACAGGAGACGACACATGAAATTCACCGAAGAGCATGAATGGCTCGAAGTCGAAGGCGACCTCGTTGTCGTCGGCATCACGGCGCACGCTGCCGAACAACTGGGCGACGTGGTCTTTGTCGAACTGCCCGATGTCGGGCGTGAGGTTTCGAAGGACGACGAGGTCGTGGTCATCGAATCCGTGAAAGCGGCGTCGGACATCCTCGCGCCGCTGGACGGCGAGATCGTGGAGGTCAACGAGGCGATCGTCGAGGACCCGGGCAAGGTGAACGAGGACCCCGAAGGGGACGCCTGGTTCTTCAAGCTCAAGGTCGAGGACCTGTCCGAGCTGGAGGACATGATGGATGAAGCGGCCTACAAGAAGTTCATTTCCTGAGGCTGCCTCTCTGGCTGGGGCGGTGGCGCAAAGCCCCGCCCTACCCACGGGCGCGCCCGTGGCCGGTGGATGCCCGCCGTCCGCAGGGGTGAACCGATGGAGATGACACCGCCACAGTCCGCAGTCTGGACGCAGGTCGGCAAGGCGCTGTCGCACCAGATCTTCGACCGCTTCGAGCGGTTCGAGGACGCAGTGGACGAAGCGGTCTCCGGCATCGCACCCGACGAACGCCCGGTCCTGCGCGGATTGCTGGAGGACATGCTGGCCAGCGGCGAGGACGCCCGATCCCTGTGGGAGACCAGCGGCGCAGGCATCGCCTTTCAGGACGCCCGCGGCGCCCGAATGGCAATGGAGATGCTGCTGCAGGCGGTGAAGTCGAAGGGCTGAACACCGCCCCGGCGTCTGGTCCTTCCCGCGCCGGCGTGCTTAAAGCGCGCGACATTCCTTGTCGGGGGACCTTCATGCTTATCGCCTCGCTCATCGCGAAACCGGGCACGCTGGACGCGGCCCTTGTGGACAGCCTGCGCAACGCCTTCGGGGGCGGCACCGCGACCTGGCTTTCTCCGGACGAAGCCGCCGAATTTCCGCTGGAGGTGAAGCCCGGCAATTTCGACGAGGTGCGCGACAGCATCACGACACAGGCGGACCTGAACCTCGTCCCCGCCGAGAACCGCCGCAAGAAGATGCTGCTGGCCGACATGGACAGCACGATGATCCAGCAGGAGTGCATCGACGAACTGGCCGAAGAGGCGGGCGTCGGCGCGCATGTGAAGGACATCACCGCGCGGGCGATGAACGGGGAACTGGACTTCGAAGGCGCGCTGATCGAGCGTGTCGCGCTGCTGAAGGGTCTGCCGGAAAGCGTCATCGACAAGGTCGTGGCCGAACGCATCACGCTGATGCCGGGCGGCCAGACCCTGATCGACACGATGCACGCCGCGAGCGGACATGCGGCGCTGGTGTCGGGCGGCTTCACCGCCTTCACCGCGCGCGTGTCGGCGCTTCTGGGTTTCGACGAGAACCGTGCCAACACCCTGCTGATCGACGCGGGCCAGCTGACGGGTGAGGTCGGGCGTCCGATCCTCGGCCGCGAGGCGAAGATCGAGGCACTGGAACAGATCACCGCGCGGCTCGGCATCACGGAGGCCGATGCCGTCGCAGTGGGCGACGGGGCCAACGATCTCGGGATGCTGAACCGGGCAGGCATGGGCGTCGCGCTGCACGCCAAGCCCAGCGTGCAGGCGCAATGTGACCTGAGGATCAACCATGGCGACCTGACGGCGTTGCTGTTCCTGCAGGGCTACGCCCGGTCCGACTTTGCCTAGACGCTAGAAGACGCCGGGGGCGGGGCGGACCCAACCGGTGACGCGCCCGTCCCAGTTGCGGATCTCGGGGTTGAGGAAGCGCTTCACGTCGGGGTGCTCTGCACTCAACACCCCCAGGCGGACGAGGATCGCCGCCATGGCGCATTCGGAGGCGCGCGTGGCCCCGTCCGCGATCTTCAGCGATATGCCAAGCCCGCGCTCCGGCAGGATGGCGATGAAGTAGCCTTCGGCGCCGGTCTTGATTGCCACCGGCTCTTTCGCGGCCTGCATCATCAGCGTGCAGGCACGGCCCTCGCCCGCGACCAGCAGCGGATGGGCGATCATCGCCTCCACCAGCCTGGCCGCCGAGCGTGACAGAAGGTCGCCCCGCTGGCTGGCCGTCGCGTAGAATGCCATCGCCCGGGCCATGCCCGCCATGGAGGTGGCGAAGTTCGGCGCGGAACAGCCGTCGATTCCGAAGCCGGGGGATTCCATTTCGGTGACTTCCTCGAAGGCCGAAAGGCAGGCCCTCTGCACCGGGTGATCCGGGTCGCAATACTCCGCCCCTGCGCCGAGGTGACGGGTCAGCGTCAGGAAGCCGGTGTGCTTGCCCGAGCAGTTGTTGAGAACCCGGCCCGGCTCCTGGCCGTCGCGGATCATCCCGAGCCACAGGTCCTTGTCGCGCGAGGGCTGCGGCCCGCAGATCAGGTCACTCTCCGACCGGCCGATATCCGCCAGCCATTCGCGCACCGCGCCATTGTGAACGGGCGCCCCTTCGTGGGACGCGCAGGACAGCGCAAGCCGTTCGGTCGACAGGGAAAATGCGTCCGCCGCGCCCGAGGCGACAAGCGGCAGGGCCTGGATCATCTTGGCCGAACTGCGCGGCAGGATCACGGCTTCGGGATCTCCCCAGGCCTCGACGATTTCGCCGGTGCCGTCACAGACCACAGCATGGCCTGCATGCACGCTTTCTGCCAGCGGTCCGCGCCAGACTTCCACCATCATCCGAGCTGCCATTCCGACCTCCTTTCGCCTGAGCGACTTTCTGCCAACGGGGCTTTCGCATTTTGCTTTTTTCAGGCTAAAGTCCTGCCGTCGAGAGAAAACACCGCCGCGGACCACAATGGTCGGGACAGGGCCGGGAACGCGGACGGTCAGAGGCATGGACAGCTGGAGGCTGCAGGAATGAATTCTACTCTTGGTCGCATGGTTGGCGCCGTGGCGATGATGTTGGGCGCGACCTTTGCACAGGCGCAGGAAAGCAGCACGAACCGGGTCGACGCGATGACCGACTGGTCGGTGTTCGAGGGTCAGAACCCGCGCGAATGCTGGGCTGTCACCACGTACAAGGAAAGCGTGAACACCAAGGATGGCCGCGTGGTCGCCGTGACCCGGGGCGAGATCCTCCTGATGGTGTTCTTCCGCCCCGAAGCGGGCGTCAACGGCCAGGTGGCCTTTACCGGCGGCTACCCGTTTGCGCCGGGCTCGACCGTGAACGTCACGGTCGATGGCACCGAGCTCGAGATGTACACCGAGGGCGAGTGGGCATGGCCCGCCACGCCGCAGGACGACGCCAAGCTGGTCACCGCGATGAAGCGGGGCTCCAGTGCCGTGCTGACCGCCGTGTCCTCGCGCGGGACCACCACGAAGGACACCTTCTCCCTGCTGGGCTTCACTGCCGCGGTCGAGGACGCCGAAACGCGCTGCAAGTCCTGACGCGTCTGACATGAGCGCTCCGGACTGGATTGCCGCCGACTGGGGCACGTCGCACCTGCGCCTCTGGATGATGCAGGGCGACGCCCCCGTGCGCCGGATCGACGACCCGCGCGGCATGTCGAAACTGTCTCCGGACGGTTACGAAGCCGTGCTTCTGGAGCTTCTGGGCGACAGCCTGACCGGTCCGACCGATGTCATCATCTGCGGCATGGCCGGGGCGCGGCAGGGCTGGAAGGAAGCGCCATACGCCTCGGTGCCCTGCGCGATCCCCTCCGAAGGTATCCCTGTCCCCACCTCCGATCCCCGGCTGCGCGTGCGCATCCTGCCGGGGATGAGCCAGTCCGCCCCGCCCGATGTCATGCGCGGCGAAGAAACCCAGATCGGCGGTTTCCTTGCCGCTGAGTCCGGCTTCGACGGCGTTCTCTGCCTTCCGGGCACGCATACCAAGTGGGTGCATGTCAGCGCGGCAGAGGTCGTTTCCTTCCGGACCTTCATGACCGGCGAGATGTTCGACCTTCTGTCGAAACAGTCGGTCCTGCGCTTTTCCGTCGGCGAAGGCTGGGAACAGGACACCTTCCTCGAAGCCGTCGATCAGGCGATGGGCCGGCCCGCGACGGTCGCGGCGGATCTCTTTGCCATCCGCGCCGGGAGCCTTCTCTCCGGCGATGGACCCGGCGCTGCCCGCGCCCGGCTGTCGGGCCTGCTGATCGGCCTCGAACTTGCCGGCGCAAGACCCTACTGGCTGGGGCAGCAGGTCGTCATCCTCGGCGAAAACGCACTGGCAGAAATCTATCGCACCGCGCTTGCGGCGCAATCGGCCATGGTACGCACCGTGTCCGTCGAAGGCGTGACACTGGCCGGCCTGACTGCGGCCTACAGAAAAGGAACCGCCTGATGCGGAATATCATCGCCATCCTCCGGGGCCTCACGCCGTCGGAGGCGGAGCCCGTGACCGAGGCGCTGATTGCCGCCGGGATCACCCGCATCGAGGTGCCGCTCAATTCGCCGGAGCCGTTCGACAGCATCGCGCGCATGGTCCGCTGTGCAGGGGATCGCGCGCTGATCGGCGCGGGCACCGTTCTGGACCCGGCCGATGTGCTGCGGCTGAAGGACATCGGCGCGGGCATGGTCGTGTCGCCGGACTGCAACCCGCGCGTGATCGTGGCGACCAAGCAGGCGGGCATGGCCTCCTATCCCGGTGTGTTCACCGCGACAGAGGCCTTCACCGCCCTGCGCAACGGGGCCGACGGGCTGAAGTTCTTCCCCGCGTCCAAGCTTGGCCCTGACGGGTTGTCTGCATTGAAGGCCGTGCTGCCTGCGGGGACCGAGACGTTTGCCGTGGGCGGCGTCGGGCCGGACGACTTCGCCGACTGGCACGCTGCGGGCGTGTCCGGCTTCGGCATCGGATCGCAGCTTTTCAAACCGGGCCGGACCGCCGAGGACATCGGGAAGCGCGGGGCAGAGATCGTCGCCGCCTTCGACGCCGTCTTCCTCTAAACCCCGCAGAACGTTCCAAAAATTCCCGTTGACAACGAAACGTTACTGAATAACATTGCGGCTACGCGATGAGATAACATGCGCATCGAGGTTGGAACGGCTCCGATCATCTTCTCGCAGTCCAATGCGTCCAAGGTGGGGCAGGACTGCGGAATGATTGCGTTTCATGAATCCGTTACGAGGGTGTCACACTGCCGAGACCTCGCGGCCCTATCGGCAGGCTGTAGAATGCCAACTGGGAGCAACCCGATGAAAAAGACCCTCGTGTCGATGGCCGCCATTCTGGCCGCCACCTCCGCATTTGCCGAAAGCCATGCCATGGACCTGCCGCAGGCCGGTTCCGACTGGTACACCGCCGGTCAGTCGCACATCGAAGCGATGCTGGCCCGCCAGCCCAACACCGGCCGCGCCAAGAACGTCATCGTCTTTGTCGCAGACGGCAACGGTGTCGGCACCAACTACGCCGTGCGCCTGTTCGACGGCCAGCAAAAGGGCATGCTGGGCGAAGAGAACGTCCTCCCCTACGAGACGCCAGAGTGGTACTCGGCGCTGGTCAAGACCTACAACATCAACGCCCAGACCCCGGACTCCGCACCGACCGCGGGCGCGCTGAACACCGGCGTCAAGCAGCGCTTCAACCTCATCAACCTCGGTGAGAACGCGATCCACGACGATTGCACCACCGAGGAAGGCAACCGCCTGACCACCTTTGCCGAGATCGTCTCGGGCATGGACAAGTCGGTCGGCATCGTCTCGACCGCGCGTATCACCCACGCCACCCCGGCGGCCGTCTACGCCAAGACCGCCAACCGCAACTGGGAAGGCGAGATCGAGGGCGACTGTGCAGGTTCCAAGGACATCGCGACCCAGCTGATCGACCAGATGGAAGCGGGCGTGATCGACATGGCCATGGGCGGCGGCGGCCGCTTCTTCCTGCCGGAAGGCGAGACCAACGGTCAGTCCAAGGGCCGCCGCACCGATGGCGTGAACCTGATCGACCGGGCCACCGGCCTGGGCGCGCAGTTCGCCGAGGACACCGCCGGCTTCGAGGCGCTGACCATGGATGCGCCGATCCTCGCGCTGTTCAACGACAGCCACATGGAATACGAGGCCGACCGCGCCGACGAGGACGAACCCTCGCTGGCCGACATGACCCGCAAGTCCATCGAGTTCCTGTCGCAGAACGAGAACGGCTATTACCTCGAGGTCGAGGCGGGCCGCGTCGACCACGCGAACCATGACGGCAACGCCTACCGCACCCTGTCCGACGGCGTTGCTTTTGCCGAGGCCGTGGCGCTGGCCGACGAGATGACCGATGACGCCGACACGCTGATCATCGTCACCGCCGACCACGAACACGCCATCGCGTTCAACGGCTACTGCGGCCGCGGCTCCGACATCCTCGGCCTGTGCATGGGCGTGTCGAAGGAAGGCGAGGCCAACGACGGCACCCCGCTGACCGCCGCCGACGGCAAGCCCTACACCGTGCTGGGCTACCTGAACGGCGCCGGTTCCGTGCTGAAGGAACCGACCGACGGCAGCAACGACTGGACCGGCTCGCGCGGCGATCTGACCCAGGAAGAGGCCACCGACATCGACTACGTCCAGCAGGCACTGATCCCCATGTCCTCGGAAACCCATTCGGGCGAGGACGTGTCGGTCTATGCCAAGGGCCCGTGGTCGCATCTGCTCGACTCCACCATCGAGCAGAACGTGATCTTCCACGTGATGAAGCACGCGGTGGACGCAGAATAAACGGCCGCGCAGGCTGAGAGGGGCCGCCCTGTTCCGGGGCGGCCCTGTTCGTCCGACATGACATGTGGGACACGTTAGACAGACCAGACCAAGGAGACGGACCATGGACCGCCGCACCGCCCTGACAACCGTTCTCGCCGCGCCTTTCCTTCTGCCGACACTCGCGCGGGCCGCCGACGGACCTGCCAAGATCCGCGAACTCTACGAGAAGAACGGCGATTTCTCCTCGTTCGCACAGGACGCCTCCGGCAGCCGCATCCTGTTCGAAGGGTTCATGGCCCCGCCGCTGAAGGCGGAGTCGCGCTTTTTCGTGCTGACGAAACGCCCGATGGCCGTCTGCCCCTTTTGCGAGACGGAGGCAGAGTGGCCCGACGACATCCTCGCGATCTACACGAAGCGGATCGTCGACGTCGAACCCTTCAACGTGAAGCTTGCCGTGCGCGGCGACCTGACCCTCGGTGCTTACAAGGACCCCGACACCGGCTTCCTGAGCATGGCCCGACTGACGAACGCCACATACGAGCGCGCCTGACATGGGTCTCGCCCTGCACGTCCGTGACCTGACCGTCGCCTCTCGCCGGGGGCGGGTTCTGCTGACGCTCCCCGAGCTTGACCTGCCCGCGGGCGGCCTTCTGGGCGTGCGCGGGCCATCGGGCGCCGGCAAGTCGACCTTCCTGAACGCGTTGAGCGGTCTGCTCGATGCGAAGGGTCGCGTGCAATGGGGCGAAACCGACATCGCCAGCCTGTCGCCGGAGCGCCGCACGGCGTTCCGCGCCGCGCAGATGGGCATGATCTTTCAGGACTTCCTGCTGTTCGAGGAGCTGTCGGCAGAGGCCAACGCCGCCCTGACCGCACAATTCGCACCCGCCGCAAACCGCCCGGGCATCCTGAGCCGCGCAAGGGACCGTCTGTCCCGGCTGGCCGTCCCCTCTGGCGCGCGCACGGTCGAGAGCTTCTCGGGCGGGGAACGGCAGCGGGTCGCGGTCGCGCGGGCGCTGGCCTCCGATCCGCAGGTCATCCTTGCGGACGAGCCGACCGCCGCGCTCGACCGCACCGCGGCGGACCGGCTGGTGGCCGACCTCGTCAGTCTTTGCCGTGACGGCGGCAAGACGCTGGTGGTGGTCAGTCACGACCTGCACCTGCTGGACGCGATGGACCGCGTCGTGACCATCGAAGACGGGCAGGTAACCGGATGAGAGACCTATGGGACAGCCTGCCGGTACTGGCGCAGGACATTACGATAGCCATCGCACTGCTGCTGCCGCTGCTGCTGATCGGCGTACTGCTGCTGCGCGGCTTCCGCCCCTTCCCGCTGATCCGTGCCCTGCTCTGGCGGTTCCGCTGGGCGAACCTGCTGTTTGTCCTGCTGATCGCCACCTCCGTCGGCATGGGTATCGGCCTGATCGCGCAGGAACGCGGGCTGCGGGTCGGCACCGCGCGTGCAGCATCGAAATTCGACATGGTTGTCAGCGCGCCCGGGTCCGAGCTGACGATGATGATGGCCGCCGTCTACCTGCAGGCCAGCGACGTGCCGCTTCTGGACGGCGCCGCCTACGACCTGATCGCCAACCACCCGCAGGTGAAGATCGCCGCCCCCATCGCCTTTGGCGACAGCTACGACGGCGCGCCGGTTGTCGGGACCATCGCGGACTTCGTCACCTACCTGTCGGACGGCCGGATCGAGGGCCGCCTCTTCCAGAAAAGCGGAGAGGCCGTGGTGGGTGCCGCCGCCGGGCTGAAAGTCGGCGACAGCTTCACCCCGCAACACGGGCACGGCGCCTCTGCCGACGACGAGGCGCATGAAGGGTTCGAGATCGAGGTGGTCGGACTTCTGCCCCGGACGGGTTCCCCCTGGGACCGCGCCGTGCTGATCCCGGTCGAAACCGTCTGGGAGGTGCACGGCCTTGCCAACGGCCACGCCTTCGACGAGGGGGACCGCATCGGCCCGCCCTTCGATCCGTCCCTGTTCCCCGGCACACCGGCGGTGATCGTCCGCGCCAAGGAGCTGTGGGCCAACTATGCCCTGCGCTCCGAATTCACCCGCAAGGGAGAGATGATGGCCTTCTTCCCCGGCACCGTGCTCTCCAACCTCTATCGCGTCATGGGCGACGTCCGGCAGGCCATGTCGGTCATGTCCGTGGTGACGCAGGTGCTTGTCGCGGCTTCCGTCCTGTTGGGGCTGTTCATCCTGTCGCGCCTGTTCCAACGGCAACTGGCGATGCTGCGCGCGCTCGGCGCGCCCCGCCGCTTTGTCATGGCCGTCGTCTGGGGCTATGGCGTCGCGCTGCTGATGGCAGGCACCGCCCTGGGCCTTGTCTTCGGCCTTGGCGCTGCATCGGTCCTGTCGCAGGTGGTGACGGCACGCACCGACATCCTCGTGACCGCCGCCATCGGCTGGCCCGAGATCACCCTGGCGCTGGCCTTCCTGTCGGCCACGTCCGTTTTGTCGCTCATCCCGGCGGTCATCGTTCTTGCCCGCCCAATCGTGGAGTCCCTACGCGCATGAAACACCTTCTGCTGGCCACCGCGCTTCTGACCACGCCGCTCGCCGCCGAGGAAACCCACCTTTTCGAGGTTGGCGGGCTTGAGGTCCTGCATCCGTGGACCAACGCGACGGCCCACGACCACGCGCTGCTTTACATGGAACTCCACAACGAGGGCGACGCGCCGGTCGAGATTATCTCGGCCCGGACCGAGGACGGCGTGAACGGTCAGCTTGTGGGCTTCCGCATGGCGGATGGTACCATGGTGGCGGACCCACTGCCCCCGATCCCGGTCGCCCCCGGTACAGAGCTGGCGCTTGAACCGGACGTGATCGCGATTTCCTTCGACGGACTCCCCGCCCCGCTGGAAGAGGGGGATCACCTGGAGATAATCCTCGAGACCTCTGCCGGAGAGCTGGAGGTCGAGGTCGCCGTGGAGGCCGCCGACGCCCGCCAGCACAGCCACGCCGGTCACAGCCACTGAGCCCGGCCGCTGCCGCATTTGACGGACGACGGACCGCTCACGTACACCAGTCGTACACATCCGGGGAGGACAGCGATGACCGTCAGCAGAAAGACCGCGTGTCTTGAAGATCTCCGGATGCGGATCCTGAAGCTGGAGCTCGCGCCCGGTGCCGAACTGGACGAGACCCAGGTGGCCACCGCCTACGGGCTGTCACGGACGCCGCTGCGCGAGGTCTTCCAGGTGCTTGGCGGAGAGGGCTACCTACGGCTTGAACACAACCGGGGCGCCCGTGTCGCCGCCATGGACCTTGCCGCGTTGCGCTGTCTTCTCCAGACCGGGCCGCTGCTGCTGGCGACGATGGCCCGGCAGGCCGCCGAGCACCGGGGCGAAGCCGCGCTACCGCCGCTGCGCGACGCACAGGCGGGCTTTGCCGCAGCGACGGAAGAAGGAGACGCAGCTGCCGCCGCCCTGTTCAACCACAGCTTTCACACGCAGGTCGCCTGCATGGCGTCGAACCCCTACCTGATGCCGGCGCTGCGGCGCCTTCTGATCGACCACACGCGCCTGACGCAGGGCTTCTTCCAGCCGGTCAAGAAGAAGGAGAAGAAGCAGCTCAGGAAGGTGTCGCAGCACCACGCCACCCTGACCGACGCCATCACGGCGCAGGACGCGGAGGCCGCCGTCTCGACCACGCTCCAGAACTGGGACCTGTTCCGGGAACGGATCGAGAAGCTGATGACCCCCGAGGCCCTGCCGATCTCGGTGGAGGCCGCCGCGGCGACGGCCTGACGTTACTCTGCCGCGCTCACCGCCGTTGGCATGTCCGGCTGGCCGGCCGCGCTGGTCCGGTCCATAGCCGAAATACCTGTCCCCAACCCGCGCAACCTCAGGGCGTTCGTCAGGACGAACACCGACGACAGCGCCATCGCCCCCGCAGCCAGCATCGGTGACAGCATCAGCCCGGTCAGCGGATAGAACACACCTGCAGCGACCGGGATCAGCACGACGTTGTACCCGAAGGCCCAGAAAAGGTTCTGGCGGATGTTGCGCATGACACGGCGGCTGACGTGGTGCGCGGTGACGACGCCGGACACCCGGCCCGAGGCCATGACCACATCGGCGCTCTCGATGGCGACATCCGTGCCGGTGCCGATGGCCAGACCGACCTCTGCCGCGGCGAGCGCCGGGGCGTCGTTGATGCCGTCGCCGACAAAGGCCACCTCGCCGAACCGCTGTTGCAGGTCGCGCAGCGCGTCCAGCTTGCCCTCCGGCAGGACCTCCGCAGTGACATGTGCGATGCCGAGGTCGCGCGCGATGGCCTCTGCCACAGGACGGGCATCGCCCGAGATCAGCGCGACCTCCAGCCCTTCCGCCCTCAGCGCGGCAACGGCGGCGCGGGCGTCGGGTTTCAGCCGGTCAGCCACGCCGAAGACGGCGGCGATCTGTCCGTCGACCGCGACAAGCACCGGGGTCTCTGCCGCCTGCGCCGTCCGGTCGAGCGCGTCGGCAACCGCGGTCGTGTCGATCCCGCGCGCCGCCATGAGGCGCGGGGCACCGACGAGGATCGCGCGTCCGTCCACCACCGCCTCTAGCCCCTGTCCCGGGAGCGCGGTCACGTCCTCGGGCTGCGGCGCATCCGGCGCGGCGCGCATCAGGGCCTGTGCGATGGGATGCTCGGACCCCTGCTCTGCCGAGGCGGCGAGACGCAGCACCTCATCGGCGTCAAAGCCGGGCGCAGCCGAGGCGTGGCTCAGCTCGGGGCGGCCTTCGGTCAGCGTGCCGGTCTTGTCGAAAGCCACCAGGTTCACCGTGTCGAGCCGCTGCAGCGCGTCGCCCTTGCGGAAGAGCACACCCAGTTCGGCCGCGCGGCCGGTGCCGACCATGATCGAGACGGGCGTCGCCAGCCCCATGGCGCAGGGGCAGGCGATGATGAGGACGGACACGCCCGCGACCAGCGCGAAGGTCAGGCCCGGACCGAACACCAGCCAGGTCAGCGTCGTCAGCGCGGCAAGCACCAGAACCGCGGGCACGAACCACAGCACGACCTTGTCCGCCAGCGCCTGGATGGGCAGCTTGGCGCCCTGCGCCTCTTCGACCAGCGCGACGATGCGGGACAGGACGGTGTCCTTGCCGACGGCCTCTGCCCGGTAGCGCAGCGTGCCGTTGCCGTTCACAGTACCGCCGGTCACAACCGTACCTTCGGCCTTTTCCACCGGGGCGGGTTCGCCGGTCAGCATGGATTCATCGACGAAGGACCGCCCCGTCAGGACAACCCCGTCCACGGCAATGCGTTCGCCGGGGCGGACAAGCAGCGTGTCGCCCTTCTGGATCTCTTCGATTGCGGTCTCGGTCATCGTGCCGTCGCGGTCGACCATGGCCGTCGCGGGCCGCAGGCCGACGAGATGGCGGATGGCAGCGCCGGTCCGGCCCTTGGCGCGCGCCTCGAGGAAACGGCCCAGCAGGATCAGCGTGACGATGACGGCGGCGGCCTCGAAATAGACGGCGCGCGCGGTGTCCGGCAGCAGCCCCGGCGCCAGAAGCGCGACCGTCGAATAGACCCAGGCCGCCAGCGTCCCGAGCGCGACAAGCGTGTTCATGTCCGGCGCGCCCTTCATCAAAAGCGGCAGGCCGATGCGATAGAACCTTCGTCCCGGCCCGATCAGGACAGCGGTGGTCAGCAGGAACTGGATCGTCCACCACGTCGTCTGGCCCAGCGTCATGGTCAGCCAATGATGGAACGGCGGGAACAGGTGTCCCCCCATCTCGCCAATGAACACCGGCAGGGTGAGCAGAGCGGCGAGGATCAGATCGCGCTTCAACCGCGCCTGCTCGACCTGCTGGCGGTCTTCGGTCGCTTCCGCATCCTGCAGGGGCTTTGCCGGGTAGCCGGCCTCCGTCACGACTTTTGCCAGCGAGGGCGCATCGGTGGACCCGGACAGGCTCACGACCTCGGCGGTTTCGGTGGCAAGGTTCACGGAGGCACGCAGCACGCCCGGCTGACCGGCCAGCGCCTTTTCGACGCGCGCGGCGCAGGAGGCGCAGGACATGCCGTCGATGGCAAGGCGCGTGTGGCTCTCGGCAGCCGGATAACCCGCCGCCTTCAGCGCCGCCTGCAACGTGGCGGCCCCGGCACTGCCGCTGACCTGCGCCGTCTTGTTCGCAAGGTTGACGGAGGCGCTGTCCACGCCTTCCGCACCCGCAAGGGCACGTTCGGCGCGCCCGGCGCAGCCGCCGCAGTTGAGTTTCGTGACTTCGAATCGCAAATCGGTCATGGGTCTCACCCTCCTGACCGGTCACATAAGGGTTCCAGTCAGGGGAGGGTCAATACCCTCTCGTCACCTTCCCCCGATCACGCCCGATTTCAGCCCGAACGGACCTCTGCCTCGATCTCCTTGCGGGATTTCCGGGCGCGTTCGGTGGTGGACTTGAGCTGCCCGCAGGCGGCCATGATGTCCTCTCCGCGCGGCGTGCGGATGGGCGAGGCATACCCGGCCTTGTGCACGATGTCGGCGAAGCGTTCGATCCGCGACCAGTCGGACCGCTCGTAGGGGGAGCCGGGCCATTCGTTGAACGGGATCAGGTTGATCTTGGCCGGGATGCCCGCGATCAGCTTGACCAGCCGCCGCGCGTCCTCGTCGCTGTCGTTCACGTCTTTCAGCATCACGTATTCGAACGTGATCCGTTCGGAGTTCGACAGCCTCGGATATTCCCGCAGCGCGTCCAGAAGCGTCGCGATGTTCCAGCGCTTGTTGATCGGCACCAGCTTGTCGCGGACCTCGTCGGTCGTGGCGTGGAAGGACACCGCCATCAGGCAGCCGATCTCTTCGGCGCACTTCGCGATCTCCGGCACCACGCCGGAGGTCGACAGCGTGATCCGGCGGCGCGACATGGACAGACCTTCGTGGTCCATCGCGATCTTCATCGCGTCGCGCACGTTGTCGAAGTTGTAGAGCGGCTCGCCCATGCCCATCAGCACGATGTTGGACAGAAGGCGCGGCCCCTGATCGCCCGTGCCGGTGCCCGGCTCGGGCCATTCGCCAAGGTCGTCGCGCACCAGCATGATCTGACCGACGATTTCCCCGGCGGTCAGGTTGCGGACCAGCTTTTGCGTGCCGGTGTGGCAGAACGAACAAGTCAGGGTGCAACCCACCTGCGAGGAAACGCAGAGCGTGCCGCGATCTTCCTCGGGGATGTAGACCGTCTCGACCTCGTGGCCGCCCGCGATGCGGACAAGGTACTTGCGCGTGCCGTCGGCCGAGACCTGCTTCGACACGATCTCCGGCAGGGAAATCTCGAAGGTGGCGGCCAGTTTCGCGCGGTAGTCCTTGGCAAGGTTGGTCATCGACTCGAAGTCGCGGACGCCCCAGAAGTACACCCATTGCCAGACCTGATTGACCCGCATCTTGGCCTGTTTCTCGGGCGTGCCCATGGCCAGAAGCGCATCACGCAGCCCGGCCCGGGTCAGACCGACCAGGTTGATCTTGCCGCCTTCCGGCAGCTTGCGCGGGATCGTCACGAGATCCTGGGTGATGGGTGCGTCAGACATGATAGGCGTCCTTCGGATAACAAGCGGCCTGTATACAGGATTCGGGCGGAATTTCCATGGCCTTTGGCGCAACTGCGTCCGGCCCCGCCCCGATCCATGCAGACCTGTGGTGCGCTTCGCGGATTACAACCGTCGGCGGCACCTGACCCGCAGGTCATTGCCGGAAAAAAGGAAAGGGCCGGGCGTCCTGTCCCGGCCCTTCTTGACCCCATCACGCCAATGTCAGGCGGCTTCGTTCAGGACGGCGTGGGTCTGGCTGCGCCGCTCGGAATAAGCCCGGGCGGCGGAAACGAGTGCGCGGAAGATCGCGCGTTGTCTGTGTGCGTAAAACAGATGCTCGGGGTGCCACTGAATACCCAGCGCAAAGGGATCGCTCCCCCGTTCGATGGCCTGCACCATGCCGGCGGTGTCGCGGGCACTGACGCGCAGCCCCTCCCCCAGCTTGTCGACGGCCTGCGTGTGCAGGGCGTTCACCTTCATCGGCTGTTCACCGACGTAGCGGGCGAGCTGGGTCTCGGCCACGACGCAGACCTCCCGCTTGGGCAGGATCGTCTTGATCATCGGGGAGTCGCTGAAGGTCTCCCACGCGTTTTGATCCAGCGTGCCGCCAAGCGCGACGTTCAGCATCTGCGCCCCGCGGCAGATGCCGAGGACGGGGATGTTGTCCTGCATGGCCTGCGCGGCAATGGCAGCTTCAAAGCGGTCGCGTTCACGGTCCAGCCGGGCCGAGACGCCGATCTTCCCGCCGTAGAGTTCCGGCGCGATGTCGTCGCCGCCACCGATGATGACGCCATCCACCGCGGCCAGGTCCGAAGGCCGGCCCGCGCCCCAGCGCACGCCGCGCGCACCGGCAAGCCAAAGGTTCAGGTTCACCAGCGGATAGATCCGCCATCCCGAACGCGAAGACGTGGTCACACCGATCAGGGGGCGGCTCATTGCACCGCCTCCGGCTCTGATACGTCGTTGCTCTGGAACAGTTTCGAGACGCGTTCGGCCCAGCGGCCCTCCGCACCCGGAAGGTAATGGTTATGCTCGAGCCACGCCGTCCGAAGGGTATCCAGCATGTGCGCGTCATTGGCGACATGCTCCACCCGCGCCCAGAGGTTCCACGGCCGCGCCAGCGACCACCCCTCTTCGTCGATCCGGCAATCCGGCAGGCGGAAGTGGAACGTCGGACGCGCCGACAGCTTGCTTTGCGCAGGAAAGATGCGGTCAAACAGCGCACGGTCGTGGTGCGCGAAAAGCGGCATCAGGTCGAGCCCGTGGTTGCGCGACGAGATATGCCGCGCCGCGACGGACATCAGGTCCCTCAGCGTCGATGGCTGGTCCTTCACCAGTTGCGTAACGAAGGCATGCGGCCATGTCTCGATGAAAGGCATCAGCCGGCGCGTCATGTCCAGGTCTTCCGCCCGGCGCAGCCACGGTTCCAGCAGCCCGAAAGCGGTGATGGTGTTCAGGGTCTGCGGATCGTCCGCGCCCACGATCTCCGGGTTGAGGTGCACGCCGAAACCCAGCAGCACGCCCGCCCGGGACCCTCTCGCGCCGCGATGGCGCAGCTCGTCCAGAAGCGCGCCGAGGCGGATGACTTCCTTGCGGGTCAGCGGTTCGGTGATGATCTCGACAGGGACCACGGCCTTTGCCATATTCAGGCCTCGCTCCAGCAGAGGGATGTCCTTCTTGCGCAGCGAAATGTCCAGTTCGACACGGATGTCGCCCAGTTCGGTGCCTTCGACGGTCAGTTCGTGGGAGTGCGGTGCGGTGGCCGTGCCGCCGAGGAATTCGGCAACGATCTCGCCGGTCTGCACTTCGCCCAGGCCGGAGAACTCGACTTCGACGCCCGTCTTGCGTTCGTCACCGTCACGTGTCGTGCGGTGCGGCAGGCTGGCGTAGCTGTCGGTCATCGTCCCTCGGAGTTTTTTCGCTGGGTAAGCGTGATTTCAGAAGGGCAACGCGCGCCCCTTGAACATGGTTCCCCGAAGATTGCTTGTCAGGCGCTTCTGAACATCTTCGACTCCGCCGACGTGAAGGACATCTTGCCCATCAGCGTGACGGTCCACACCAGCAACGGCAGCGATACGATGCCGCCGATCGGACCCCAGAGCCACAGCCCGAAGAGGATCGACAGGAACACGACAAGCGGGTTGAGCCGCAGTTGCTGGCCGACCAGGGAAGGCGTGACAAACTGCGCTTCGATCATGTTCAGGCCCAGGTAGGCCAGGGGCGGCAGCAGGATCGAGGCGCCGGAAAAGTTCATGACGCCCGCGACCAGCAGCGAGGCCAGCAGCACGATGGGTCCGAGGTAGAGCACGAAGTTCAGGAGGAACGCCGCGCCGCCCCAAAGCATCGCGTTCGGAAGTCCGATCAGCATCATCGCACCGAACACCGCCAGCCCGAGACCGGCGTTGATCGCCGTCACCGTGATGAAATAGTGCGACACGGCCTTGTCGGCCTGCTTCAGCTTGCCCGCCTGCCGGGGAAAGACATTGTAAATGTCCTCTCCGGTCAGCACGAAGAAGAACAGCGTGCCGAGGAAGATCAGCGACTGCGCGGCAAAGTTGGGCGCCATCCACAGTGCATCCACTAGGCTGGGCATGGCCTGCTTGACCGCTTCCTCGCCGCCTTCGGACAGGGTTTCCTCGATCTCGCGGCCGATGCTGTCGACGCCGCGCACAAGGCGGATCGCTTCGTCCATCCATTCGCGGATCTCGCGCTGGATCTTCGGCATCTGCTCGGCCAGCCCCGACAGGACGGGACCGAGCGCCGAGATCAGCAGGACAAGAAGCACGACCGCGATGACCAGCGCCAGCGCCGCGCTGAGCGAGCGCGGCACTCCGAAGCGGCTGAGCCGGTTGACGACCGGGGCAAGCACGACGCCCACCACCAGGCCAAGGGCCACGGGTGCGGCGAAGTCGCTCGCCAGCCTGAGACCGGCGATGAGTGCCACAGTTGCCATGATCGCCAGAGCGGTGACGACCACCTTGGTCTGCGTGTAGGACCAGGTGGTTTCCATGTTCAAATGCGCTCCGGGGGTGAGGGATGATGGGGTGCCGGGTCACGGGGGAACCGGTTTTCGTCCGGTGCTACGGCTTCGGCCACATTGGGCTCGTCCACCCGTGCAGGCATGTCTTCGGGCACGTCGGGGTCTTCTTCGCCCTCGTGCTCCTGACCGGACATGAAATAGCTCAGCGCGGCGCTGAGGCCGGCAACCGCCACGGCAGAGACCAGCGGATGATGCTTCGGGAACCCTGCCAGTTTGCGGGCCGTGCTCGGCTTCGGGCGGGACGCTTCGATCTCTTCTTGGAGGGCGATGGCGTCCAGCCGCTTGGCGACGACGCGACGGCGCGCCTGCGGGTCGAGGTGGTCGAGCCCGTCGTATAGAGAAAGGCGCAGATACTCGGCGCTGACACCGCCGGGGATATCGTCCTCATCCTTGCCCTTGTCCTTGCCGCTGGGCATCAGCGTATAGGCCAGCCCCGCACCGATCAGCGCGGCGGCCCACGGATGACGCTTCGCCGTCTCCAGCGCGCCGGCCGCGGCACCTGCGCCCTCGTCAGAGGTCAGGATGCCGTCGGGACCGGTCAGGCTCGGCAGTTTGGCGGATTCACGAAGACCGTTCATCGCGTCGGCGAGGTTGGCGCGGTGCTGCGCGGCCTCCCGTTCCAGCTCTTCAATCCGTCGGCGCATTGCGGAACTCCCCTGCCGCGTCGAGATCGGCGCGGATGTTGTTGAGTGTGCGCGTCGGCACGATGGAGCCGGGGTTGACCCGCCGCTTGCCGACAAGCCCGACGATGACGGCGAGGATCAGCAGCACGAGGCCCACGGCCAGCACGGACCACAGCAGCGGAACGCCCGCCTCGTAGAGCGCGATGGTCGCCGCCGCCGCAAGGGTCATGAATGCGACAAGAGCAAGGATCGCGGCCACCACAAGGAAGCCGATCCCTGATCCCATTTTGCTGACGTTGTGACTGATTTCCGCCTTCGCGAGTTGCGCTTCCACATGGATCAGGGCGCGTATTTCGTGCAGCGCCGCAGAAATGTAGGACGGGATCTGGCCAATTCCGGTTTCCCGTTCGCTCATTGAACAGCTCCGGTCATTCGTGTCGAGGCCTGGGGCGTGATCTGGCAGGCACCCTGCGCGGCATTCAATGCCGGATGATTGGAAACGCGGGTCCGGATGTCCGACAGCCCGGGTTCATACCTGCGTCCGGGCAAGTGCGTTGCACCGGCAGATCTGCCGGGCGCTGCCCGCGGACGAAGCTGTTTTGGCCGTGATGACATCGTGTCCCCTGAAATTCTCTTATTGATATGGAAGATAAGGTTGCGGCGGGCACGTTTCGGCGTGCCCGCTGCGCAAGTTGCGTCAGCGACGCGACTTGAGGATCATGCCCAGCACAAGGCCGACACCGGCCGCACCCAGAAGGGCGGTGGTGGGGTTGCTGCGGACGTAGGCTTCGATCTGACCGTGGCGCTCGGCAAGTGCGAGGCGGCCCTCGGCAACAGCCTGACGGCCACGCTCCTGCGCGGTCTCGTAGGCGTGGCGGCCCTCGGCGCGGGCGCGATCATATGCGTCGGACGCGGTGTCGCGTGCCTCTGCATAGGCTTCCTCGACCGAAGCACGTGCGTGACGCGCTGCGTCCTTTGCGTGCTGCTGGGCCTTGTCGAATTCCTTCTCCTTGGCCGAGCCGTTCGGGAGATCGGACGAAACAGTATGCGGTGCTGTATTAGCCATGGTTGAAGCTCCTTTCGCCGTACAAACGTGCAGAACGATGGAAGGTTCCTGACTCTATTTGCGGAACCTTCCCGGTTGACAGGGGTTTGATAGGCAGAACCAAGCACATCAAAGGAGTATCAAAATGCTGTACTGGGCTCTGCTCTTTTTTGTTGTTGCGATCATCGCCGGCGTCTTTGGTTTCGGTGGCATCGCATCGGCGTCCGCCGGGATCGCACAGGTCCTTTTCGTCATCTTCCTGATCCTGTTCGTGGTGGCAATGGTCGCCCGGGCGCTTCGCGGCCGCACGCCGTAACAGAGCATTGAATTTATTAATGACAACAACCAGCCCGGGCACGTCCCGGGCTGGTTTCTTTTATCGCGCGCATCATATATCGTTTTCCAGCAATTGCGCAGCCTCAAGCGCAAGCAAACCTCCGCCTGTATCCCTTTGCACCCCTCATGCCGCTCCAAACCGATTTGTGCATGGTCGGAAATTTGTTAGAGGGGTCCGATGTATTTTCTGCCCGAAGGTCGCGCCACCGAATGGACACCAAAGTAAATTCCGACGTTTCCAGTGCCGTCTCGACGAACGCGTCGACCCACTCTGACCGGCTCTCCGATTCGCGGCGGCTGGATGCGCTGGCGATGACCGATGTCATGTCCCCGGATACCGACGAGGCGCACGAGCGCTGCGTACGCCTGGCCAGCCGCATCCTGAAGGCCCCGGTCAGCCTCGTGTCCTACGTCGACAGCGAACGCCAGTTCTTCAAGGCGCAATGCGGCCTCAGCGGCCCTTTCGCCGAAGAACGCGGCACGCCACTGACCCATTCGTTCTGCCAGTACGTCGTGACCTCCGACCAACCGCTGGTCGTGCGCGACAGCCGCGAGGATCCCATTCTCTCCCATAACGCGGCGGTCGAGGATCTGGGCGTGGTCGCCTACCTCGGGGTGCCGGTGCATGCGCCCTCGGGCGAAGTTCTGGGATCGTTCTGCGTCATCGACACCGTGCCGCGCGAATGGACCGCCGAGGACCTCGCCGCTCTCGAAGACCTGGTCGCGATGCTAGAGGCGGAACTCACGCTTCGTCAGGGCGCGCATGAACGCGAGATCCTGCTGCAGGAAATGAGCCACCGCATCAAGAACCTGTTCTCTCTGGTGTCGAGCATGGTGCGGCTGGAACGGCGGCGCTGGAACACGCCGCGCGAACTGGCAGACAGCATCATCGCCCGCGTCGACGCCCTGAGCGTGGCGCATGACATGATCGTGCCCGTGGTCGAGGCCACGAAAACCGGCGACGGGGAGCGCGCGAATTTCGGTGAGCTGCTGTCAAAGGTCCTGGCACCCCATACCTCCGAGGCGCGAATTACCCTCACCGGCGATGCGACCACCATCGGCCCGAAGGCTGTCACCTACGTCACGCTCGCGGTGCATGAGCTTGCGACCAATGCGGCGAAGTACGGCGCGCTGTCCGTGGACGACGGGCGTCTGGATCTGCGCTGGCTTGCGGACGACAAGAACCTGGTGCTTGACTGGCTGGAAACCGGCCACGTCTGGACCGAGGCCGCGCTTGGCGGCGGCGGGTTCGGGTCGCAATTGCTGAAAATCTCGATCGAAGGGCAGTTGAACGGCACGCTCACGACCGAGGTGGCCGACGACAAGTTCACGCACAGGATGACCCTGCCGCTCGAACGGCTGGAATTCTGAAGGATGTTTGCGCGACAGGCACGGCCCATGACCGTGCCTGTCCGGCAGGCCGTTTAGACCCGCAGCGTTTCCGTCGACGAGAAGAACATCGCCTGGCTCACCGCCGAGCGGACCTGTTCTTCCGTGTAGGGTTTCGCGATCAGGAACGCGGGCTCCGGGCTTTCGCCGGTCAACAGACGCTCCGGGAATGCGGTGATGAAGATCACCGGGATCGAGGCGTTCTCGCCAAGGATCTTGTTGACCGCGTCGATGCCGCTGGACAGGTCGGCCAGCTGGATATCCGACAGGATCAGGTCCGGCTGCTCTTCGCCGAACAGCTTGAGGGCTTCGGTCTCGGTCTTGGCGATGCCGGTGACCTGGTGGCCCATGTCGCCCACGATGCTTTCGAGGTCCATGGCGATGATCGCCTCGTCCTCGATGATCATGATCTTGCCGGAAACCGACTTCGCCATCTCGGTGTAGGCGATGTCGACAAGTTCCTTGGCCTCTTCCGGCGAGGTGTTGAGAACCTCACCGACCTCAACGAAGTCCATTTCCTCGATGGTGTGCAGCAGCAGGGCCTCGCGCGTGTCGCGTGTCAGCCGCGACAGGTGCTTCTGCGCCTTCGCGGCAAGGCCGGAATCTCCGTCGGACAGCGCGCCGCCTGTGCTGTTCCAGATCGTCTGGAACACCTTGAACAGCGCCACCTTCGGCGAGATCGAACGGTCAAAGCCATCGAAGTCGCTCAGGATCGCCTCAAGAGTGGCAGCCGCGTAATTGTCCCCCTGTTCCTGAGAACCGGTCAGCGCCCGGGCGTAGCGGCGCAGGTAGGGAAGGTTGCTGCCGATCACACTCGTCAGGTCCGAAGGTTGCGAAGTGGTCATCGTCCGATATTCCATCCATTTTTTTTCGTCATCCTGGGAACCAAACGCCGCAAACCGGGTTACGTTCCTGCCATCGACAAAAAAACTGTGTACGCACGCCGACATGAATCAGGAACGGAAAACTTCAAGAGTGCAGCGAGAAATTGATGAAAACCTGAAGCGGGCATACGGAGATATGACCAAGGAAGAGGTGCCCGATCGGTTCACCGACCTCCTTGCGAAGCTCCGTGCGGCGGAGTCTTCCGACACGCCCGCTGGAAAAAGAGGTGACAATGCCCAGTCGTGACCCCCGCGACGAGCTTGTCGAGCATCTCGGAGCTATGCGCGCCTTCGCGATGAGTCTTACCGGAAACTCGGCTCTTGCCGATGACATGGTGCAGGACTCACTCGTAAAGGCGTGGAGCAAGATCGAGACATTCGAGCGTGGCACAAACCTGCGTGCCTGGCTCTTCACCATTTTGCGGAACACGTACTATTCCCACCATCGCAAGGCGCGCCGCGAGGTCAGCGACCCGGATGGCGTGTTCGCCGCAAATCTGGCCCAGAAGCCGGATCACGACGGTCGCCTGCAGATGCGCGACTTCAATACTGCCTTCGCCCTTCTGTCCGACGAACAAAGAGAAGCTCTTGTCCTTGTCGGCGCGGAAGGTTTTTCCTACGAGGAGGCTGCCGAGACCTGTGGCGTCGCTGTCGGCACGGTCAAGAGCCGGGTCAACAGGGCGCGTGCAAGACTGGCCGAGCTCATGGGGCTTGGTGACGAAGAAAATCTGGAGCTGACAGACAGCGTCACGACGGGGATCGTTTCGTCGCAACCCCACGCGGTTTGAAAAGCAACGCAAGGAGCTGCTTTTGGGCATGTTCAAGGCATGGTCGAGGAGCCTCGGCGCGCGCATAGCGTTTCTGATGTCCCTGGCCATGCTGCCGCTGGGGCTCATCTCTGTATATCAAACGCATGTCGTGGTGGAAGAAGCGCAGGCACTGACCCGCGCCGCTCTCCTGTCCGAGACCGTGGCCGCAGCCACCGGAGAACGCGAACTGATCCAGCAGGCGCTGGGTGCAGCGCAGGGCCTTGCCTCTGCGGTGCCGCTTGTCGATTCCCGGGAATGCCAGCGTATCCTCGCCGACTTTATCGACTCCCAGCCGCTCTATATCTTTGCCGCCTACGTTCAGAAGTCGGGCCTCATGGACTGCAGCTCCAGCGGCGAGGTGCGCGATTTTTCCGGCACCTCGACGCTCGAAGGTCTCAGCGGTCCGGCCGTGCGGATGCGCCGCTCGGGCGCCGTCACGAAGCAATCGGTGGTCCTTGCCTCGCATCCGGTCATGGAAGGCGAGATTGAACTCGGCTGGCTGACCATCTCCATCCCGCACTCCGTCGCCAACGCGCTGATGGAGAACACCCTGCCCAACCAGGAACTGAAACTCGCCTCGATCAACCTCGACGGCGACGTCATTTCCTCGACCAGCGGTGTAGATGCAGCGCCCGGGTTCCTGCCTCGCGACATCCCCCTGAGCGGTCTTCACGACCGGGTCGGCCTTGCGTTCCGCGCCCCTTCCGGCAGCGGCGAAGAACGGTTCTTTGCCGTGGCGCCGATGATCGACGACACGCTCGTCCTTGTGGGAAGCTGGCCCGTTTCGGTGGCAGAGGCCACCGGCAACGGGCCGCGTGCGCTGACCGCAATCATCTTCCCTGCCCTGATGTGGGTGACCGGCATCATCGTTGCGTTCTACGGCCTGCAACGCATGGTCGTCCGCCACATCCGGCAGCTCCGTTCGGCCATGCGCAAGTTCGCGCTCGGCGAGCGGCGCGACAGTTATTTGGAATTGGCGAACCCTCCGGAGGAACTCGAAGAGGCCCAACGTGCGTTTAACCGCATGGCATTGATTATCTCGGAAGCCGAACTGAGGCAGGAACGCGATCTACGGGACAAGGAAGTCCTGTTGAAAGAGGTGCACCACAGGGTGAAGAACAATCTTCAGCTCATCGCCTCGATCATGAACATGCAGTCGCGCAGCGCGCGCTCTGCCGAGGCACGGCACATGCTGGCCGGGCTGCAGCGGCGTGTGCGCGGGCTCGCGATGCTGCACCGCACGCTTTACACCACCCCCGACATGACCACCGTCGACTCCGGCGACCTGATCCGCACGGTCGTGGAGGACGTCTCGTCCCTGTCGCAGGACGGCCAGATCGACCTGCGCGTCGAGATCGAGAACTTCCCACTGTTCCCCGACCAGGCGGTGCCGCTCTCCATGCTGGTGACCGAGGCACTGACCAACGCGTACAAATACGTCGGCACCAGCACTGACGGGAACAAGGAGATCCTGATCTCCCTCACCGAAACGGACGGCAAGGTCCGCCTGAAGATCGAAAACTCCGTCCCCGAAGACACCGATCCGGACATCATCGCCGAGGAACAGAACGACGGTCTCGGCAACCGTCTGATGACGGCCTTCATCCGCCAACTGAACGGCGAACTCGACAAGATCCAGAAACCGGGTCATTTCGGGATGCACATCACCTTCATCCGGCGCGACTTCACTCCGCAAAAACGAGCCGGCGATGCAGCCTGAATCCACGCCGGACTTCAACGTCCTCGTCACGGCGGACGAGGCGTGGCCCGTTTTCGAACGCGCTGTTCTTGCGGCCAAGACGGACATCGTCGCGGGCTTCAGGATCTTCGACATGTGCACCAAGCTGCGCAGCCCGGAGGCGCGCGAGATCGGCGACGACTGGTTCGACCTCCTCGCGCACGCCGTGCGCAGGGGCGTGTCGCTGCGGCTGGTCATCAGCGACTTCGACGCGGACATGGCAACGCCCCTGCACGAACTGGCATGGCGCACCGTCCGTCAGGGCAAGGCGCTGGAGGAGATCGCCGATGCGCCGATGGGACGGGTCACCGTTCGCGCCGCGCTGCATCCCGCCCAGCCGGGGCTGATCCCTTGGCTGGCCTTCCTGCCTGCCGTTCTGCCCCACCGCCTGCGGGCACTGAAACAGATCCGGGGCATACGCCGCCGGCGTCAGGCCGTGGGCCTAGACAAGGGCAGCCTGCCCGAGATGCACACCGTTTCGCACCACCAGAAACTGGCGGTGATCGACGGCGAGGTGCTCTATGTCGGGGGCCTCGACCTGAACGAGCGGCGCTACGATTCACTCGAACACGATCAGGATGCCTCGCAGACCTGGTCGGACGTGCAACTGGTGCTCCGCGGCCCCGAAGCCGCCGAGGCCCGGCAACACCTGATGGAGTTCGAGGACGTCTGCGCCGGCAAGGCCGAGCCCTCTCACCTGCCGCTGCTGAAACGCACCATGTCGGCGCCCCGCCGGTTCCAGATGCCCTTCCTGTCGCCGCGCACCGTGCTGTCGGAGATCGAGGAGGCGCATCTTGCCGCCTTCCGCAACGCCCGGCACCTCGTCTATCTCGAAACGCAGTTCCTGCGTTCGGGCGTCATATCCGATGCGCTCGCCGCCGCTGCCGTGCAGAACAAGGACCTGACCTCTGTCGTTGTCCTGCCCGGATTGCCGGAGGAGGTTGCATTCGACGATCACGACGGGCTCGATGCGCGGTTTGGCATGGCCCTGCAACGGCAGGCGGTCAAGGAACTGGTCGAAGCCTTCGGCAAGCGCATCACCTTCGCCGTTCCCGTCCGCCCGGTCATGGCCGACCGGGAAGAGCGCGACACGCTTGCCGGGTCGCCGCTGATCCATGTGCACAACAAGGTTCTCGTACGCGATGACGATTACGGCATCGTCGGCTCCGCCAACCTCAACGGCCGGTCCATGCGCTGGGACACCGAGGTCGCGGTGGAAACCACGCTGCCGGATCGTGTCGCCATGCTGCGCCGCAAGCTGATCGACCACTGGTGGTGGTGCGACCTGCCCGACGAGGCGCGTGCCCCCGAGACCCTGCAGGACTGGTGGCGGGCCGAGATTGCCCGCAACGCTGTCCGCATGCCCGAACATCGCACCGGTTTCCTTGTCCCATACGACGCGGACAACGAAAAAGAGCTCGAATGGCAGCTTCCGGGTGTCACCGAGAACATAGTGTGACTGTTCGACTCGCGTTCGGGTTCTTTTGCCCTATCCTTAAACGGGTTGCAGGAAAATCCAACGCGCGGAGAGCCACATGAACCGAGGCCGATCGGCACGCCGACCGAGTCAGATTCCCCTCAGGGGTCTTCTTGATGTAGGCGTCCGCGTCTGGCGGGTACAGAACGACGACAACCTCGGCCTTCTGGCTGCGGGCATCGCCTTCTACGCACTCCTTTCGCTTTTCCCGGGCATCACCGCGGCGGTCGCCCTCGCCGGGCTGTTCACCGACCCCAGTTTCATGGTCGATACTTCCGACGCCCTTGCGGATGTCGTGCCCTCGGCCGCCGAAGAAATAATGCTCGGCCAGTTGCGCGAGGTCGTCACCGCCAGCAGCAGCAGCCTGGGTTGGGCGGTCCTCTTTTCCATCGGCCTTGCGCTCTTTTCCGCCTCGCGGGCGACGCAGAACTTCATCATCGGGCTGAACGTCATCTATGGCGAAAAGGAACGGCGCGGGTTCTTCAAGCTGCGGGCCCTGAACGTCGCGCTCACGCTCGGGCTGATCGTCTGGCTGGTGGTCGCCATCGGCATCGTCGCGGCCCTGCCCGCCGCCGCGGCCTTCATATCGGACCGGACCTGGGTCACGGACGTCATCCTCTACCTGCGCTGGCCCGTGCTGTTCATCGTGGGTGCCTTCGGGATCGCCTTCGTGTTCCGCGTCGGCCCGTCGCGCCGCTACGCACGCTGGCGCTGGCTGACACCGGGCGCCCTTCTGGCCTGCGCGCTTTGGGTGATCGGCAGCATCGGGTTCAGCCGCTACGTCGCCTCGTTCGGTGCCTACAACGAGACCTTCGGCGCGCTCGGCGGTGTCATCGTGCTGCTGACCTGGCTCTGGCTGTCTGCCTATATCGTCCTGCTGGGCGCCGCGGTCGACGCTGAGCTGGAGGCGCAGACCCGCCACGACACCACCGTCGGGCCCGACCGGCCCATGGGCCAGCGCGGCGCGGTCAAGGCGGATACCATCGGTCCCGCACGAGGCGAACCCCAACGCATCCCCAACATGCGCTGACTGTGTCGCATTGCCCGTGGCCTTCGGATCGTGACGTGGCGAAAAAACTCCGACGCATCGACTTTGCGGGAACCTTTCAGGTCGCAGCCGAGTTCTCTCCTCAGAACATAGAAAGAAGCATCTTTCTGATATCTAAGGAGAAAAATCATGCGTACCGGAGCAATTCTTGCCGCAGTCGTTGCTGTCATCGCAATCGCCTTCGGCATCTACATGATCGACGTCGACCAGACCCAGGAAGCAAAGCTGCCTGAAGTTTCCGTGGAAGGTGGTCAGATGCCCGAATTCGACGCCGAAGTCGGCGATGTCGACGTGACCGAAGAAGAAGTCACGGTCACCGTTCCGAAGGTGGAAGTGAACCCGCCGGAAGACGAAGTCGCCGAGAACGACTAACTCTGGCGTCTTCACCGAAGAATTTCAACGATCAGGAGGCGAACATGGATCGCGATCGTATCGAAGGCAAATGGACTGAAATCAAGGGCATGATCCGCGAGAAGTACGGCGAGATCACCGACGACGAACTCGAGCAGGCACGCGGCGACCGCGAGCAACTCGAAGGCCAGCTTCAGCAGAAGTACGGAAAGTCGAAGGACGACGCCCGTCGCATCGTCGACGAGATGCTCGCAAGCTGATAGCCCCGGAATCGGGTGCCGGGCTTAATTACCTCGGGCACGGCATCCTACAAAGCCGCCGGACGCAAAAACGTCCGGCGGCTTTTCCTTTGCGGTTTCCACGCCTGCAAAGGGCATCGACAGCCGGATACAGGTGTATGTTTCAGGTCATGCGGCGTTCCCCATGACCGTGGCTCCGCTTCGCACCCCGGTCCGGCCATCTACGACGCCCCCTTTCCCGACAGCCAGTTCGAAAAGACGCGCATGGCAGGTGACACGCGCCTGTCGGACGGCCACGCCAGGAAATAGCGCCCTGCCGAAACGGTCACCCCGAACGGCTGCGCCAGGCGGCCCTGCGCGATGTGGCTTTCGAACATCGTCACCGGCAGCAGCGCGGCGCCGGCGCCCGACGCGGCAAGCTCGGCCAGCGCCACGGAGCTGTCGAAAACCGGCCCGGTGACCGGAGGACAGGGCGTGCCCGCCGCCTCGAACCATCCGGGCCACTCCGCGCTGCGGTAACTGCGCAAGAGTGTCACCTGTCCGAGGTCGGTCGGATGTAGCAGGCGTGAAACCAGAGACGGCGCGCATAGGGGCGTCAGCGGCGCATCCATCAGCGGGATCGCATCGTGACCCGTCCAGCCGCCGTTGCCAAAGCGGATCGCCATGTCGAGCCCTTCGCGCAGGATCTCCACCCTGTTGTTGTTGGTCGAAATCCGCAGGTCGATCTCGGGGTACGCGCGCCGGAACTGCTCCAGCCGCGGCATCAGCCAGCCAAGCGCGAAGGTCGTGTTCACCCCCACCTTCAGCACCTCGATGTCGCGCCGGTTGCCCAGCCGGTCGAGCACGCGTGCCATGGCATCGAACCCGTGTTCGAGCACCGGGAACAGCAGGCAGCCCTCGTCGGTCGGCACCAGCCCCTGCGAAGTACGCAGGAACAGCGTCGCACCCAGCAGATCCTCGAGCCGCGCGATCTGGTGACTCACCGCGGCCTGCGTGACGCGCAGCTCGATCGCGGCCTTGGTGAAACTGCCTTGCCGCATCGCGACCTCGAACACGCGCAGAGCGTTGAGCGGCAAGTCAGGGCGATCCACGGCAATACCTCAGCTAATGGCAGGCCATAATATTTATCGTTTGAGGGGTACCGGCAAGACGAAATATACCGGTGCCATGACATCAATTGATGTCAGCCCCGGCGCCCTAGGGGCGCATTACCCAGAAAAGGACACCATCATGCGGTTCACCGCCATCGTCCTGTCGCGCGTCGCGGCAGGGCTTACCCTCGGCCTGTCTCTGGCCTCCGCCACCCTTGCCCAGACACCTCTCGAAACCCTGTCGGACACCGTTGCCCAGGTCGAGGAACGGTTGGGCGCGCGCGTCGGCCTGTCGCTTGTCGACACCGGATCAGGTCTGACGTGGGCCCATCGCGAGGACGAACGCTTCCTGATGAACAGCACCGTGAAGGTCCCGCTGTGCGGCGCCGTGCTTGCCCGGCGCGACGCCGGGGAGCTGTCCCTAGCAGAAGCGCTGCCCGTGACGGCAGAGGACATCGTCTCCTATGCGCCGGTCAGCGAACAGAAGGTCGGCCAGACGATGACCCTCGCCGAGCTTTGCCTGGCCACAATCGACATCAGCGACAACACCGCCGCGAACCTGCTGATCGGTCGTCTGGGTGGACCAGAGGCCGTGACGCAGGCCTTCCGGGACAGTGGCGACGAGGTCAGCCGCCTGGATCGGCTGGAGCCCGGGCTGAACGCCTTTGCGCCCGGCGATCCGCGCGACACGACGACACCGGCGGCCATGAGCGCGACTCTGAGCCGGATCCTCCTCGGGGATGTGCTGACGGCGGAATCGCGCGATCAGCTTTCGGACTGGATGAGCTACGGCGGCGTGACCGGCGCCCTGCTGCGCAGGGACGCACCGGAAAGCTGGCAGATCTTCGACAAGTCCGGCGCCGGAACCCACACGCGCAACATCATCGCCGTGGTCATCCCGGACGACGCATCGCCATGGATCGTCACGATCTTCGTCTCGGACACGGATGCGGATTTCGACACGCGCAACGCCGCCCTGCAGGAAATCGGCAGCGCCGTGATGGCCGTCATTGCGGACTGAGCGCAACTGCCCCGGTCGGGGCAATCTCAATCCGCATATATCGGGGACATGAACGCGCTTCGGCATCGGCGCCGCTGTCAAAGCGGGGCCGGTGCCAACTGCACGCAATCACTGCGACCTACGCGTCGCGGTATTTCCTGAAGTATTGGTCGGAGCGAGAGGATTCGAACCTCCGGCCCCTGCCTCCCGAAGACAGTGCTCTACCAGGCTGAGCTACGCTCCGACCGTGGAGCGCGGGATATATCGCCCGCGCGCCTTTGGCAAGAGACCATTTGCGGTCTTTTGCACGACCGTCGTCACTCGCCCGGAATTGCCGGTTCCGGCCGTTTGCGCGAACTGCGCAGGAACGGAGATATGCGGAACGACGACCCGTACCCGCGGGCCTTCGTCCTCAGCACCGGGGTCTGGGAACCGCTCTTCGCGCTTTCCCGCAGGACGATGTAGATGCCCGACGCGATGATGATGCCGGCGCCGATGACCGTGTAGCGGTCGACGCCCTCGTCGAACAGCAGGTAGCCGTAGGCCGTCGCCCAAAGGATCTGCGAATACTGCATGGGCGCGACGATGGTCGCCTCGCCGCTTTTGTAGGCCGCGATCAGGAAGAGGCCCGCAACGAACCCCATGGCCGAGATCAGCGCCGCGGCGCCCACATCGAGAATCGGCATGGGCTTGTAGACGGCGATCATCAGCGCCCCGACGACGATGTAGTTGGCCGCCATCGGGTAAAGCAGCAGCACGACGGAGCGTTCGTCATTGCCGATCTTGCGCACGATGATCGAGGCCAGCGCCCCGAAGATCGCCGATCCCACCCCCGCGAGGTGGCCGAGCGACATCGGCGTCGACCCGGGCCGCAGCACCACGAGAACGCCCAGAAGCCCGACACCGACCGCAAGTCCCCGGCGCCAGCCGACGCGTTCGCCCAGCAGCGGGATCGACAGGAGCGTGATCAGCAGCGGTGTGGCGAAGAGGATCGCATAGGTCTGCGCAAGCGGCAGGACAGAGAAGGCGTAGAACGCGCACATCCCGTTGATCATCGCCGCGGCGGTCCGGATCGCGGTCCACCATGGGTGAACCGGGCGCAGCGTACCGGGCAGCGGGTCGCGCATCAGCATGAAGCTGACCAGCGGGAACGACATCAGCGTCGAAAAGAAGATCACCTGGAACGGAGAGTAGCTCGCCCCGAGATATTTGATGATCACATCGTGCGTCGCGAAAATACCGAAGGCGGTCAGCGCGAGCAGCGCGCCTTTTGCGTTGGGTGACATGTCGGGAGGCCTGTGTTCTTGTTTGTAGCAACGCTAAGCGCAGCCTTCGCGCGGATGCAAGACCACCCCGCCCGCCAAAATCCATAAAGTCTGCGCTTTGCACGCAACTTCACCGGTGCGCCATTGTCACATGCCCTGCAAGGGCTGGTACGGCATGGCGAAACTGCGCGTGCGGCGCATGGGCATAAGGCCGCGCAAGCCCGATGCAGCGCCCGCCCGTCTAGGTCACGACCCGGGCGCGGAACGGAAAAGGGCGGCGCCATGTGGCACCGCCCCGATCATTTCAGGCCAGACGATTCGTCAGAGGCTGGCGTCGAGCGCCGCAACGATGGCATCGCCCATCTCGGTGGTCGACACCGGCGCCTTGCCTTCTTCGCCCAGCAGGTCGGCGGTGCGCAGACCGTCGGCCAGCACCTTCTCCACCGCCTGCTCAAGACGCGTGGCCTCGTCTCCCTGGTCGAACGAGTAGCGCAGCGCCATGGCAAAGCTGAGGATGCAGGCGATCGGGTTGGCCTTGCCCTGACCGGCGATGTCCGGCGCGGAGCCGTGCACCGGCTCGTACAGCGCCTTCGGACGGCCGTTCGCCATCGGCGCCCCCAGCGAGGCGGAGGGCAGCATGCCCAGCGACCCGGTCAGCATCGCGGCGAGGTCGGACAGAAGGTCGCCGAACAGGTTGTCGGTGACGATCACGTCGAACTGCTTGGGCCAGCGGGTCAGCTGCATCGCGCCCGCGTCGGCGTACATGTGCGACAACTCGACTTCCGGGTAATCCTTGCCCACCTCGGTCACGACCTCGCGCCACAGGACGCCGGATTCCATAACGTTTGCCTTCTCCATCGAGCACAGCTTCTTGTTGCGGCGCATCGCCAGCTCGAACGCGGAGCGCGCCACGCGGTCGATCTCCGACTCGGTGTAGCGCTGGGTGTTGATGCCCACCCGCTCGTTGCCTTCCTCGATGATGCCGCGCGGCTCGCCGAAGTAGACGCCGGAGGTCAGCTCGCGCACGATCATGATGTCGAGGCCCGCAACCACGTCGGTCTTCAGGGACGAGAAATCCGCCAGCGCGTCAAAGCACTGCGCCGGGCGCAGGTTGGCATAAAGGTCCATTTCCTTGCGCAGGCGCAGAAGGCCGCGCTCCGGCTTCACCGAGAAGTCCAGCACGTCGTACTTCGGCCCGCCCACGGCACCCAGCAGGACAGCGTCGGCTTCCTGCGCCTTGGCCATCGTCTCATCGGTCAGCGGCGTTCCGTGCGCGTCGTAGGCCGCACCGCCCACGAGGTCTTCGGAGACGTCGAAAGCAAGGTCGCGCTTGGCACCGTACCAGTCGATGACCTTGCGCACTTCGGCCATGACTTCGGGGCCGATCCCGTCACCGGGCAGGATGAGAAGCGAGGGATTGCTCATGGAAGGCTGTCCTTTGTTCGTGATTGCGTTGTCGCCTATCGGCTGGGCGACGAAACGTCAAGAAACGCAGGGCCTGAGCCCCTCGGCCAGCGCGTCCCAGACCCGCCTGATCCGGGGCGTGTTGCGCATCGCCTCATGCGCCGCCAGCCAGACCGGCAAGGTCGGCATCGGGATATCGGGAAGAAGGCGTTCCACCTTCGGGTCGGCGTCGGCGAACAGGCACTGGGCAAAGCCGATTCCGCAGCCCGCGCGCACCAGTTCCCAGTAGACAGTCTGGTGATCGGTGCGGGTGGCGAACCAGTCCCGCTGCACCTCCAGCCCGAAGTCGCGCATGCCCTTCAGGATCAGGTCCGACCGATCATAGCCCACCACGTCATGTTCGAAGAACCGCGAGATGTCGGTCAGCCGTCCGCGCCGAGCGATGTAATCCTTCGACGCATAGAGGCCCAGTTCGATCTCGCCGATGTACTTCGTCACGATGTCGAGCTGTTCGGTCTGGTACATGCGCACGGCGATGTCGGCCTCGCGGTACAGCAGGTTCTCTGACCGGTCGGTGGGCACGAGGTCGATGCTGATCTCCGGCTCTTCCTGGCGCAGCCGGGCGATGATCGGCGGCAGATGCACCTGCGAGGTAAAGACGCTGGCGGTGATCCTGACCGGACCGGACAGCTTCTCCGACCGTCCCGCGGCGGCAAGGCTCAGCGCGTTAAGCGACTCCGCCATGGTCCGCGCGTGCGGCATCAGCGCCGTCCCCGCCTCCGTCAGGCTCAGCCCGCGCGCCTGCCGGTGGAACAGCGTGACGTCCAGCGCCTCTTCCATCTGCTTCACCTGCCGGCCCGCCGTCGGCTGCGAGATGTTGAGCCGCCGCGCCGCCTCCGACAGCGATCCGCTCTCGCCTACGGCGAGGAAGGTCTGCACCAGCGACCAGTCGAGCTTGGCGAAGGTATCCATTCACTAATGAATACACGTTCTGCGAAAACCGGCAATTCCGGCATCGCGTTGAATAGCTCATCATGACGGCCATCCAGATGCAGGAGCGAGATCATGACGGGACGGGTCCTTATCCTTGGCGCCACCGGGCGTTTCGGGCGCAACGCGGCAGAGGCGTTCTGGAATGCCGGCTGGCGGGTCCACCTGTTCGACCGGACACAGGACGACCTGATGCAGGCGGCAGAGGGCATGGACGTGATCGTTCACGGCTGGAACCCGGCCTACACGGACTGGGCGGCGCAGATCCCCGGCCTGACCGCACGGGTGATCGCGGCGGCGAAGGCTTCCGGCGCGACGATCCTCGTGCCGGGCAATGTCTATGTCTTCGGCGTCGACGCCCAGGCGGAGTTCGGCCCGGGCGTGCCCCACGCCGCCACCAATCCGCTTGGCCGGGTGCGGATCGCGATGGAGGAAAGCCTGCGCGCCTCAGGCGTTCAGGTCATCATCCTGCGCGCGGGCGATTTCCTCGACACGGAGGCGTCCGGCAACTGGTTCGACAAACAGATCGCCCCCTCGCTGCGGCGGGGTGTCCTGACCTGGCCCGGCGACCCGGATGCGGATCACGCCTGGGCCTTCCTGCCGGACATGGCCCGAGCCGCGGTGCAACTGGCGGACCATCGCAGGGAAATGCCCCGCGTGTCCGACATCAACTTCCCCGGTTACACGCTGACCGGCCAGGACCTGGCCCGGGCCTGCGCCCGCGCGCTGAACCGTCCGGTAAAGCTCCGCCGCATGTCCTGGCTGCCGCTCTGGCTCGCGCGGCCGTTCTGGCCCATGGCCGCACCCTTGCTGGAAATGCGCTACCTCTGGTCGAAGCCCCACCGGCTGACCCGCGACAGCTTCGACGCCGTTTTGCCGGACTTCCAGGAAACGCCGCTAGACGACGCCATCGCCCGCGCGCTTGCACCGATCATCGGGGCCACGCCAGATCGACCCAGACCAACCCATGCGGGCCCGCGTCAGCCGCAGGCCCAGTGACACCGGCGCCGATGACGGCGAACCGCGCGTCGGGCAGCACGTAGGACACCCGCATCGGCCCCGTACTGTCCCAGCGCACCGTATCCGACCCCGGGATCGGGTCCTGAAGGCGGTCGTGACCCAGAACCCGACGCGCCGCCTCGCGCAGGCCGTCACCCCGCTCCGGATCGACGTTGAGGTTGCCGAGCAGGATCACCGGCATCTGCGGCACCTCATCCATCCGGCCATTGAGGACGTGCAACCACAGCACCGCCTCGTCAAAGTTCCTCCGGCCATTGCGGTCCTCCGGCCCGTCGAACACCGGCGGCGTCGCGGCCAGCGTCAGCAGCGCCAGGGGCCCATGCGGCGTGTCGACAGTCACCTGCCAGTGCGCCGCGGTCGACAATCTCTGGACATCATGGCCCGGGTCGTCAGCGGCGATCAGACTCTCCGGCGCGTCCTTCCACAGCAGTTCCGACAGGTCCCGCTCCAGCGTCAGGGGATAGCGCGCCAGCACGGCCATGCCGCCCTGGCCGTTGAAATACCCGAACCCCTGCGCATCGCGGGGCCCGCCCAGCCGCCCGTCGCCGTCCAGGTCCAGCCCGGTCGGCCGCCCGGTGTTGGGCCGCGCGGCCAGCACATGCGGCAGGTCCAGCCCCGCCTCCCGCAACGCATCGCGCAGGGCGGACAGCGCGGTCAGTCCGCCGTCGTAGTCCATGTCGGTCAGCAGCAGCACATCGGGGGAGGCGTCGAGGATCGGGCCGAGGGGCACCTGCCCCGCCACAATATCCTGAAACAGCAGCCCCGGCCCCTTCCGGCTGAAATCGCCGTGCCATGTTGCGACGCGCAGGCCCTCCGCGCGGGCGGCGACGGCGAAGGACAGGAACAGCAGGAGGGCCGAAAGGAAGGGGACGATCCGCGCGCGCCTGTTCAGGCCGCGCGACGGGCGCGGGGTCAGACCGGTTGCAGTTCGGCCTGTGCGTAGGCGCGGCGGCGCTTTTCCTCGATCAGGTCCGCGATCCGCATCAGGGCGACCCCACGCATGATCAGGCTTGCCGGGAGAAGGGACCATGCCACCATCGTCCAGATTAGGGCCTGGGAATCCAGGATGTTCGGCGCAAGGCCCCAGATCGAGGCCACCTTGAGCAGCGCCGGGAACAGGAATGGCAGCAAAAACCCTAAGGCCACGTTAAAATGGCTGTCCCGCTTCAGGCGCAGCAAAACGTCGCCGCCGGTGGTCGGATCGAACAGCGGCAGGTTGACGAAGAAGTTGAACGCGCCCTTGCGCAGCGGCCAGTCCAGCAGCCGCACCAGCGCGACAAAGACCACCAGCGTGCTGATGGAGATCAGGTAGGCCAGCCCGGCAAGGCTGCGGATCAGGTCGCGCGCCGTCTCGGAGGCTTCTGCGGGCGCAGCCAGCACCATCAGGCGTACGGGCGAGAAGGGGAAATCCATGGCGGCGCCAATGCTGTGCCCCATGCCGCGCAGCGGGCCGGTCAGCGGCGTGGGCGCTTCTGCCCCGCGTGCGATCAGGGTCATCAGAACGACCGACATGAAAAGCGCGAAGAACCGGATGCGGTTGAACGGCGGCGCATCCCGGAACTCGATCAGAGAGGGGTAGTCGGAGACGTATTCGACAAACGTCAGCATGGCCGCGACAAGGGCCAGCAAGGCAACGATCTGCGTGGTATCGGGCCGAACCTGCGGCAGCATCATCGCCGGCAGGGCAATGAGCAATGCCACGAGAATCGCGCGCGCCGCGGCCGCCGCCAGACGTGAAATCAAAGATCTGCCCTTTCGTTCCGGACGGGTGCGATCCATGGCCGCGCCCTCGTTCCATCCCGATTCCGCCGATTATGGCGGTCTGCCTCATTGTTGCCCAAGTTTTGCCCCTTTTCCCCCGAGGCCTCAAGACCTGTGGAAAACTTTGAAGCAGTTTCAGGCAGTTTCGCGGATCCACTGGTGCCGGATTGCATCAAATTTCGGGCATTGCGGAGGCGATGTTGAAGGGCGCACAACATCTTGCGGTCGGTCGCGAGGGCGCACCGACACATCCGCAAATTTATCGTTAACGTAAATCAATACGCCAAGGTTGAGCGCTTCGGCTTTTCAGTCAGTTACACGCCTACAACTGCGCCCTTCAGCGCGAATCTCCGGACTGATCCGCCACGATCCGGTCTCGCCGCGGGCGCAGCATCAGGAAAGCCACCCCGGTCGAAATCAGCTCGATCCCCAGCAACACACCCGGCACGGTGGTCGAGGCTTCGACGAGGTTGAAGGCGATCATCACCGCCAGCGCGACCGAAATCGCCCCAGACAGCGCCAGCATCCAGATGCTGTCCGCATCACGCCGCACCCAAGCGAGGGCAAGCTGCATCACACCGGAGGCGAAGAACAGGACGCCCAGCAGCAGCGTGAGGGAGATCATCCCCGACAGCGGGTTGAAGATGAAGCTCAGGCCCAGAACGATTTCCAGCAACCCGAAGAGCCCGTTCCACAGCCGGTTTCCACCCTCGCCGAAGGCCGCGGCCACATGCACGACGCCCGCGATGGCAAAGGCCCAGCCGACGATCAGCGTGACGGCCAGCGACGCGGCGAAAGGCAGCAGCAGCGACAGGATCCCGCCGACGATCAGAACGAGGCCGGACAGGGAAAGGAATGTGCGGGAAGACATGGGCGGCTCCGGAACTTTGATCTTCTGGGATCAAAACGCGGGAAAGGCAGGCGCGGTTGCGCGCTACGTCAAAAGGGCCCGCCGGCGGGGCGGGCCCCCGGAAAGGCGGTCAGACCCAGGGACGTTCCTGCGCCATTTTCGCTTCGTAGCTGTCGATGGCCGGGGCCTTTTCAAGCGACAGCCCGATGTCGTCGAGACCTTCGAGCAGGCAGTGCTTCTTGAAGGGGTCGACCTCGAACGAGAAGGTTTCGCCCTCGGAGGACGACACGGTCTGGTTCTCCAGGTCAACGATCATCCGCGCGTTGGAGCCCTTCTCGGCGTCCTTCATCAGGATGTCGACGGCCTCCTGCGGCAGGACGATCGGCAGGATGCCGTTCTTGAAGCAGTTGTTGTAGAAGATGTCGGCGAAGGAGGTCGAAATGATCGACTTGATGCCGAAGTCCTTCAGCGCCCAGGGCGCGTGCTCGCGCGAGGAGCCGCAGCCGAAGTTGTCGCCCGCGACGAGGATCTCCGCCTCGCGGTACTGCGGCTGGTTCAGCACGAAATCGGGGACCTCGTTGCCCTGCCGGTCATAGCGCATCTCGTCAAAGAGGTTCACGCCAAGGCCGGACCGCTTGATGGTCTTCAGGAAGACCTTCGGGATGATCATGTCGGTGTCGATGTTGACCAGCGGCATGGGCGCCGCGATCCCGGTGAGTTTTTCGAACTTTTCCATTCGGGTTAATCCTTGATGGAGGGGCGGACTGCGCCGCCATGTGTCGGGTTGGACCTGCGGCGCGCGCGGGTCAGCACAAGGCCCACCCACGCGATGGCCGCACCGATGCTGGCGAAGGCCGCGACAAAGCCGATCAGGGCGAAGGGCATGTCGGGCTGTGCAAGGACGAGCCAGAGGATCGTCGCGAAGAAGCACGCCAGCAGCGGCAGAAAGCCGAGAGCGGCCAGGCCGACTGCACGCGGGTCGCGGCTGGAGGCGCTGCGATCGGCAGCACCCCCGGCCGACGGCCCGTCGAGCGTGGCCCGGACCATCTTACATCAGCTCCCGCACGTCGGTCAGGCGACCGGTCAGTGCGGCGGCGGCGGCCATGGCGGGCGAGACGAGGTGCGTGCGGCCCTTGTAGCCCTGACGGCCCTCGAAGTTGCGGTTCGAGGTCGAGGCGCAGCGCTCACCCTCGGACAGCTGGTCGGGGTTCATCGCGAGGCACATGGAACAGCCCGCAAGGCGCCATTCGAACCCGGCATCGGTGAAGATCTTGTCGAGACCCTCTTCCTCGGCCTGCGCCCGGACAAGACCGGAGCCCGGAACCACCATCGCGCGGCCGACCTTGATCTTCTTGCCTTCGACGATCTGCGCTGCGGCGCGCAGATCCTCGATCCGGCCGTTGGTGCAGGAGCCGATAAAGACGGTGTCGATCTCGATGTCGGTCAGCTTCTGGCCCGGTGTCAGGCCCATGTAGGCCAGCGCACGTTTCGCCGCCTCGACCTTGCCGCCCTTGAAGTCCTCCGGCGCGGGCACGAAGGCGGAAATCGGCAGCACGTCCTCGGGCGAGGTGCCCCAGGTCACGACCGGCTCGATCTCTTCGCCCTTGATCGTCACGACCTTGTCCCAATGGGCATCGTCGTCCGAGTAGAGCGTCTTCCACCAGTTCAGCGCGGCCTCGTACTGCGCACCCTTCGGCGCATGGGCACGGCCCTTCACGTATTCGAAGGTCTTTTCGTCCGGCGCGATCAGGCCGGCGCGGGCACCGCCCTCGATGGCCATGTTGCAGACCGTCATGCGGCCTTCCATCGACAGGTCGCGGATCGCCTCGCCGCAGTACTCGATGACATAGCCGGTGCCGCCCGCGGTGCCGGTGGCGCCGATGACAGAGAGGGTGATGTCCTTCGCGGTCACACCGGGGCGCAGCTTGCCGGTGATCTCGACCTTCATGTTCTTCGACTTCTTCTGGATCAGCGTCTGCGTGGCCAGCACGTGCTCCACCTCGGAGGTGCCGATGCCATGCGCCAGCGCGCCGAAGGCGCCGTGTGTCGCGGTATGGGAGTCACCGCACACGACCGTCATGCCCGGCAGCGTCCAGCCGTTCTCCGGCCCGACGATGTGCACGATGCCCTGGCGCACGTCGCTCACCGGGTAGTAGTGCACGCCGAAGTCCTTGGCGTTCTTGTCCAGCGCGGCGACCTGGATGGCCGAATCCTCGGTCATGTTCTTCGGGTCTTCACGGCCCGGCGTGGTCGGCACGTTGTGGTCCGGCACGGCGATGGTCTTTTCCGGCGCGCGCACCTTGCGGCCCGCCATGCGGAGACCTTCGAATGCCTGAGGCGACGTCACCTCGTGCACGAGGTGGCGGTCGATATAAAGGAGGCAGGTGCCGTCCGCGTCTTCGCTGACGACATGGGCATCCCAGATCTTGTCATAGAGTGTCTTGGGGGACATCGGTCCTCTCCCGTGATTTTGCATGGGTGTAACAGGATGGCAGGCGCGTGGACGGGGCCACGCGCGAAATCACACGGATAGACGGGCGAGCACCGTGTGGGTCGCGCCGAAGAAACGTTCGCGCAGACGGGCGCGGTCTCCGAGGTTGAGCAGTCTTGCCATGGGCGGGAGATACAGCCTGCGGCCGAGTCTATCAAGGGTAAGCGCATGTCGCGCGGATCACCCTCAGGCTTGCTTGCTGGGCCGGTTGCAATAGACTGTTCTCCCACGAGCGGACGCAGAGGACGAAAAGCCCGCATGGACCCACAAGAGACGCTGCCCATCGACCCCGAGGCCATCCGAGGGATCTGGGAGTTCCTGTCGTCCGAGGGCGCGATCCTCTGGCGGGAGGCGATGCGCCCCTGGACGCTCTACCAGATCGGCATCGTGATCGGTTTGTTCCTCTTGGCATGGGCAATGCGCGCCGCGCTCCAGCCGCGTTACGCCGAATGGCTCCGGGCACGCGACAACTGGCCGAAGTGGCGCCTGCGCATCGGCCTGATCGTCCAGCGCCGGATGCGGATGATCCTCTTCGTGGCAATGATCTGGGTCGTCTACCTCGTGATGAAGGAGCTCACGTGGAACTCCCGCACCGTCCTTCTGCGGGTGGTGGCGAACCTGTCGACCGCGTGGCTCTTCATCGCCTTCGCCACCCGGATGATCGCCAACCCCGCGCTTGGCGTAGTGGTGCGGTACGGCGCATGGACATGGGCCACGCTGTCGATCCTCGGCTGGACGGACGAGACGCAGGGGACGCTGGAATCCGTCGCGCTGACCATCGGAGAGACCCGGCTGTCCGTCTGGCTGATCCTGAAGGCCATCGTCGTCATGGCGTGCATGCTGGCGATGGCACGGCTGATGGTGGGCGCCTCCGCCGCCTCGATCCAGCGCAACAAGGACATCAGCCCCTCAATGCAGGTGCTGGCGGTGAAGGTGCTTCAGGTGGTGCTCTTCGGCTCCGCCTTCTTCATCGCGCTGAAATCCGTTGGCGTCGACCTGACCGGGCTTGCCGTGCTGTCCGGTGCCATCGGCGTGGGTCTCGGTTTCGGCCTGCAAAAGGTGGTCTCGAACCTCGTTTCCGGCATCATCATCCTGCTCGACAAGTCGATCAAGCCGGGCGACGTCATCAGCCTTGGCGAGACCTTCGGCTGGATCGAGTCGCTCGGCGCGCGCTATGTCAGCGTCGTCACCCGCGACGGCAAGGAATACCTGATCCCGAACGAGGACCTGATCACCGGACAGGTGGTGAACTGGTCGCATTCGAACGACTTCGTCCGGCTGGATATCTACTTCGGCACCTCCTACCACGACGACCCGCACAAGGTCCGCAAGATCGCCATCGAGGCCGCCAAGGGCGTGGAACGCGTGCTGACCTTCAAGCCGCCGGTCTGCCACGTGGTGGGTTTCGGCGATTCGTCCGTCGACTACATCCTGCGCTTCTGGATCACCGACCCCACGGGCGGCCTGACGAACATCCGCGGCAACGTCTTCCTCGCGCTCTGGGACGCCTTTCAGGAGAACGGCATCTCCATCCCCTTCCCGCAGCGCGAGGTCCGCCTGCTGAAGGACGGCCCGGACACCGAAAAACCCGCCGTGGCGGGCGTGGATTAACGGGACTTTAGAAGAGCGCGCACCATCTCTGGTGCATGTCACAGTACGAAGAACCCGGTCACAGCAGACACACCGCGCGCAAGGCACCGGGCAATCCCCATGCGTCGGGTGGCGGGCCGAACGTGGCGCCGCGCGGGCTGTGCTCCTCGCGGAAGCTCTCGATCTGGCAGGAACTGGCCCGTCTGGTCAGACGCAAACCGTCCAGCCGCCCCGCGCCCCCGTTGTCTCACCGGCGGCACTGAGGAAAACCGAAAGGACGAAACGTCGCGGCTGACATCCTCCCCTTGCCTGCGCATAGTCGCACAAGAAGAGGGGAGATTTTCATGGACGACATCGTAATCCTCGGCGGTGCCCGCACCGCCATCGGCACCTTCGGCGGCAGCCTGTCGGGCGTGGCACCGATCGACACCGCCACCGCCGCGGCGAAGGCAGCGCTGGAACGCTCCGGCGTCGAGGGCGGCCAGATCGGCACCGTGGTGTTCGGGCACGTCATCAACACCGAACCGCGCGACATGTACCTCAGCCGCGTCGCCGCGATGCAGGCGGGCATCCCCGACACCGTTCCGGCGATGAACGTCAACCGGCTGTGCGGATCGGGCGCACAGGCCATCGTGTCGGGCGTGCAGGCGCTGGCGCTCGGCGATGCGGACTTCGCCCTCGTCGGCGGGGCAGAGGCAATGTCGCGCTCGCCCTACATCGTGCCGGACCAGCGCTGGGGCGCCAAGATGGGCGACATCCGCACGCTGGACATGATGCTGGGCGCGCTGAACTGCCCCTTCGGCACCGGGCACATGGGCGTGACGGCGGAAAACGTATCGGCCGAGCACTCCGTCAGCCGCGAGGAGCAGGACGCCTTCGCCTTTGAGAGCCAGAAGCGCGCCGCCGCCGCCATCGAGGCCGGGTATTTCGACAGCCAGATCGTGCCGGTCGAGGTGAAGGTGAAGCGCGACACCGTCAGCTTCAGGACCGACGAACACCCCAAGGCCACCAGCCTCGAGGCGCTGGCCGGCCTGCGCCCCGCCTTCAAGAAGGACGGCACGGTGACGGCGGGCAATGCCTCCGGCATCAACGACGGCGCCGCGGCGCTGGTCGTGGCCCGCGCCGGCGCCGCAGAGAAGGCCGGCCTCAAGCCTCGGGCCCGCGTGCTGGGCTACGCCCACGCCGGTGTCCGTCCGGAGGTCATGGGCATCGGCCCCGTCCCGGCGGTCGAGGCGCTGCTGAAGCGCACCGGACTGACCGCGGACGACTTCGACGTGATCGAGTCGAACGAGGCCTTCGCGGCGCAAGCGCTGGCGGTGAACAAGGCCCTCGGTCTCGACCCGGCGAAGGTGAACCCCAACGGCGGCGCCATCGCCCTTGGCCACCCGGTCGGCGCGACGGGCGCGATCATCACGGTGAAGGCGCTTTATGAGCTTGAACGCATCGGCGGGTCGAAGGCGCTGATCACCATGTGCATCGGCGGCGGACAGGGCATCGCCCTCGCCATCGAGCGGATCTGACACGGAAAGGGGGTGGAGTGAAACTCCACCCTACATCGCCGAGGAGCGAGTTCATGAAGCCAGTGCTCGGAAATGCCCGGTATCTCGTGGTGATCGCTGTCGTGGGCGCTCTTATCGCCGCCGTCTGCCTGATGGTCTACGGCTTCCTGGAGGGCGGCAAGCTGGTTTTCTCGCTGATCGAGAAGGCCGAGGTCACACGCAAGGGCGCCAAGGAGATGGCGCTGGAATTCATCGAGATCATCGACCTCTTCCTGATGGGGACGGTGTTCTACATCATCTCCGTCGGGCTCTATTCGCTGTTCATCAACACAGACGTGCGCCTGCCGGAATGGCTGAAGATCCGCACGCTGGACGACCTGAAGAACAAGCTCCTGTCGGTGGTGATCGTGGTGCTTGCGGTGGTCTTCCTCGGGCAGGCAGTGGCCTGGGACGGGGCGCGCGACCTCATGGGGCTGGGCATCGGCATCGCCGCGGTGATCGCCGCGCTGACATGGTTCATCAGCGTGAAGGCCGGGAACAAGGGCGAGTAGCGCCGCCTCTCAGCGCAGCTCGATCGTCGTCCGCCCGGACTGCCCGCGCGCGTCGATCACCGACAGCGTCGTGAAGCCGGGACCCGAAATCGGCGCCAGCAGTTCCGGCCGCCGCAGTCCCGTCGCCAGCACCGCCCCGTCGGCCAGCACCGTGTAAGGCGGGGTGCCGCCACGCAGCTTGAGCGGCACGCCGGAGGGCGACACCGCCAGCGTCGCGCCATCGGGCGGAAACGTCACCTGGAGCGCGGCGGTCTCGGCCCGCGGGCCGAAGCGCTGCAGGTTCGCCGGCAGTTGCGCGTTCGAGATCATCAGCGTCTCTGGCGGCGGGGCAGGCAGCGGAACGGGGCGCGCGCTGGCCCGTCCCAGTGCCTCGAACAGCACCGGCGCGGCAAGGTCGGCCCCGAAGGCGCCGGGCACCGGCGTGCCATCGGGCCGCCCGATCCAGACCCCGGCCACGTAGCGCCCGTCCCAACCCAGCGCCCAAGCGTCCCGGTGCCCGTAGGAGGTGCCGGTCTTCCACGCGATCCGCCCCTTCGGTCCGGCGGCGGAGGGCGGCGTGATCCCGGCAAGGATGTGCCCCACTTGCCAGGCCGACGCGCGCGAAACCAGCCGCCGGGGCGTTGCCTCCTCGGCGGTGGAGACCTTCCAGCGCAGCGGCCGCGCCTCTCCGCCATGGGCCAGCGCGGCGTAGAGCTGCACCATCTCCTCCAGCGTCAGGCCGACCCCGCCGAGCGACAGCGCCAGCCCCGGCGCGCCGCCCTGCAGGGCCGGTTTCAGCCCCGCGCCCTGCAGCGCCGCCATCAGGTGTGCCGGTCCCAGCGCCTCCGTCAGGCGGACCACGGGGATGTTCAGCGACAGTTGCAACGCCCGCCGCACCGTCAGTTCGCCCCGGTACTCCCCGTCGAAGTTCTGCGGCGCGTAGCTCCCGAAATGCACCGGCGTGTCGAGGATCAGCGTCTCCGGATGGGCCAGCCCGCGGTCGAAGGCCAGCGCGTAGACCAGCGGCTTCAACGTCGAGCCGGGCGACCGCTGCGCCGTGGTCATGTCGACGAACCCCTGGTTCAGCGTGCCCGCGTAATCGGGCGACCCGACAGAGGCCAGCACCTCGCCGCTGTCGTGATCCGCCAGCACGATGGCCATGGACAGGCGAGGGTCGAGCCGCGCCATGTGGTGCCGCGCGAGGTCTTCGAGGCTGCGCTGGAGGTCGGCGTCCAGCGTCAGGTCGTGCCGCCCCGGCGCCTCTGCCACCGCGCGGTCGGCCATGTGCGGGGCAAGCTGCGGCATCGGGAAACGGCCCCTGGGCGACGGGTCGAGCGCATCGGACCGGGCCGCCGACATCGGGATCACGCCTGCCTCCGCCATGCGGACCATGACCCGGTTGCGCGCCTCGCGGGCGGCTTCCGGGTGGCGGTCGGGGCGGCGGCTTTCGGGGGCCTGCGGCAGGGCGACCAGCAGCGCGGCCTCGGCGGGTGTCAGGCGGCGCGGCTCCTTCCCCAGCCAGATCAGCGAGGCGGCGCGCAGCCCCTCGACGTTGCCGCCGTAGGGCGCAAGCAGGGTATAGAGCGCGAGGATCTCGTCCTTGGTCAGCCGCCGCTCAAGCGCCAGCGCCAGCCGCATCTGCCGCAGCTTGCCCTGCCACTGGCCGGTGGTCCCATCCTCCAGCAGGCGGGCCACCTGCATCGTCAGGGTCGAGGCGCCTGACACCACGCGCCCGTGCCGCAGCCCCTGTGCCACGGCCCGCGCCGTCGCCCGCAAATCGACACCGTTGTGGCTGAAGAACCGCTTGTCCTCGTAGGCGACGAGCATCCGGTAGAACAGCGGATCGACCTGGTCCGGCGTCACCGTCATCCGCCACAGCCCGTCCTCGATGGTATAGGCACGCAAGAGGTCGCCGTCGCGGTCCCGCACCTCGGGCGACGTGGCGCGCACCAGCAGCGGGATCTCCGTCGCGTCGACCCAGTCGGACAGCCGGTCGCCCGCGAAGGCCACACACCACAGCGCCACGACCAGAGCGGACAGGCGCCTCAGACCGCGCCGTTCAGGCATCTTCCTCGCGCTCCCAGAGGCCGGGATACAGCGTCACGAAGCCATGCTGATCGACCTGCAACTGCGTCTCGAAATCCGTCTCCTGCGCGGTGTAGCGCACGAGGTGCCCGCGTTCGCGCGTGTAGCTTTGCGTCAGCGGGCCAAGGTTCGGCCCCGGCAGGCGCAGCCACGCGGCGGTCACGTCGATGCGCCCCACCTCCGGCAGACGGCGCAGCGGCATCAGGTTGGTCGCGGGGGTAAAGCTGAGGTCCACATCCTCCGCCCCCTCGAGCCCCTCTTGCACCTCTCCGTTGAAGCTCCAGACGCCGTCCTTGCGCAGCAGCTTCCACGCCACGGTTTCGCCCGCATAGGCACCGCTTATGTCGGCGGAGCGGGTGCACCAGTCCTCCCCGATGCGCACGACGTAATCCAGCGCGGCCCAGCCGGTGCCGTCCCGGAACCGCGCGTGGCCCACCAGCATCCAGCCATTGTCCAGCCGGGCGAGGCGGCACTTGTCCTCGCCCTCGCGGTCCAGCGCGCGCCATTGGGCGGTGGCGACCGTCGTGCCGGTCATTCAGCCACCGACACGCTGCCGGAGGCCGTCGTCGCCCGGTATTCCGGGCGGTACATGTCCTCCACCAGCGCGGCAGGCTGGTGGAAGGTGCCCGGAGACACCGCCCGCAGGATATAGGCCAGCCGGATCGGCGCGGCGTCGCGCTGGTCGACCGACGCGATGAAGCGGTCGGCCCGGAACTCGCTGAACTCCGTGTCCGAGGTCTCCAGCCAGTCGAGCCCGCGCACATCGCCGGACCGGATCAGCGACGGGTTGTCGATTTCCAGACCGGCGGGCAGCGGATCGTCGATGATCAGCCGCGCGCGCGTGTCCTCGGCGGGCCGCACCGTGACCACGGCCACTATGCGGTCGCCCACCGCGATGTCGCCTACCGGGTCGCCGTCCATGGTGAAATAGGCCCGCTCGATGGCATAGCCGTAGCCCGAGGCCTCCGTCGCACCTTCGGGCACACCCAGCGTCGTGAGCGTCACGTCGGTCGGGGTGCCGGAGGTGTTGGTCAGCGTGGTCGGCTGCATCCCCTGCGCCGCGATCCGGCGCACAAACGGCCCCGCCAGCGGCGCGCCGTCCAGTTCGAGGCCGGACACCGTCGGATCCTGCACCATCGCGTGTGCTGCCAGCAGCGCCCAGGCCTGTTCCTGTGTGGACAGGGGCCGGTCGTAGGACGCGATGCGTGTCGTCAGGGCGCCCGTGTCGATGCTGTCCGAGCGCGCCTCCACTGCCAGCGACAGCACACCCGCCGTATCCCGCAGCCGGGAGCCATAGTCAGCGCGGTACACCTGCCCCTCGGCTGGCGGACGCAAAGCGATCCGTGCCGCGGCCTTCGAGAACAGTGCATCCGCGCGCGGCTGGTCGCCATAGGCCGCCAGCGCCGCGCCAAGCTGCGCCTGCGCCAAGGGTGTGGCGAAGTTGTCGGCGCGCTCGTCGGCGTAGTAGCGCAGGTCGCCCATGGCCGCCTCGCCCTCGCGCGCCAGCACCATCAGCGCATACGCGATGTCCTCGCCCCCGTCGTCGAAGTCCGCCGCATAGGCGATCTCGTTCTTCAGGTTGTCCAGCGCGTTGCGGAAGGCGATGTCCGGAACGGTGTAGCCCGCCGCCCGCGCCCGGCTGAGGAAGTCGGTCACATAGGCGTCCAGCCACGCGTCGCCCGAATAGGCGCCCCACAGCCCGAAGGCCCCGTTGGGCGCCTGCCGCGTCAGGACCCGCGTGATCGACTGCTGGATACGCAGGTCGATCCGGTCCTTGCTGCCCAGCCCCAGCGGCTCGGCAATCGACGACATGTAAAGCAGCGGCAGCGCCTTCGAGGTCACCTGCTCCGTACAGCCGTGGGGATACTGGTCGAGCGAGGCCAGAAGCCCCGGCGCATCGAACCGCGCCAGCGGCCCGGCGGACACCAGGGCCGAGGCTTTCTCCGGCCTGAGGTTGGCGAAGATCTCGCGGTCCAGCGTAAAGGTCTGCCCGGCGGCAAGCTGAAAACGCCGCGTCGCGCCGACGGCAGGGTCGTTTGCCCGCACCCCCAGCGTCAGCGTCTTGGTCAGCACCGCGCCGTCCGGCGTGGTCAGCGCCACGGTGATCTCGTGGTCGCCCACCTCCACCGCGCCAAGCGCCGCCTCGAAGGTCGTCTTGCCGCCCTCTGCCAGCGTGATCGTCGTCGCGACCGGGCCAAGGGTCAGCCCCTCGCCCGCCGTGATCTCAAGCGGCATCTCGCCCGCTGCACCGCGCGTATGGGTGAACTCAAGCGCCAGCCGCGTCTCGTCGCCGGGCGCAAGGAAACGCGGCATCGCGGCAGAAACCACCACCGGGTCGCGGACGAACACGTCCTTCTCTGCGCTGCCGACGCCGCTCGCCGACCAGGCGACCGCCATCAGCCGCACCGTGCCGTTGAAGTCGGGAATGTCGAAAGAGACCTCGGCCTTACCGTCCACCACCGTCACCGGGCCGGAGAAGAAGGCCACCAGCTCCTCTGTCGGCGGGGGCGATTGCAGGTCCATGCCCGCCGCTCCGTCGCCGCCCGAGCGCACGGTGCCCATGGCCCCGTCCAGCCCGTCGATCAGACGTCCGTAGATGTCGCGGATCTCGACGCCCAGACGGCGCTGGCCAAAGTAGTAGCCCGCCGGGTCCGGTGTCTCGAAGGCGGTCAAGTTCAGGATACCCACGTCGACGGCGGCAACCGTCACGTAGGCCGTCTCTCCGTCCGCGACACTGGCGATGTTCACCGTGGCCGACAGCGGCCCGCGCGGCGCGATCTCCTCCGGCGCATCGACCGAAACCTCAAGCTTCATGTCGCCCGGATCGACGGCGGCATGGGTCAGACCAAGCGCCCGCGCCGGGTTCTGCCCCGCCGCCACGTCCATCGGCCGGATCACCTGCGCCGTGACATAGACGCCCGCGCCCCATTCCTCCGTCACCGGCAGGTCGAGCAGGTTCTCGCCCTCCGAGACCTCAACCGCCTGCATGGAGATCACGCGGTCCGACAGCACCGTCACAACCGCCTTGCCGGCATACCGCGGCACCATGCGCAGCTGCGCCGTCTCGCCTTCCCTGTAGGCTTCGCTGTCCAGCGACATTTCCAGCATGTCCGGCGTGTCGTCGGCGCTGGCAGCCGCGTACCATCCGGCCGAGAAGTCCATGGAGGCCGCGAGGTAGGCGCCATCGGTGCGCTCCACCACGACCTCGTACTCGCCCCATTCCACGTCCGCCGCGATCTCCAGCGGGTCGGCGCCAAGGCGCCCCTCGCCGCGCGCGACCGTGGTCCGCGTGGTCATCGGCTCCCAGTACCAGGAGCCATACTGCTGGTACCACTGGTAGCGGGTGCTCACGCGGTTGACGGTCCAGGACACGTCCATCTCCGTCCGCTCCAGATCGGGACCAAGCGCGATCACCTGGAATTTCGCCTCGGCGTTCTCGGGGAAATCCTCCGACGCGGGCCTGATGCCGATCATCGGGGTCGGCGAGGCGACCGGGCGCGTGATGCGGCGTTCCACGGGACGGCCCGACATCTCCGACATGCGCAATGTAACGCGCGCCTCCATCGGGCGGCCCGTCGGGTCCATGTCCGGCAGGGGCAGGGCCAGATCCGCTTTGCCCTCGGCGTCGGTCGTCAGGTCCGCCGGGAAGCTGTCGGTCCGGTACTCCGCCTCGTCGTCGTGGCGGCCGAACCTGTAACCGGGGAAGGCCTCTAGCGTGGTGCGTGTCGCCAGCCGCAGTTCGCCCTCGATGGGCAGGTCCGCGCCGGGCGCGCCAAACAGGTAGCGCGCGTCGACCGACAGCCTCGGCGGCGACAACGGGTTGATCGGCCCCTCCGGCAGCGCCAGATCGAAGTCGATGCGTTCCGGCACGAAGTCCTCGACCAGCACGGTCTCGGACGTCAGCGCCGCGCCCTCGGGATCGGCAAAGACCTCGATCCGCCAGGTGCCGCGCGGCACGGCGTCGGCCAGCGGCAGGTGGAAGACATGACCGCCCGCGCCGGCACCGTCCGACACATGGCGCGAGTATTCCACGCCGTCCGGCCGCAACAGCACGGCGGTCAGCGGCACGTCGGGCAGCGCCTCTGCCTCCGGATCGCGGACCAGCGTGGTGACATGGATGACCTCGCCCGCGCGATAGGCGCCGCGGTCGGTCGCAAGGAAGGCGTCGATCGGCCCGGCGGGGGCGCGTCCCTCGACACCGCGGTCCGACAGGTCGAAGGCCGGATCGGTCAGCGACAGGAAGGCCAGGTCCTCCTCGCCGCGCCGCGCCATGACCACCGCGGGGGCGGAGCCGTCCGTGCCACGCAGAAGCCCCGGCGCAAAGCGCGCGACGCCCTCCGCATCGGTGGTGGCGACCTCAAGCGGGCGGTTCGCGCGCCCAAGAAGCGTCACCTCCAGCCCTTCGATGGGCTCCGCGTTGCCAAGGTCGCGCGCAAAGACCGTCAGCCCGTCGTTGCCCTGCATCGTCGTCAGTCCGATGTCGGACAGCAGGAACCACTGCGTCGCCCGCGCCTCTCCGTCGATGTCGTTGGCCACCTGTGCGGTCAGCGCGTAGATCCCCGCGGGCAGATCGCCCACCGCATCGCCCATCGGCAGGCGGGTGATCATGTCGCGGTTCAGCTCGTTCTGCACCTCGCCGGTGCCGGTCCAGATCTCTTCCGCCAGTTCGCGGGCGAAATAGTCCTCGTCGTACTGGCCCAGCGGCTGCCCGAAATAGTCGTTCTGGATCGCGCGGATCAGGTTGCGGTCGGACACGCGGCGCAGCGTCAGTTCCAGTTCCGAAGTGTTCACCGTCTCCACCGGCAGGCCCGCGTCGGCGGTGCGCGGCAGCACGTAGGACCGGCCCGGGAAGGTCACGGCGGGCGAACGGTCACGCACGTAGGCGGTGATCGGAACATCGCGCACCAGCTCCTCGCCATCGTCGGAGGGCAGGCCGGCGCGGAAGGTCACGGTGTGGCGCGACCCGTGCTCCACCCCGGTCACACAGACGCGGCTGTCATCGGCGGTCACAGCCAGCCGGGGATCGGCCAGGCGGACATAGTTGGAATAATCGACGCCCGCGCGCTTCAGCGGGCGGTTGAACTCCGCACAGATGCGGGGCTGCGCGCTGTCGGACTCCACCGTGTGCTCCACGATGCGGAAACCGTACTTGCCGATGGCCACGTCCAGCAGCTCCGTCACCTCTGGCCCGGCCCCCAGCCGTTCCGCAAGGCGCAGCGCCGGGATCATGTCGCGCCCGCGGTCCTGCTGTTCCAGCCGGAGGGCAAGGTCCTTCGCCGCCTCAATCTGCTGCGGGGCGTCCTCTGCCCGCAGGTAGGCGTTGATCGCCGCCAGCCACCCGCGGTTGCGGAAGCGCCGCTCGTCCGATCCGTTCAGCGTCGCGGCAAGGTCGTTCGACCAGCGCCCGTACTGCAGCCACAACTCGGCGGTGTCCGTCTGCGCCAGCGCGGCGCCCGTCCAGTGCACCGCATCCCGCAGGTTCCCGGCCTCGCGTGAGGTCTGCGCGGCGTCCAGCAGTTGTTCGACCGTGTACTTGCCGCCGCCGTGGCGGACGGCCAGCGCCTCTGCCTCGTTGCGGGCCTGCGCGAAATCCGCCGGTCTGAGGAAGGTCAGGTCGCCGAACCGTGCGCGCCCACGCTCCAGCACCGCCGGGTCGGCCTCCACCAGCCGGGCCGAGATTGCACCGTCATAAGGAGAGGTGTTCGTCACCCCGCTTTTCGGAAAACAGGAGTTGTTGCGCGTGTTGAAGGTGAACGCCCGGCAGCCTTCGGTATTGAGACAGGCCCGCTGGCAGGCGTCCAGCGTGGTGTCAAAGAGCGATTGAAGGTCCGACCCGGCGAAATCCATATCGCGGGAGACCACGAAACGCCGGTCGGGCACCGTGTCCTGCGCTTCGACCGTGGGTGCCGCAAGGATGCCCATCATCAGGGCAAGAGCAAAACGACGCATCAAAAGCTCCTTTCATCAATGGATTCAAACTGCCACGCCAGCGTGGGCGGGGCAAGGATTCTGCGGGTCCGGTTTCCCGCACCCTTCCGTGAAAGCATGGCCTTAAGCCGATCTTCACCACCACCGGGCAAGAGTGCGCGCGGACCTGGAGGGCAGCGGATGGATCTGGCGGATCGTCTGGCCGAGGAAAGGCGCGCGCGTCTGGCTGCGGAACGCCTGCTCGAGCTGAAGCAGAAGGAGCTGTTCGAAGCGAACAAGCGCCTCGGCGATCATGCCCTGAAGCTCAGCCACGAGATCCGCGAAACCCGTCACGAGGTGGCAGAAGTCCGCAGCCAGCACAAGCGCGTCGTTCAGGAACTGGGCCAGGCGACGGAAAAGATCGAGGTCGTCACCGAACAGCTCTGGTCCGCGATGGAGACGATTCGCGACGGTTTCGCCATGTTCGACGAAAACCGGCGGCTGGAGCTGGCGAACCCCGCCTACCTGTCCATGTTCGACGGGCTCGACCACGTCGTGCCGGGCGTGCCCTACGCCGAGATCCTCGCCACCCTCGTCGAGGAAGGGCTGGTCGACCTGCAGGGCGAGGACCCGAAGGGCTGGCAGCTCAGGATGCTGGCCCGGTGGGCGCAGGACCCGATCCCAAACACCACGCTCAGGCTCTGGAACGGGCGCTTCGTGAAGGTCCGCGAACGGCACCTGCCCGACGGCGGCATCGTCTCGCTGTCCGTCGACATCACCGACCTCATGCGCATGTGGTCCGCGGTGGAGGAACTGCCCGACGGCTTCGTGATCTACGATTCCGAGGACCGGCTGCTGATGTGCAACCAGCCCTACCGCGACTACTACAAGGCCAGCGCCCCGGCGATGGTCCGCGGCGCCACCTTCGAGGAGATCCTGCGCTACGGCCTGGCCCACGGACAATACGCCGAAGCCGTCGGACGGGAGGAGGAGTGGCTGGAGGACCGCCTGATCAAGCACCGCTCCTCTGAGGTCGAGCATGAGCAGCAGCTCGAAGACGGACGCTGGCTGCGCATCTACGAACGGGAAACCACGGACGGCGGGCGCGTCGGCCTGCGCGTCGACATCACCCAGATCAAGGAAGACCAGCAGCGCCTGAAGGAAGCGACGACCCGGGCAGAGGCCGCCAACCGCGCAAAGTCCGCCTTCCTCGCCAACATGAGCCACGAAATCCGGACCCCGATGAACGGCGTCGTCGGCATGGCCGACCTGCTGCGCGAAACCGACCTCGACGATGAACAAAGGCTTTATGCCGACACCATCCGCTCGTCCGGCGAGGCGCTGCTGGTGATCATCAACGACATCCTCGACTACTCGAAGATCGAGGCGGAAAAACTCGAACTGCACCCCGAACCCTTCGACCTGGAACGCGCGATCCACGAGGTGGTGATGCTTCTCCAGCCCACCGCGCGCGACAAGGACATCGCGCTTCTGGTCGATTACGACATGTTCCTGCCCACGCACTTCGTCGGCGACCCCGGCCGCATCCGCCAGATCCTGACCAACCTCCTGGGCAACGCAGTCAAGTTCACCGTGCAGGGCTACGTGCTGGTCCGCGTCGTCGGCGTGATGGAGGACGGCGGCCGCACCGCGGTCCACATCACGGTGGAGGACACCGGCATCGGCATCCCGCCCGACAAGGTCGAGCACGTCTTCGGCGAGTTCAACCAGGTGGAGGACGAGCGCAACCGCAAGTTCGAGGGCACCGGCCTCGGCCTCGCCATCACCCGCCGCCTGGTGGAGCTGATGGACGGCGAGGTCTGGGTGGATTCCGAGCTGGGCCGGGGCAGCTTCTTCGGCCTGCGCATCATGCTCCAGACCGACGAAAACCCGGTCTACGAGGCCGCGCAACTGCCGCGCCACCTGAAACGCATCCTCGTCGTCGACGACTACGGCCCCAACCGCGCCATCCTGACCAAGCAACTGGCGATGCTGGGGCTGGAGATCACCTATTGCACCACCGGGTCGGAAGCCATCGACGCGCTGCAGGACGCGCCGGACCTGCTGATGGTGGAATACGACCTGCCCGACATGACCGGGGTCGAACTGGCCCGGCAGCTTCGGCACGGACGCCCGGGCCTGCCGGTGATCCTGTTCGCCGACCAGCCCGCCCACCTGCCCGACGGCACCGTAGACAGCGTCCTTGCGGTGCTGCAGAAACCCGTGCCGCGCCGCACGCTCTTCGACGCGCTCGAAAAGGTGCATGAGACCGCGCCGCTGCCCGCGATGCCGCCCGCGCCGCTCCGCTCCGGGCGAACGCCGGTCGCGCAGCCGCTGCTCGACGTGCTGGTCGCTGAGGACAACAAGACCAACCAGCTTGTCATGCGGAAGATGACAAAGGACTTCCCCGTGGCCCTGCGCTTCGCCAACAACGGGGTGGAGGCGGTCGATGCCTTCCGCTACCGGCGGCCCGACCTGATCTTCATGGACATTTCCATGCCGCGCATGGACGGCAAGCAGGCCACCCGCGAAATCCGCCGGCTGGAGGGCGGCGCACCCCCCGTGCCCATCGTCGCCGTCACCGCCCACGCGATGGAGGGCGACCGCGAAAGCATCCTCGAGGCCGGGCTGACCGACTACCTCACGAAGCCGCTGCGCAAGTCCGAACTGGCCGCGATGATCGACACCTACGCGCCGCGCCCCGCCAGCCGCGATGCCGCCGAATAGGCAGTCGGGCGGGTCAGGCCGCCACGGCCTCCTCGCTGCGCAGGAACACCGGGCGGTCCGGTTCCGACATCCCGGGCCGGAAGCGATAGCCGCCAAGGTCGAAATCGACGATCCCCGCCGGATCGGTCAGCCGCCGCTGGATGATGAAACGCGCCATCGCGCCCCGCGCCCGCTTCGCGAAGAAGCTGACGATCTTCGGGCCGCCGGGCTTCATCTCCATGAATTGCGGGGTGACGATCCGCAGCCCCAGCGCCTTCTCCGGCACCGCGCCGAAGTATTCCTGGCTGGCGCAGTTCACCAGCGTATCGGTGCCCAGGGCCTCCGCCTCCGCGCGCAGGTCCTTCGCGATCTGGTCTCGCCAGTAGTCGTAAAGGCTCGCCCCGCGCCGCGTCTTCAGCCGCGACCCCATCTCCAGCCGGTAGGCCTGTATCCCGTCGAGCGGCCGCAGCACGCCGTAAAGCCCCGACAGGATCCGCAGGTGATCCTGCGCCCAGTCCAGCTCTTCCGGGTCGAGCGATCCGGCCTCCAGCCCCATGTAGGTGTCGCCCGCAAAGGCCAGCGCGGCGGGCCGCAGGTCTTCCGGCCCGGGCGTGTCGGTGAAGGCGCGGAACCTGTCCCGGTTCAGCTTCGCCAGGTCGTCCGACAGGTCCATCAGCCCCTTCAGGTCCCGCAGGGTCAGGTTGCGCGCGGTCTTCGCCAGCCGCTGCGCATCCGCCTCGAACTTCGGTTCGGTCATCGCGACCGACCGCTCCGTCCAGTCCAGCCGCTTGGCCGGTGAAATCGTCACGAGCATCTCAAATCCCCCAATCGCCGTCCGGATGGGCACTTAGTCCACGGCGCGCAGCACGTCCAGAAAGGCGGCGCCGAACCGCTCCGCCCGCTTGTCGCCCAGAAGCCGTTCGATCCCGGCCTCGCTGTCGGGCCGCGCCTCGGCCAGCTTCGCCAGCGACGACGCCGTACAGGACAAGGGTTTCTCCGTCCCGTCCGCGCCCCGCACCAGCCGCGCCTGACATTCCAGCAGCGCGTCATAGACCGATCCCGCCCCGCGCGCCGCGACCCGCAGCCGCACCGGATGCACCTCTTCGGCCGCGCCGGTCAGCACTTCGAGGAAGGCGCGCCCGTAGCTTTCCAGCTTCTTCGCGCCGACCCCGTTGATCGCCGCCATCTGGTCCAGCGTGGCGGGCCGGTTCTCTGCCATCTCGATCAGCGTGCGGTCGGGGAAGATCATGTAGGGCGGCACCTGCGCGTCACGCGCCAGCGCCGTCCGCTTCGCCTTCAGCGCCGAGAACATGGGCGCGTGTTCTTCCGACACCAGCGCCTTCACCGCCGGGCGCCGGTCGGCGGCCTTGCTCAGCACGTCCTTGCGCAGCGAAATACGTTCCTCGCCGCGCAGGATCGGCAAGGCGCGGTCGGTCATCACCAGCGCGCCGTGCCGCTCCGCATCGGGGCGGATCAGGTCGCGCCCCATCATCTGCCGGAACACCGCCTGCCACTGGCCCTTCGACAGGTCCTTGCCGACGCCGAAGGTCGGCAGCGCGTCATGCCCGCGCTGGGTGATCTTGTCGGTGTCCTTGCCCATCAGGATGTCGATCAGGTGGCCCGCGCCGAAACTCTCCTGCGTCCTCAGCGCAGCGGACAGCGCCTTGCGCACCGCCTCCGTCCCGTCGAAGACCTCGGGCGGCGTGTCGCACAGGTCGCAGTTGCCGCAGGGCTCCGCCGTCTCGCCGAAATACGCCAGCAGCGCCTGCCGCCGGCATCCCAGCGCCTCCGCCAGCCCCAAAAGTGCGTTCAGCCGGCCGTGGTCCGCCTGCCGCCGCTCCGGCGGGGCCATGCCCTCGTCGATCTGTGTGCGCCGCAGCCGGATGTCCTCCGGCCCGTAAAGCGTCATCGTCTCCGCCGGTGCCCCGTCCCGCCCGGCGCGGCCGATCTCCTGGTAGTAGGACTCGATCGACTTCGGCAGGTCCGCATGGGCAACCCAGCGGATGTCCGGCTTGTCGACCCCCATCCCGAAGGCCACCGTCGCGCAGACGATCAGACCGTCCTCGCGGGCAAAGCGCTCCTCGACATGGCGCCGGTCGTCCGCCTCCATCCCGCCGTGATAGTGACAGGCCGAATGGCCGTCCTCGCGCAGCGCCCGCGCGATGCCCTCGGTCTTGGCCCGCGTGCCGCAATAGACGATGCCCGACTGCCCGCGCCGCGCGCCGGCAAAGCCCAGCACCTGCGCCCGCGGCCCGTCCTTCGGCTGGAACGCCAGGTGAATGTTCGGCCGGTCGAAGCCGCGCAGGAAGGTCCGCGGCGCTGCGCCGTCGAACAGGCGGCTGACCATCTCCTCCTGCGTCTCCACGTCCGCCGTGGCGGTGAAGGCCGCCAGCGGCACCCCCAGCGCGCGCCGCAGCTCGCCGATCCGCAGGTAGTCGGGGCGGAAATCGTGGCCCCACTGGCTGACGCAATGCGCCTCGTCCACGGCGATCAGCGACACGCCCGCCTCCGCCAGCATCCGCTGCGTGCCCGCCCCCGCCAGCCGTTCCGGCGCCAGGTACAGAAGCTTCAGCTCGCCCGCGTGCAGCATGTCCCAGACCGCGTCGGTCTCTTCCTGCGTGTTGCCGGAGGTCAGCGCCCCCGCGGCAACGCCGGCCTCCCGCAGCCCGCGCACCTGGTCCCGCATCAGCGCGATCAGCGGCGAGATGACCACCGTCACCCCCGGTCGCACCAGCGCGGGCAACTGGAAACACAGGGACTTGCCCCCGCCCGTCGGCATGATGGCCAGCACGTTCTCGCCCGCCGCCACGGCCTCCACGATCTCGCCCTGTCCGGGGCGAAAGGCATCAAAGCCGAAAATGTCCTTCAGAAGCGCCTGAACGGAGGGGCCGTCGGTGTCGCGGGGCATGGGCCAGCCTGTCGGGATTGTCTATATCTGCTCTTATCCCGACATTCTCATACTAAGATTCGATGAATCAACCCCGGATCGCCCTGCCCTTCATCTTGGCACGAAATACCTCGGGGTGAGGCCGCAGGCCGAGGGGCAGAGCCCCTCTTCCCGATACCTCAGTAGAAGGCCATGGCGTTGTTGCGCAGCACGATCTCGATGGCGATCACCGCCACGAAGGCGATCAGCGGCGCAAGATCCAGCCCGCCCATCTGCGGCAGGAAGGACCGGATGCGGCTGTAGACCGGCTCCAACAGACGGTTCAGACCGTCCCAGATCGACGCCACCAGCGGCTGCCGCAGGTTCAGGATCTGGAAGTTGATCAGCCAGCTCATGATGACATGGGCGATGATGATGAACTTCACGATGCCGATGATCAGCAGCAGGATCTGGAAAAGCGACGTCATCTGTTGGGGCCTCTCGAACACTCGGGTTGCGGGACACCTAAGCATGCGGGCCGCAGAGGGCAAGTGTGCCGCGAGGTCTTGGTTGACGCTGGTGCCGCGATGCCCGCACACCCGGTCCTGAAAACGACAGGACTGCCATGTACCCCTTCATCCGACTCTTCAAGGACATGGCCCGCGCGCGCAAGGCGCCGCGCATGGGCCTCTTCGACACCCACATCTCGCACCACCTCTGCATGCCGTGGGACCTCGACATGTGGAACGAACTCAACAACGGCCGCACCCTGACGCTCTACGATCTCGGGCGCATCCCGATGGCCGAACGCATGGGCCTGCTCGAGGTGCTCAAGCGCGAGCGCTGGGGGCTGACGGTCGCCGGCTCGGTCGTGCGCTACCGCCGCAGGGTGCGCGGCTTCGACCGGGTCGAGATGCAGACCCGCCTCATAGGCTGGGACCGCCGCTTCACCTACATCGAGCAGAGCATGTGGAACTCGCGCGACGAATGCACCTCGCAACTGGTGGTGCGCACTGCGCTGACCGATCGCAACGGCATCGTGGCGACCGACCGCGTGGCAAAGGCGCTGGGCGTCGACATGTCGGAGGCGCCCGCGCTGCCCGACTGGGTCGCCAGATGGGTGGAGGCAGAGGACATGCGCCCCTGGCCGCCCCACAGGACCGTCCCGGCGTAAGGCAGAGGTCCGCTCCCCCGCCCGGGGGACGGCGCGCGACAGACCCGTGTGCGCCCCCTCCCGTAGGGCGGAGTTTCACTCCGCCCCCGCTCGGCCCTTGCCACGCCCCCCCGGCCCGGGTTCTATCGCGCCGAAACGGGGAGACGGGCGATGCAGGACACCATCGGCAGGAAACGCATCTGGGGCTGGATGTTCTTCGACTGGGCGCAGCAGCCCTACGCGACGCTCGGCCTGACCTTCGTCTTCGCGCCCTATTTCGCGGCGGTGGCCGCGGGCTGGTACATGGCGCAGGGTCTTGAGGATCAGGCCGCCCGCGCCTCCGCGCAGGGGCTCTGGTCCTCCGCCCAGACCGTGGCAGGGCTGGTCATCGCCATCTCCGCCCCGTTCCTCGGCGCCTGGGCCGACACCTCCGGGCGCAAGATGCCGTGGATCTACGGCTTCACCACGCTGGCCGTGGTCATGGCCTCGATGCTCTGGATCCTCATGCCGGACGGCGGCGGGCTGATCTTCGCGCTGGCCGCCTTCTGGATCGGCTTCGTCGCTTCCGAATCCGCCTTCAACCTGAACAACGCGCTCCTGCCCTCTCTCGGCACGCCGCAGCAGATCGGGCGGATCTCCGGCACGGCCACCGCCTTCGGCTACTGGGGCGGCGTCGCCTCGCTGTTCATCGTCCTGCTGTTCTTCGCCGAGAACGACAGCGGCAAGACCCTGATCGGGCTCGCCCCCGCCTTCGGCCTCGACCCGGAGTGGCGCGAGGGCACACGCTTCACCGGCCCGTTCATCGCGCTCTGGTTCGGGCTCTTCATGATCCCCTACTTCATCTGGAACCGCGAACCGCGCGTGCCGAAAAACCCCGACGCCACCGTGGGGCGGATGCTGAAGGACCTGAAGGCCAGCATCGTCAACATCTCGCGCCGCCGCTCCTGCGCCAGTTTCCTCGTCAGTTCGATGTTCTACCGCGACGCGCTGACCGCGCTCTACAGTTACGGCGGCATCTACGCGACGCTCGTGCTCGACTGGTCGATCATCCAGATCGGCGTCTTCGGCATCATCGCCGCCATCGCCGCCGCGGTCATCAGCTGGCTGGGCGGCATCGCCGACGAACGGGTGGGTCCAAAGCCGGTGATCCGCTGGTGCATCTGGTCGCTGATCGTCGTCTGCACGGTCATCGTCGGCATGTCGCGCGAACACCTGTTCATAATCCCGCTGCCGCCGGGCAGCGCCGTGCCCGATGTCGTCTTCTTCATCTGCGGCGCGATAATCGGCGGCGCGGGCGGTGCGCTATATTCCGCCTCCCGGTCACTCATGGTGCGGCATTCCGATCCGGCCCGCCCGGCCGAGGCCTTCGGCCTGTTCGCGCTGACCGGCAAGGCCACGGCCTTCCTCGCCCCCGCGCTGATCACCGTCTTCACGCTCTGGACGCAGTCCAATCAACTCGGGTTCCTGCCGGTGATCTTCCTCTTTCTTCTGGGGCTGGCTCTGTTAGTCTGGGTGAAACCGGAAGGCGACGTACCCTGAAAACAGCCCCGGAGGGAGTAGCAGTGAAATGATCCGCAAGACCCTTATGCTCGGTCTGCTGGCGCTGGCCGCCTGCGGCAACCCGACACCCCGCGACATCTCGGGCGAGCCCTTGCCGCAGGTCGCGGTCGATCCCGTCCTGTCCTCGAAGCAGGCCAAGCAGCTTTTCGGCGCCAAGCGCGACGCCTCCGGGCAGTCCTCCGCGCCCTACGGCTCCTATTCGAAGGGTTGTCTCGCCGGCGGCGCGCAGCTGCCCGAGACCGGCCCGACCTGGCAGGCGATGCGCCTCAGCCGCAACCGCAACTGGGGCCACCCCGAGCTGGTCGACTACATCCAGGACCTGTCGAAGAAAGCCGCGCAGCAGCCCGGGTGGAAGGGCATCTACGTCGGCGACATGAGCCAGCCGCGCGGCGGGCCGATGCTGACCGGCCACGCCAGCCACCAGATCGGCCTCGACGCCGACATCTGGATGCTGCCCGCCGACGACCTGAACCTCTCCGAACGCGCGCGCGAAAACATCTCGTCGATCTCGCTGCGCCGCTCCTCGGGCGCCTACACCAACAACAACTGGACCAAGGCGCACCACGAGATCATCAAGGCCGCCGCCTCCGATCCCCGCGTGGCGCGGATCTTCGTCTTCCCGGGCGCCAAGGTGAAGATGTGCAACGACGAAAAGGGCGACCGCGCGTGGCTGCGCAAGGTCCGTCCGTGGTGGGGCCATCACTACCACTTCCACGTCCGGCTGAGCTGCCCGAAGGGTGCCGTGGGCTGCGTCGACCAGGCCGCCCCGCCGCCGGGCGACGGCTGCGCCGACGCGCAGCAGTGGGTGAACAACATCCTCAACCCGCCGCCGCCGGACCCGAACGCGAAACCCGCACCGCCGAAGCGTGAACTGACGCTGGGCGACCTGCCCAACGCCTGCGCCGCCGTGCTCGCCTCCAACTGACAGGCCCGCCATGCGCATGACATTCCTGCGCGGCGCGACCGCGGTGGCGGGCCTTGCGCTCGCCATCGGCTGGGCCATGGCGGCAACGCCCACCGCCCACGCGAAATACACGGGCAGCCTGCTCTGGCATGAGCGAGAGCATCACCAGGGCGGCTTCTCCGGCCTCGAGGTGTCGGATGACGGCACCGCGTTCACCACGATCACCGACCGCGGCATGATCCTGCGCGGCACCTTCCGCCGCGCGGACGACGGCCGGCTGGTGGCGGCCACCGTCACCTCCGCCGATCCCCTGCGCGACCTAGAAGGACAGCCCGTGGTCGACGCCATGGCCGATTCCGAGGGGCTCGCCCTTGGACCGGACGGCACCGCCTACGTCTCGTTCGAGGCGCACCACCGCGTCTGGGCCTTCCCGCCCGAGGGTCCGACACAGCCCCTCTCGGACCGCAGGACCTTCCCCAAGATGCAGGCCAATTCCAGCCTCGAAACGCTGGCAATCGACGACAGCGGGCGGCTTTATACCCTGCCCGAACGCTCCGGCAAGCTCACCCGGCCCTTCCCCGTCTTCCGCTACGATCCGCGCACCGGGGACTGGAGCCAGCCGTTCACCATCCTGCGCCGCGGCAACTTCCTGCCCGTGGGCGCCGACTTCGGCCCCGACGGCGCGCTCTACCTGCTCGAACGCGAATTCAGCGGCATCGCCTTCCGGTCCCGCGTGCGGCGTCTGACACTGCAGGGTGACCACGTGACCCACGACGAAACCCTGCTGGCCACGCATTCGCTGGTCCACGGCAACCTCGAAGGTCTCTCCGTCTGGCGCGACACCACCGGCACGATCCGGCTGACGATGGTCTCCGACAACAACTTCAACGGCTTTCAGCGCACCGAGTTCGTGGAGTACCGGGTCACCCACTGACCCCGGCTTTTCCCTTGCCAGACTCGCCGCGCGGGCCTATACGCCCCCGGTCCGGCCCTGACCGGAACAAGTCCCCGCAACCTTGTCAAAAACGGGTATCACAATGAACCGCGCCTACCTTCCCGGCATCCTTGCCATGGCCGCCATCGTGCTGGCCTCCAACATCCTCGTCCAGTTCCTGTTCGGCCAGTGGCTGACATGGGGGGCCTTCACCTACCCGCTGGCCTTCCTCGTCACCGACCTGATGAACCGCATCTACGGCGCTGGACCCGCCCGCAAGGTGGTCTTCGCGGGCTTCGTCGTGGGCGTGATCTGCTCGCTGATCGGCACGCAGATCATGCTGCAGGGCGACGGCTACACCTACCCGGCGGTGACGCTGCGGATCGCCATCGCCTCCGGCCTCGCCTTCCTGACGGCTCAGCTCATGGACGTGGCGATCTTCGACCGCCTGCGCGAAGGCCGCTGGTGGCGCGCGCCGCTGGCGTCGACGCTGGTGGGCTCCTCGCTCGACACCGCGATCTTCTTCACCGTCGCCTTCTCCGGCGCGCTCACCTTCATCGAGCCGGGCAACGACGTGTCCTGGGCGAACGAGACGCTGCCCCTCTTGGGTGCCGGTCCGGTGGTGCCGCTCTGGGTGTCGCTCGGCGTGGCCGACTGGCTGGTGAAACTGACCCTCGCGCTGATCGCGCTGATCCCCTTCCGGATGATCGTCACCCGGGTCACGCAGCCCGCCTGACGCACCCCCGAAGACCCTGTGGATAAAGGGGCCGTGCTGCTTGATGCAGCACGGTCACCAAAAATGCACCGCGATTGCAAAAAAGACTTTGTGGTGAGGATATCCCATGCCACCATCATCTTGCGTGAGGCGGACGAGCAGAGCCTGAACCGCACCACGCCTGAGCAAGCGTTTGAAACAGCTGAAAGGAGGTGATCCAGTGTCTAGAGAAGCATTGGAGAGAGGTGTCGGAACAGTTCGAGGAAAGGCAACCTAGGGCAATCCCTGGGGTAACATTTCCCCGAGTTGGCAAAGCCTAACCGGCCCCGCCTCCGTAATTCTCGAAGGGTCGCCTTAACGCAGGCGGCCCTTTTAGATTGTGACCTCTGCCCTATGCTTCCTGCCATGCTGCGCATCACCGACCAGATCACCATCGAGGACTGGGAACTGACCGAACAGTTCATCCGCTCCTCCGGCCCCGGCGGCCAGAACGTCAACAAGGTCTCGACCGCCGTCGAACTGCGGTTCGAGGCGGACCGCTCCCCCAACCTGCCCGGCCCGGTGAAGGCGCGCCTGCGCCGTCTTGCCGGCCGCCGCTGGACAAAGGAGGGTGCGGTCGTGCTGCAAGTCGACGAGACCCGCAGTCAGGCCCGCAACCGCGAGATCGCCCGCGACCGTCTGGCCGAGCTGATCCTCGAAGCCACGCGCAAACCCAAACGCCGCATCCCGACGAAACCCACGCTGGGCAGCAAGAAACGCCGCCTCGCCGCAAAGAAGCAGCGCGGCGACGTGAAGGCCCTGCGCGGCAGGGTCGATCCCGAGAACTGACGGCACCGCACCGGCCCGGGGCCTTTCGCCTTCCGGTAATCGCCCGCTGCACCCCGAGGAGAAGGCCGAAGGCCGCCGACGAGACAGGCAGCGCGCGCGTCCGCACGCACCGCCCGGTCACCTCGGATCAGAAGCGGTCCAGCAGCCGTTCGAGGTAGTCGCGTTCCACCTGCGGACGCTCCGTCTCGCCCGACCGCTTGCGCAGCTCGCCCAGCAGTTCCTCGGCGCGGCGATACACATCCTCGCCCTGCAACAGGCCCTCGTCGGTGCCGACCCGGCCCGTGGTGCCGGAGTTCCGCCCGAGCGGGTCCTGCTGTTCCTGCGGGTCGCCGCCCTCGGCAAAGCCCTGCTCGCCGGACCGCTGGTTCTGCTGTTCGGCCATGGCCTCGCCAAGGCTCCGCAGACCCTCGCGCAGCGCTTCCATCGCCTGGCTCTGCTGGTCGATGGCCTCGCCCAGCTCGCCCTCGCGCAGCGCGCGTTCCGCACCGTCCATGGCGCCTTCGGCCCGCTCCAGCGCGCGTCCGGCCTCTTCACCCGCTTCAGAGCCCTGCCCCGGCAGGTTCGACCGCTGGCGGTTCAGCTCGTCGCGCAGGGCGCGCTGCCGTTCGGCCAACCCTTCTTCCAGCGACTGCTGGCCGCCCTGGCCGTTCTCGCCCTGCTGCTGGCCCTGGCCCTGCCCTTGCTGCTCTCCGGGCTGGCCCTGACCCTGCTGGCCTTGGCCCTGTTGCCCCTGCTGCTGGCCTTGCTGACCCTGTTGGCCCTGCTGACCCTGGTTCAGTTCGCGGAACGCCTCGTCCGACAGCTCCTGCTGGTCGCGCAGCGTCTCCGACAGGCCCTCCATGGCCTGCTCGCCCGGGGACTGGCCCTGCCCCTGGCCCTGGGTCATCTGCATGTTCTCCAGCATTTCCTGAAGCTGGCGCATGGCTTCCTGCGCCTCGGCCATCCGGCCTTCCTCCATCAGCTCCTGGATCCGGTCCATCATGCGCTGGATGTCATCCTGCGTCATCTCCATCATCTGGGACGGATCCATCTGCTGCTGCTGGCCCTGGTTCCCCTCGCGCGCCTGCTGCTGCGCCAGTTGCCGCATGTAATCGCGGGTCGCCTCGCGCAGCTCCTGCATCAGCTCGGCGATCTCCTGGTCCGAGGCGCCGTTCTTCATCGCCTCTTCCAGACGCTCCTGCGCCCGCTGCATCCGCTGCCGCGCATCCTCCAGGTCGCCTTCCTCCAGCTCGATCGCCAGATCCCAGAGCGCCTGCGTGATCTCTTCCTGCGCCGTGTCGGTCATGCCGATCATCGCCTGCGCCTCGATCCGGTTCAGGATCTGCTTCAGCTGCTCGGCCTGCACCTGCTTGCGGAACAGGTCCTCGGGCCGGTTCAGGATCGCCCGCAGGATCTGCGCCGTGTAGCCCGCGTTCTCGCGGTTCCACAGCAGCGCCTGCCGCTCCTCGATCAGCGCCGCCGCGACGGGGTCGAAGAACCGGCGCCCCGGCAAGGTGATCGCCTCCGGCTCCGACAGCGCCGTCTGGCCGCGCGCATCCTCAACCTCCAGCTCCAGCCTGACCGGCAGGTTCGCCCAGGGGTGCAGCGAGAAATTCGCCACCAGCGGCTCGGTCAAGGAGGTCCGGTCGCCCGCCACCGGCATCGGCAGCGGCACCTCGATCTGCTCGCGCGCCTCCGGCTCGATCGCGCGGCCATAGCGCCGGTCGACCTCCGCCAGGTCCAGCACGATCCGCGCCCGGCCCATCACGACACCATGGTCGTCCTCCGCGGTGAAGGGGATCTGCGCCTCGCCCTCGTAGCTCACCTCGATGTCGCCGTCGCGTCGCACCGCGGGCCCGGCGTCGGGGATCATCGCCACCTGCCACTCGCGCCCGCCGGGTCCGTCCAGCGCCACGCGCCCGGAGGTGGCGACCTCGAAATCCTGCGCCGTGTCCTGCGCCTCCTCGTCGGTCAGGGTCCGGCCCGAGACCGTCTCCTCGACCGTCAGCGATCCGACCTCGCCATACATCCTGAGCGTGATCATCGCCCCCTCGGGCGCCTGGATCTCCGGGTCGGTGATGTCGTTGAGGTAGACGGACGGCAGACGGGTGTAAGCGGGCGGCTGCATCCAGCCTTCCCACGCCGGCCCCTGCATCGCCGTGCCGTTGCCGATCCCCATGTTGGTGACCGACTGCACGCGCCCGAAGGACCCGAACAGCAGCGCCACCGACAGGAACAGCACCGCCACGTAGCGCAACGCGAAGGGATCGGCCCGTGACACGCGCAGGTCCGGCTCCACCGCGCGCGCCTCTGCCAGCCGCGCCCGCATCCGCGCCTGGTGCGCGCGCCACACCGCCAGAGAGGCCGCGTCGCCCGCGCCCACCGCCTGCCGGTCGAGCGAGGCCTGGATCGGGTTGCCCTTCAGCGTCTGGTCCAGCCGCAGCAGCGCCGCCCCCTCGGACGGCCAGCGCATCCGCCGGACCCCGAACACCAGCGCCGCCACACCGCCAAGGGCCAGCACCGCGCCCGCGGCCCAGACCCATTCCGTCGCCACCTCGTCCTGCAGGCCCAGCATCAGCAATGCCAGCGCGACGAAGACCACGGACCACAGCGGCCAGAACGCACGGGTGATCGCTTCCGCCACCATGCCCAGACGGGTCAGGCGCAGCGGCCAGCGGATCAGTCCTGTGACGGGGGTGTGTTGCGGTTCAGGTCGAGCCATAACGCGCCTCCAAAGGGTCGGCTGCGCGCAGGATAGCTCACAACCATTCAGGAACAGTATCGCGATTTATCATGTCGTCAAAGCTCGGCCGCGCCCGGATGACAGCGAATTGATCGCCCTTTGCCATGATTTCGGGCACCAGCGGACGGGTGTTGTATTCGCTCGACATCACCGCGCCATAGGCGCCCGCCGACCGGAACGCCACGAGGTCGCCGGAGGCCAGCGGCGGCATGGTCCGCCCCTTGGCAAAGGTGTCGCCCGTCTCGCAGACCGGCCCGACCACGTCGTAGGCCACCTGCTCCACCCCGGCCTCCGACTCGATCACCGGCACGATGTCGTGATAGGCGTCGTACATGGCGGGCCGGATCAGGTCGTTCATCGCCGCGTCGAGGATCAGGAAATCCCGCCCCTCGCCGTTCTTCACGTAGATCACCCGGCTGACGAGGATGCCCGCGTTCCCCGCGATCAGCCGCCCCGGCTCGATCTCCACCTCGACGCCCAGGTGCCCGACCGTGCGCTGCACCATCGCGCCGTAATCCGTGGGAAGCGGCGGCGCCTCGTTCGACCGCGCGTAGGGGATGCCCAGTCCGCCGCCAAGATCCAGCCGCTCGATGGTATGCCCCTCGGCGCGCAGAACTTCCGTCAGCTCCGCGACCTTGCGATAGGCCATCTCGAACGGTTCGAGCTGCGTCAGCTGCGACCCGATGTGCACGTCGATGCCCACGACCTTCAGCCCCGGCAGGGCCGCCGCCTCGGCATAGACCTCCTTCGCCCGCGCGATGGGGATGCCGAACTTGTTCTCGCTCTTGCCGGTGGCGATCTTCGCATGGGTCTTTGCATCGACGTCCGGGTTCACCCGTACCGCGATGGGCGCCACGACGCCCATCGACGAGGCGACCTCGGAAATCACCTGCATCTCCGGCTCGCTCTCGACGTTGAACTGCCGGATGCCGCCTTCCAGCGCCGCGCGGATCTCGCCGCGCGTCTTGCCCACGCCGGAAAACACGATCCGGTCTCCCGGCACGCCGGCGGCCTTGGCCCGCGCGTATTCCCCGCCGGACACCACGTCCATGCCCGCGCCCTCGGCGGCCAGCGCCGTCAGGATCGCCTGGTTCGAGGCGGCCTTCACGGCGTAGCACACCATGTGCGGTCCCCAGGACAGCGCCTCGTCGAACAGCCGGAAATGCCGCACCAGCGTCGCGTGGGAGTACAGGTAGAACGGCGTCTCCACCGCCCGCGCGATCTCCGCGACGGGCACGTCCTCGGCAAACAACTCACCGTCGCGATACAGGAAATGATCCAAGGCGCCGCCCTCCATGCAAACGGGGCCGCTTTAGCGCAGCCCGCGGGCAGGAACCAGCCCCCACATGCCGCCAAGGCAAGGACCGGTCCCGGCGCCCCCCTTCAGCTTGGCAGAAATACCTCCGCCGGAGGCAACCCGAGGAGAAGGCCGCAGGCCGCCGACGAGATATCGGGCGCGCGCGCCAGCGCGCCCCTCATGCCTCAGGCCACGGGCCGCGACCGGAACCACAGGTACAGCGGAAAACCGCAGCTCACCCCGATCAGGAAGGTCGCCGGGATCGCCAGCAGCGCCTCCCAGTTGCGCCGCACGGACACCTCCGCCAGCACCCAGACGGTCAGCACCACCGCCGCGATCGTCAGGTCCCAGGTCAGGCCGCGCGTCGAATCGTTCACGTACCAGGCGTCGATCATCGCGCCCAGGTCCCAGCCGTTGGCGGCAAGGAAACTGACGAACCAGTACATCGGATGCACCGCGCCCCAGACCGCCAGCACCAGCCAGAGCACGCGCAGCATCAGCCCGTGATCCCCATCTCGACCTTGCCGTTGACCTTGAAACTCAGCCCCGGCCCCGCAGGTTCATCCTTCTCCGGCGGGATCGGATCGCCGTCGGCGCCGCAGCCCGCAAGCGCCACCAGCGCCACCACCAGCATCACGCGAAACTTCATGCCAAACGCTCCTTCCATGCCGCCACCTGCGCGCGCACCTGCTCCGGCGCGGTCCCGCCGTAGCTCATCCGCGACCGGACCGAATTGTGCACGCCCAGCACATCGTACACGGATGCGTCGATCTTGCCATGCACCGCCTGCATCTCCTCCAGCGAGAGGTCCGGCAGGTCGCAGCCCTGCGCCTCGGCCTTCGCCACCAGCGCGCCGGTGACGTGATGCGCGTCGCGGAACGGCAGCCCGGTCTCCCGCACCAGCCAGTCCGCCAGGTCCGTCGCGGTCGAGAACCCGCTCGCCGCCGCCGTCTCCAGCGCCGGGACATTCGCGCTCATGTCGCGGACCATGCCCTCCATCGCCGCCAGCGCCAGCATCCAGTTGTCGGCGGCGTCGAAGACCTGCTCCTTGTCCTCCTGCATGTCCTTGGAATAGGCCAAGGGCAGCCCCTTCATCACCATCATCAGCGCCACGTTCGCCCCGAAGATCCGCCCGATCTTCGCACGGATCAGCTCCGCCGCATCGGGGTTCTTCTTCTGCGGCATGATCGACGACCCGGTCGAGAACCGGTCCGACAGGGTGACAAACCGGAACTGCGCCGACGACCAGATCACCAGCTCCTCGGCAAAGCGCGACAAATGCATGGCCGAGATCGACGCCACCGACAGGAACTCCAGCGCGAAATCCCGCGCGCTCACCGCGTCCAGCGAATTGGCCATCGGCCGGTCGAACCCCAGCGCCTCTGCCGTCGCGTGCCGGTCGATGGGGAAACCCGTCCCCGCCAGCGCCGCGGCCCCCAGCGGCGACTCGTTCATCCGCACCCGCGCATCGCGCACCCGGCCCAGGTCCCGTCCGAACATCTCGACATAGGCCATCATGTGATGCCCCCAGGTCACCGGCTGCGCGGTCTGCAGGTGCGTGAACCCCGGCATGACCCAATCCGCCCCGGCCTCCGCCTGGCCCACCAGCGCCCGCATCAGCGCCAGCAGCCCGCTCTCCGCCGCATCCAGCTGATCGCGCACCCACAGCCGGAAATCCACCGCCACCTGGTCGTTGCGCGAACGCGCCGTGTGCAGCCGCCCCGCCGGTTCGCCCACGATCTCCTTCAGCCGCGCCTCCACGTTCATGTGGATGTCCTCCAGCGCGGTGGAAAACACGAAGCGGCCGGACTCGATCTCTGACAAAACCGTGAGCAATCCTTCCCGGATCGCCTCCGCGTCGCTATCACTTATGATGCCCTGCGCGGCCAACATGGCGGCATGGGCCCTCGAACCGGCGACATCCTGCGCCGCGAGCCGCTGGTCGAACCCGATGGAGGCGTTGATCGCCTCCATGATGGCATCCGGCCCGGCGGCAAAGCGGCCGCCCCACATCTGGTTCGAGGTCTTGTCCGTCATGACATGCCTTTCGGAGGATCTATGAAACGTTTCGCTCTCGCGGCTCTCTATACCGCCCTCACGGCGCTGGCAAATCCGTCGCTGGCCGACGTCGACGCCGCGAAGGCCGCCGCCACCGGCGACATGAAGAAGATGGTCTTCCACGACAGCCCGAAGGAGGCGGGCACCGTCGACTTCATGACCTTCGACGAAGCGCCCCTGAACCTCTCCGACTGGCAGGGCAAATGGGTGCTGGTGAACTTCTGGGCCACCTGGTGCGCCCCCTGCCGGCACGAGATGCCGATGCTCAGCCAACTCCAGTCCGAGCTCGGCGGCGACAGCTTCGAGGTCGTGACCATCGCCACCTCCCGCAATCCCCCCGCCAAGATCGAGGGCTTCTTCGAGGAAATCGGCGTCACCAACCTGCCGCTGCACCGCGACCCGCAATCCATGCTGGCCCGGCAGATGGGCGTCCTCGGCCTGCCGGTCACGGTCGTCCTGAACCCCGAAGGACAGGAGGTCGCCCGCCTCACCGGCGATGCCGACTGGTCCGGCGAGCACGCAAAGACCCTTCTTGCGGCCCTCATGGGCGGCACAGGCTGAGCGCGGCCCGGTTACCGGCCCAGTCACCAGCGCAGCCACCGCCCGAACAGCCGGCACCCTCAGCGCCGGCCCCTGCCTTCATCTTGGTCCAAATACCTGAAAACGGCCGCTGCCCGGCAGGGCGGCGGCTGAACCAGCCGCGCGCAGCGCGACATTCGGATCACCGGACATCCCCGACACCTTTCCCGCAATCGAAAACCCCGCCCGGAGTTCCGGACGGGGCGCAGGTGTTTCATAAAGAGAGAGAGAGAGAGAGAGAGTAACTTCGGGTTATTTCAGCGCGACCAGCACCCGCCGCACGCGCAGCTTGCGCTCCTCGTTCGGCGCATCCGTGGTCCAGCCGGCCTTCGCCGCGCCGTTCCCGTCCAGCTCCAGCGCGCCTTCCGCCATCAGCCCGTCCAGCCCGAACTCCCGGTAACGCAGGCCCGCGCGGGTGGCCCGGGTGACACGGGTGCGCGGCTCGGCAAAGCCGTCGGGGTGGATCATGGTAAAGCGGCAGGTGCCCTCGGTGCGGTTGCAGCGGTTCGGCACAAAGCGGGTCACGGCGCCGTCGAAGGCCACGGTCTCCACCACGTCGCCGCGCGCCGTGGTCTTGTAGCGCCCGACGAAATCCGCGGAGCCGCCGGTGCCATCATAAACGTCGAACACGTGGAGGTTGCCTTCGGTGCCACGGGCGACATGGGTCATCGCGCCGCTGCGGTCCTTCATCACCATGAGGGACCCGGGGCCGAAGCGGTCGACCTGCCACGCGATATCCGCGTGCACCGTGTTTGCCGTGAATAACAGGGCGAGGACGAGCGTCAGTGCGCGCATGGATGCAGCTCCGTGGTCAGCCGGCCCCCACCGACAGAATAAATCTGGGCGAAATCGGGGCGGCCTGCAACTGCCATTAGTCACAATCGACCGATTGGAAACCGAGCCGGAACAATCACATGGGGCCGGAGAGCACCGTTTCCGAAGTTCCCCACAATGACCTCTCAAAAGAGACCCTTCTACCCTTTTGCATCGCCTTTCGTTGCGCGGACAACAGGCGATTGTTGTGCGAACAAGCACCTCTCGGGTACGGGCTTCGATTCGCGCCGGTCAAATAAGGCAGAATGTGGCAGACTTTGCCGCATTTCGCGGACGTCTTCGGCGCGTTTACCAATTCTGACGCAACGTCATCCATCCTGGCGCGTCTGCCCGGACGAAGAAGTTAACAACCGGCCGGGAATCGGGGTCCAACCGGCCGGTTCGCACCTTAATGCGCGTTCATCGAACATGAAGATCGGTTGACCTTCGGACCGGACCACAGATGAGGACACCGCATCCGGGCAACGTCCGCGCCGTCAACCACAACGCGCGGCGGGTTAACCCGGCCGTCCGGTCAGCAACGGTTTACTTGCAATAAGGCCCGCTGCGGTAGCCCGCAACGTCGAAATGGAAGTGGTCCCGGTGGAAACGGTCGGACCTCGGACCCAGCACCGTGCCGAACGGACCGCAGGCGGCAGAGTGCATCTTCTCCAGCATCGCGCCGTCCTTGCCATGGCCCCAGTGGTGCAGAACGGAGATCTCGCTGCCGTCCTTCAGCAGCACCGCCGCGATGTCGATGGCATTGCCCTTGGAATGCTCCGACAGCTTCGCGCCGCGCTGGTGATTGCGCGTCCGGCAGGCATAGGAGGCCGCGACCTTCAGCTCTGCCACACCGCCGCCGCGCTTGCCCACGGCCTTGCGCGCGCCTGAGTTCACCCATGTCTTCAAGGCCTTGGCGGTCGAGCACTGGATCGTCGCCGGGGTGCTGAGGGCAACGCCGTCGACCCCGCGCAACAGGACCGCGTCTTCGATCCCGCAGGCGCCGTTGCCAGAGACCGGGCCGATCTTTTCGCCGATCAGGGCCGGGTCGCCGCAGACCATGTCGCCCTCGATCCCGATTGCGGCGAAGGCCACCCGCGCCGCGCCTGCCGCCTTGTCCAGTCCGCGATCGACCCGGCCACCGCCGCATCCGGCGAGCCCAAGCAGTACGAACAGAACAACGATGCGCTTCAACGCTTCACCTCGATCCGGCCAAAGTCTGGTTTATCAGTATCCTGACCTGCCTGCAGAATGCCACGCCGAATGGCCCGGGTGCGGGTGAAATAGGCGTGAAGCTGCTCACCGTCGCCCGTCCTGATCGCCCGCTGCAACGCAAAGAGCTCCTCGGTAAAGCGCCCGAGGATCTCCAGCGTCGCCCCCTTGTTGGTCAGGAACACGTCCCGCCACATGGTCGGGTCAGAGGCCGCGATCCGCGTAAAATCCCGGAAACCGGCGGCGGAAAACTTGATGACTTCCTGGTCCGACACGCGGCTCAGGTCGTCGGCAACGCCCACCATCGTGTAGGCGATCAGGTGCGGTATGTGGCTGACCACGGCACAGACGAGGTCATGGTGCTCCGGGTCCATGCGTTCGGTGTTGGCGCCCAGCGCCTGCCAGTACTGCTCCAGCCGGGCCACCGCGTCTTCCGGCGCCGTTTCCACCGGAACGATCAGGCACCAGCGGTTGTCGAACAGGCTGGCAAAGCCCGCGTCCGGCCCCGAATGCTCCGTCCCGGCCATGGGGTGGCCTGGGACGAAGTGCACGCTGTCGGGCAGATGCGGAGAGACTTCCGCGATCACGGTCCGCTTCACCGATCCCACGTCCGTCACGGTCGCCCCGGGTTTCAGATGCGGTGCGATGGCCTCTGCCACGTGGCCCATCACGCCCACAGGCGTCGCCAGCACGATCAGGTCGGCGTCCGCTACGGCCTCCTCGGCGCTGTCACACACGACATTGCAGAACCCAAGCCGGCGCGCCGTCTCCCGCGTTTCGGCAGAGCGGGCATAGCCCCGGATCTCCGTCGTCATGCCCGCCCGTTTCATCGCCCAGGCCATGGAGCTTGCAATCAGCCCCAGGCCGATCAGCGCGACCTTCCCGTAGTGCTCGCTCATCGCGCGCCGGCCTTGAACTGACCGATGCAGAAGGCGACGCGCCGCACCGAAGGTTCGTCGCCGACGGTGATGCGCAGGCAGTTCGGCAGCTTGTACCCCCCGACCTTGCGCACGATCAGCCCCTGCGATTGCAGGTAGAGATCGCAGGCGTCGGCCTCTTCCTTGTCGGCAAAGCGTGCCAGCACGAAGTTCGCCGTCGAGGTGTCGGACGGCACGCCATGCTCCGCCAGCGCCTCCGACAGGATCATCCGCAGGCGGGTGTTGTCATTGCGGCACTTCTCGGCCCATGCGGTGTCGCGCACGGCGGCCTCGGCCGCGGCCAGCGCGGTGTTCGACAGGTTGAATGGCCCGCGCACCCGGTTCAGCACGTCGATCACGGCCTTCGGCCCATAGCCCCAGCCGACCCGCATCCCGCCCAGCCCGTAGAGCTTCGAGAATGTCCGCGTCATCACCACGTTCTCGCGCTGCTCCACCAGCCGCGCGCCACCGTCATAGCCTTCGACGTAATCGGCATACGCCCCGTCCAGCACCAGAAGGCACTGGTCGGGCAGGCCCTCGGCCAGACGCTCGATCTCGGCCAGGCCGATCATCGTGCCGGTTGGGTTGTTGGGATTGGCAATGAACACCAGCCGCGTGCGGTCGGTGCAGCCGCCAAGGATGGCGTCCACATCCGTCACGCGGTCGCGCTCCGGCACCTCGACGGGGGTCGCCCCGGCGGCCAGTGCGCTGATGCGGTACATGCCGAAGCCGTGCACAGTGTGCAGCACCTCGGTTCCCGGCCCGGCATAGGCCTGGCACAGGAAGTGGATGATCTCGTCAGAACCCACGCCGCAGATCACCCGTTCCGGATCGACGCCGTGCACCTCACCGATGGCGGTCCGGAGAGAGGCATGGTCGGTCGACGGATAACGATGCAGCTCATGCACGGAGCGCACCACCGCGTCCTGAACCGCCGGGCTGGGGCCAAACGGGTTCTCGTTAGAGCTGAGTTTGACGACGTTGGTGATGCCGTCCACCTTCGCCTTGCCGCCTTCGTACAGCGCAATGTCCATGATACCGGGCTGCGGATCTATCGTTGCCATGGTGCTCTCCTTCGCCGCGGCAGCCTTACCCGCGTCGACCGGTCAAGAAAAGTGTTTGTTCAGCAAGGCTGACCAGCGTGACATGGGCGCACAGGTTCTGACCCCGCGCGGCCTGACGGGACGGTGGGCGGGGCGCCTTTGCCGTCAGGCAAACAGCGCCGGCCCCGTCCGGTCACACCACGACGTCCATGGCCTCCTGCTGGCCCACGCCGAAGACGCGCTTGTAGCGGGCGATCTCGTCTGCCGGGCCCATCGCCTTCTTCGGGTTGTCCGACAGTTTCACCGTCGGATTGCCCTCCGCCGACACGGCCTTGCAGACAAGGCTGAACGGCGCCAGACGGTCGCCCGGCGCCAGTCCGCGGAAGTCGTTGGTCAGCAGAGTGCCCCAGCCGAAGGACACGCGGACCCGGCCGTTGAACTGCTGATACAGCTCGATGATCCGGTCCTCATCCAGCCCGTCAGAGAAGATCACCAGCTTGTCGCGCGGGTCCTCGCCGCGTTCCTTCCACCAGCGGATCGCCACCTCGGCGCCGGTCGCCGGATCGCCGCTGTCGATGCGGATGCCGGTCCAGCCCGCCAGCCAGTCCGGCGCGCGCTTCAGGAAACCCTCGGTGCCGTAGGTGTCGGGCAGGATGATCCGCAGGTTGCCCTCGTGCTCCTCATGCCAGTCCGCAAGCACATCGTAGGGCGCCTGCGCCAGTTCCGTGTCGTCCTTCGCCAGCGCCGCGTAGACCATCGGCAGTTCGTGAGCGTTCGTGCCGATCGCCTCTAGGTCGCGGTTCTTGGCGATCAGGCAGTTGGACGTCCCGGTGAAGTTCGACCCCAGCCCCTCCAGCATCGCCTGCACACACCAGTCCTGCCATAGGAAGCTGTGCCGCCGCCGCGTGCCGAAATCGGCGATGCGGATGCCGGGCACCTCGCGCAGCCGCTCCACCTTCTGCCAGAGCTTCGTCATCGCCCGGGCATAGAGGACCTGCAGTTCGAACCGGCCCATGTCGTGCAGCACCGCGCGGCCGCGCAGTTCCATCAACACCGCCAGCGCAGGGATCTCCCACAGCATGACTTCCGGCCATTGCCCTTCGAAGGTCAGCTCGTACTGATCGCCCACCCGCTCAAGGTGATAAGGCGGCAGTTTCAGGTTCTCGAACCACTCCATGAAGTCGGACCGGAACATCTGCCGCTTGCCGTAGAAGGTGTTGCCGCGCAGCCATGTACTTTCGCCGCGCGTCAGCGAGAGCGAGCGGATGTGGTCAAGCTGTTCGCGCAGTTCCCCCTCGTCGATCAACCGCGCAAGGGGCACATCCTTCGTCCGGTTGATCAGGCTGAAGGTGACATGCGTGTCCGGCCGGTTGCGAAACACCGACTGGCACATCAGCAGCTTGTAGAAGTCCGTGTCGATCAGCGACCTGACGATCGGATCGATTTTCCACTTGTGGTTCCAGACTCTTGTGGCGATGTCCAAGCTTCCGACCCTCCCGTCTCACCCTGCCGTGATATGGCATCGGCGTCGGGTTGTGAACGGGGTTTCTCCCGCCGGGCGGCATCGGCCAGGGCCGCGATCAGCACCGCCTTGCGGACCGGTTTCGTAAGGAAGTCGTTCATGCCCGCCGCCTCGCAGGCCGCCCTGTCCGAGGCAAAGGCGTTGGCGGTCAGCGCAAGGATCAGCGGCTGCGGCATGTCCGTACTGCGGATACGGCGGCTGGCCTCGAGCCCGTCGAGCTCGGGCATGGCCATGTCCATCAGGATCACGTCGGGATGGATCCGCCGGGCAATCTCCACCGCTTCCCGCCCGTTCGAAGCTTCGTGCAGGGTCACCGGCTGCTTCTTGAGGAACTGCTCCACCAGCATCCGGTTGGTTTCGTTGTCGTCGGCCAGAAGCACGACCAGCGGCCGCGTGATGCCCTGCGGGACGGGATGCAGACCTGCCGCGACCGAGGGCGTTTCTGCTGCCGCCCGATCCAGGTGCACGGTCAGTTCGAAGGTGGCGCCGGTGCCGCCTGTCTTCGGCAACAGACGCAGGTCGCCGCCCAGCCGTTGTGCCAGCGCGCGGCTGATCGGCAGTCCCAGTCCGGTGCCGCCATAGCGCCGCGTCGTGGCCGCGTCCGCCTGCTGGAACACCTCGAAGATCGCCTCCGCCCGGTCCGCCGGCACGCCGATGCCGGTGTCGCTGACCAGCACAGTCAGCCGCCAGCCGTCGCCGTCCGGCGCTGCCCGTGCCGTCACCCGGACCTCGCCCGCGGCAGTGAACTTTATGGCGTTGCCGATCAGGTTCACGAGGATCTGCCGCAGCCGCCCTTCGTCGGCGCTGGCCCGCAGCGGCAGCGATCCGTCGTCCGCCAGGACGATGGACAACCCCTTTTCCGACGCCAGCGGCGTCAGCAGGCGCGCCGCTGCGGCGATGCTGTCGGACGGCACGAATGGCAGCGACTCGAAGGCCATCTGGTCGGCGTCGAGCCGCGAGAAATCCAGAACGTCATTGATGATCTGCAAGAGCGACGTGGACGCGCCGCGGATGGTGCGCACATACTCCGCGCTTTCCGGATCGAGATCATTGGCCGCCAACAGGTCGCTCATCCCGATCACCGCGTTCAGGGGCGTGCGGATTTCGTGGCTCATGGTCGCGAGGAAGGCGCTCTTGGCCTGTGCCGCCTGCTCGGCCTGCCGCTGGGCAGTCATCAGCTCGGCATTGGTGGCGTCCTGCCGCGCGGCGCTTTCCATCAGCATGTACTCGTTGTTCAGCCGCCGCCGCCAGCTGCGCACCGCGAAGGCCACGAAGGCAAAGGTCAGGTAGGACAGCATCATCACTTCGAGCAGGTGGATGAGCTGGGCCAGGCCGAAGCCGCCCGCGGTCAGCGTGTCCATCGTGAGGTAGATCGGGATGCAGAGCGACAGCACCCCAAGCTTCACCCAGCTTGCCAGCGGATGATGCGTCATGACGTAACCGGCGTTCACCGCCGCGGCCATCAGGAAGCACAGCGCGATCAAAGCCGCCTCATCGTTCGGCGCATAGGCCAGAAGCAGCAGCACGCAGGAGGCGATGGTGGCCGACTGCACCCCGGCGGAAATTGCCGTCAGGCGCCGTTCAAGCGGCACCGATCCCCCGGCCTGCAACCGGGACAGTGTCCGCCGCAGGACCAGCGTGTCGAGCGCCTCCCCCGCGATGGTGATGAAGAAACAGTAAAGCGCAGCGATCGGCGAAACGATGTACCAGACCGCCACGGTCCCGATCACGGTGGGCACCTGCCGAAGGAAGAACTGCCTGCCACGCGCCCGTGCATAGCGCATGAGAAGCGTCGCCTCACCGTAGCGTGCTTCGAACTGGTCCCTGGCGGCAGACGTGACCTTTGCGGCCTCTGGCATCGGGTGATCTCACTTTCGCGGCGAAGCTATTTCGAACTCATGAACATTGTGCCAACCCAAGAGCAAAGTCACAGTTTAGGGGCGTTTCGCCACGCGCCAGACGGCTATGCCAGCATCACGCCCGCCTGCATCATACCCTCACGCGCGGCCTTCAGCGAACCGTCAAGGTCGATACCACGGCAAAGGTCTTCGCGCACCGTGACCGAAAAGCCCAGTTTCACGGCATCCACCGCCGAGAAGTTCACGCAGAAGTCGGTGGCCAGCCCCACCATGGTAAGCTTGTCGATCCCGCGGGTGCGCAGGTAGCCCTCAAGCCCGGTGGGCGTGGTGTGGTCGTTTTCGAAGAAGGCGGAGTAACTGTCGATTGCCGACCGGAAACCCTTGCGGATGATCAGGTCCGCGCGGTCCGTTTCCAGCTCCATGTGGAAGTTCGCGCCCGGCGAGGCCTGGATGCAGTGATCCGGCCAAAGCACCTGCGGCCCATACGGCATCTCGATCATCTCGAACGGCGCCTTGCCCTCGTGCGTGGAGGCGAAAGAGGAATGCCCCGCCGGATGCCAGTCCTGCGTCAGAACCACCGCGTCGAAGTCCGCCATGAGGGCGTTGATCGGCTGGACGATCTCGTCGCCCTGCGCCACCGCAAGCGCACCGCCGGGGCAGAAATCGTTCTGGACGTCGATCACGATCAGCGCGTGCATGGCCTGTCTCTCCTTCTGGCTGCCGGAATCCACCCTAGGGCGCACATCTGGGAATTGCCATGCCCGGCGGAGGACGCTATGCCGCACGCCTTTCAACGCGGAGGATTCTCATGGCCCGGCTCGGACTGGACTTCGGTACGTCGAACACCGCCGCCGGCACGATGGCCGGGGGCAAGCCTTACGTGATCCCGCTGGAGCAGGGCGCACAGACGCTGCCCACCGCCGTCTTCGTCGATTTCGCGGAACGTCGCTACACCTATGGCACTGCTGCCGCGCGGGCGATGCGCGAAGGGGCAGAGGGCCGTTTCATGCGCGCGCTGAAGTCGATCCTAGGCACCCCGCTGGCCCGGGAACCCCGCCGCCTGCTGAACGAACGCGTCACCCTGATCGAGGTCATCGCCCGCTTCCTGACGGAAATCCGCGCCCGGGCCGAAGCCCACACCGGCCTCACCTTCGACACCGCAATGTCAGGGCGCCCGGTGCGGTTCCACTCCGCCTCCGAAGAGCGCAACGCAGCCGCCCTCGAGGACCTGACAGAGGCCTACCGGATGGCCGGTTTCAAGGCGGTGGACTTCCTGCCCGAACCGGAAGCGGCGGCGCTGGCCGCGGATGCCGAAGGCCGCCTGCTGATCGTCGACATCGGTGGCGGCACCTCGGACTTCACGCTGTGCGACCGCAAAGGTGGCAACACGCAGGTGATCGCCTCCACCGGCATCAGGCTGGGCGGCACCGATTTCGACAAGGCGCTGAACCTCGCCTACGCCATGCCGCTTTTCGGCTACGAGGCGGAGATCGGGGCAGAGCTCGGCTCCCGCACCCACGCGGCGCCCAAGGCATTGTTCCACGATCTGGCGTCATGGGAAAAGATCCCCTTCGTGTATGATGCCGCTCTGCTGCGCGAAGTGCAGAAATGGATCCGCCTCGCCCCCGATCCGGAACCGTTCGAGCGTCTGGCCGAGGTTCTGGAAAGCCACCTGGGCCACGATGTCGCCTATGCCGTCGAGGCGGGCAAGATCGCGGCCAACGCCGCACCCGAGGGCCGCATCGACCTGCGGGAGGTGGAGCGCGGGCTGAGCGTGACGCTGCTGCAGGACGCGATGAACCGCACGCTGGCGGAGTTCGCCGAGCAGATCTCGGCGCAGGCGCTGCTGACGCTGTCGGAGGCGGGTGTGGCGACGGCCTCCGTGGACAAGGTGGTCTTTGTCGGCGGCTCCAGCCTCCTGGGCGCGGTGCGTAGCGCGATGGCGCGCGCCCTGCCCGACGCCGAACCCGTGGATACGGAGGTCTTTACCGCCGTGGTCCACGGCCTTGCCATTGCGGCAGATTAGCCGATTGCCTGAAACCCGCCCGGGACGTACCTCAAGCCCATGTTTACCGTCTGCGCCCTGTACCACTTCACCCGCTTCGACGACCCCGCCGCGCTGCGCGGGCCGCTGCTGGACCTCTGCCGCGCCGGGCATGTGACCGGCACGCTGCTGCTGGCACGTGAGGGGATCAACGGCACGGTCGCCGGACCGCGCGCCGGAATCGACGCCGTGCTGGCCCATATCCGCGCCCTGCCCGGCTGTGCCGATCTGGAATGGAAACTGTCGACCGCCGAGGAACGGCCCTTCGCGCGCATGAAGGTGCGGCTGAAGAAAGAGATCGTCACCATGGGCCAGCCGGATGTCGATCCGAAGGCCCGGGTGGGCCATTACGTCGAGCCCGCGGACTGGAACGACCTCATCCGGTCGCCCGACGTGGCGGTGATCGACACGCGCAACGACTACGAGATCGCCATCGGCACCTTCGAAGGGGCGGTGGACCCTGAAACCGCAACCTTCCGCGAGTTCCCGGAATGGTGGGAGAAGAACAAGGACCGCTTCCACAACAAGCGGATCGCCATGTTCTGCACCGGCGGCATCCGCTGCGAGAAGTCGACGAACTTCCTGCTGGGGCAGGGGGTGGAGGACGTCTACCACCTGAAGGGCGGCATCCTGAAGTACCTCGAAGAGGTGCCGACCGAGGAGAGCACATGGGACGGGGCCTGCTTCGTCTTCGACGGGCGGGTGTCGGTGGAACACGGGCTGAAGGAAGGGCCGCACGTGCTGTGCCACGCCTGCCGCCGCCCGATCCTGCCCGAGGACCGCGCGCGGCCGGAATACGAACATGGCGTTTCCTGCCACCTGTGCGTGGAGGAGACCTCTGCCGAGGACAAGGCCCGGTTCCGCGAGCGGCAGAAGCAGATCGCCCTCGCCCGGTCGCGCGGCGAACGGCACCTGCACGCCGACGAGGACGACCACCCGTACGAAGGCCTGTCCTGACGGCGTAGCGCGGCACTGTCTTACGCTTTGCATTGGCGGTGGCGCTGACGGCTGCGGAGCGAGGGTGGCGCAAAGCCCCACCCTACAAGCGGGCGCACCCGCCCGACCGGACCTGTGACGATTAAACGGGGTCAGAAATACCCGCGCACGAGGCTGCCCGCCAAAAGGCTCCACCCGTCGGCCACGACGAAGAAGGCGAGCTTGAACGGCAACGACACGATGGCGGGCGGCACCATCATCATGCCCATCGACATCAGCACGGCCGCCACCACGAGGTCGATGATCAGGAACGGCAGGAAGATCAGGAACCCGACCTGGAAGGCGCGGGCCACTTCGGAGAGCATGAAGCTGGGCACGAGGACGGAGAGCGGCGCCCCCGGCGCCAGCGAAGTCTCCCGCGCATCCGGGCGCAGGTCGGCCATGGCGCGGTAGGTGTCCGGGTCCGTTCGCCCGGCCATGAACGTGCGGAACGGCTCGAGGGTGCGGACCGCCGCCTCTTCCACCTCGATCTGCTCGTCGATCAGCGGCTGCACGCCGGTGTCCCAGGCCTCGGTAAAGACCGGCTCCATCACGAAATAGGTGAGGAAGAGCGCGAGGCTGACGATCAGCATGTTGGGCGGCGACTGCTGCAGCCCGACCGCCTGCCGCAGGATCGCGAGCACGGTCACCATGAAAGGAAAACAGGTCACCATGACAGCGATCCCCGGCGCGAGGCTGAGGAGCGTGATCAGCAGGATCAACTGCACGGAGGTCGCGGTGACCGATCCGCCGCCGAGGTCGATGGAGATGTCCTGTGCCGCCGCGGGCAGGGTCAGCGCAACCAGCGCCGCCACCGCGATCAGGGCCGTTCTGGCCGTGCGGGTCCACATGGATCAGGCCGGGGTCTGCAGGTCGACCACCTCGGTCAGCCGGACGGCGAGCTGGCCCTGTCCGTCCCCCTCGACCACCTCCAGCACACCGATGCCGATCAGCTTTTCGCCGACGTAAAGCTCGACCGGGTCGTCCAGTTGCTTGTCCAGCGCAAGCACCGAACCTTCGTTCAGCTGCAAGAGCTCCCGCACCAGCGGGCGCGCCTTGCCGACGGACACGGTGATTTCGATCGGCACGGAGGTGAAGGGCGTGGCCCCGCCCTCCCGTCCGGATGTCTGGGCGTTATCCATGGCTCAGTTTCCTTTGCTTGTCGTGGGCGAAGCCCTGCACCGCCTCCGCGACCGATGAGATGAGGTCGCCCAGGTCGATCTGCCGTTCATGCTGGCCGAAGCGGATGTCGGCCTGATCCTCGCCCAGCGTGTCGTCCGCCACGACCCGCACCGGGAAGTTGAAGTCCTCTGCCAAGAGCGGCTCGACCGCGGCGACCTTTTCAGGGGCCACGGCGATCTCGACCTCTGCCATGCCGATTTCCGAGGCCATCCGGCCAAGGGTTTCAGAGATGTGCCGCCCCAGCGTCGCCTTCGCGATCTGTGGCAGGAGCGCGGTGACCATCTCTTCCAGCAGCGGCGTCAGTTCGGCGATCATGTGGGCGTAGGCTTCGTTGTAGGTGAAGGACAGGTCCTGCAGGTGCTGCCCGAAGGTGCTTGAGATCCTGTCGCGGTCCTCCGTATGGGCCTTCACCGCGTCGTCCCAGCCGGCCCGATACCCCTTTTCGAAGGACTCGAGCTTCTGGCCCGCCAGTTCAGCTTCGCTGACCTGCGGTTCGACAGGGCCCGTCATCCCGGCCTGCCCGGTGCGGGAGCCGAAGTCCTCCAGCAATTCCTGCAGGGCGATCAACTTGCGCGCTCCTTGTCCTCTTCAAGCCAGCTGCGCAGGATCTCGACCGTTTCGGTCTTGCGCTCCTGGATGAGGTTGCGGAGGCGGTCGACCGGGTCCTCGTCCGGCGAGGCGTCGAAATCCATCATGCCGAGGCCGCTGAAGTCGGGTCCATCGCCCATGACCGGCAGGTCGCCGAAACCGCCGAGCGGTTCGATCTCGCCGTCGAGGGCGGGGCCGGTGTCACTGGCGCCGGGCGCGGGCAGGGCACCGGCCATACCGCCTTCGGAACCGCGCGCCAGCACGGGGCGGACGACAAACAGTCCGAGGACGAGCGCGACCAGCGCCAGCACACCCATCTGGATCAGGCGCATCGTGTCGATCACGCCGGTGAACAGGCCGGGTTCGAGAGGCCCGGTGCCCAGACCTTCGGGGCGTTCGAACGACAGGGACTTCAGCGTGATCTGATCGCCGCGTTCCTCGTCGTAGCCGACGGCAGAGGCCACGAGGTCGCGCAGCGCCTGCAACTCCTCCTCCGGCAGGGGCTCGAAGGTCTGTCCGCCATTGCCGTCCTCCGTATACGTGCCGTTGACGAGCACGGCGACGGTCAGCCGCTTGATCGCGCCGGGCACGCGGGTGATTTCGCGCGTCGTCTCCGACACCTCGAAATTCACCCGTTCCCGCGTTTCGGCCTTCTGCGATGACGAGGTGTCGCCGCCGCCCGCGTTGCCGTCCGGCAGGTTGGAGGCCACGGTCACGTTGCCGCCACCCTGGTTTTCCGACCGGTCCGTGCTTTCCTCCGTATCGGTGGAGATCACGACCCGCCCCTCCGGATCGAAGCTGCGCGAGCGGATCAGTTCGCTTTCGGTCACGGTGTCGACGCTGACCTCCACCACGGCGTTGCCTATGCCGACGCGCGCCTCCATCAGCCGCTGCACGCGGTCGCGCAGTATGGCGGCCTTGTCGTCCGCCGTGGGCCCGGCGCCATGCTCTGCCTCTGCCCCGATCAGGCCGCCCTTTCCGTCGATCACCGCCACGCCTTCGGGCTCCAGCCCCGGGACAGCGGAGGCGACGAGGTACTTCAGCGCCCGTGCCTGCTGGGCCGACAGCGTGCCTCCCGTGGTGGTGACGGAGATCGAGGCCGTGGGCGTCACGTCGCGCTGGAACGGATTGGCAGAGCTGTTGGCGATATGCACCCGGGCGGAGGCGATCTGCGGGTTGGAGACGATGGTTCGCGCCAGCTCCCCCTCCTTCGCGCGCCAGTAGGCGGCATCGAACATCTGGCTGGTGGTGCCGAAGCCGGACAGCCCGTCGAGCAGTTCGTAGCCCTGCCCGCTGTTCGCCGGGAGCCCTTCGCTCGCCAGCGTCAGGCGGAGCGCATCGCGGTCCGAATCGGGGACGAAGATCGCGCCGCCGCGGATGTCGTACTGCACGCCACGGCCCTCCAGCGCCTTCACGACATCGCCCGCCGCACCGTTCTCAAGCCCGGCATACAGCAGCGAATAGCTGGGCGCCGAGGCCAGCCGGGCCAGCCCCCACACCGCCAGAACCATCGCCAACGTCGCCCCGAGGACCACCATGCGCTGGCGCCCTCCGAGGGCACCCCAACTGTTCATAATCTGGTTCAACCTGGCCTCCGTCCAAACCTTCTGTTCGGTTGCGCCGAGTTTTGACCCATTCGACTTAACAATCAGTTAGCCCCTTTCAGCCTATAACCGCAGCGAAGCGGAAAAGAGGTTGGGCATGTCTGACGCCACCGTCGACGAGGACGGCCAAGAAAAGAAAAAGCCGTCCAAGCTGCCGATGATCATCGGGGTCGTGCTTGCCCTCGCCGGGGCGGGCGGCGGCTTCTTTGCCGTGCAGTCCGGTCTGCTCGGCGGCGGGTCCGATGCCCATGCCGAAGGCTCGGCGACCGACGCCCATGCAGATCAGCAGGAACACGTCGAAACGGCCGCCCTGCCCAACGTGTCGTTCATCGAGGTGCCGCAGGTCATGGTGTCGCTCGGTCCCGGCGGCCATTCCCAGCATCTGCGGTTCCGCGCGTCCCTCGAGGTGCCACAGCAATACGCCGCCGATGTGGAGGCGATCCTGCCCCGCGTGCAGGACGTGCTGAACAGCTATCTCCGCGCGCTCGAGGCGCGCGATATCGAAGCGCCCGGCGCGCTTGTCCGGCTCCGGGGGCAGATGCTCCGCCGGGTGCGGCTCGTCGCCGGAGAGGACAGGATCCGCGACCTGCTTGTCCTCGAATTCGTGCTGAATTGAAGGATTGAGAATATGGACATGATTGCCGACATCCTGTTGGTGGCCGGGGCGCTTGGCGCGGGGTTTTACTGTTTCATCCTTGCCCGCCGCCTGACGAAGTTCACCGATCTCGAAAACGGCGTCGGCGGGGCCGTGGCCGTCCTGTCCGCTCAGGTCGACGACCTCACGAAGACGCTGGATGCCGCGCGAGGAAGCGCCGGAGAGTCGTCCCGCTCCCTTCAGGAACTGACGGAACGCGCCGAAGACGTGGCCCGAAGGCTGGAACTGCTGGTCGCGTCGATGCACGACCTGCCGCAGAAAAACGCGCCGCCCAAGGAGTCGGCGGAGCCGGTCTTTGTCCGCCATCCGCGCAACTGAGGGTCCGCCATGTCCAAGGATACCAACGCAAAACCCGCCGCAGCCAAGGCCAAGCGCCCGCGCCGCAAACAGAAGGGCGCGCTCGCGGCCATCGGCGCGCTGCTCCTCGCCTCGGCCCTTGTGCGTGTCGGCGCCGGTGCCACAGAGGCCCTCGCCCGTGAAGAGGGCAGCGAGACTGCGCAACATCAGGCGGAACCCGCGCACGGCGAACAGGTGGCTGCCAACACCCGGCAAAGCGCGGAAGCCACCCAGCCCATGGCCGACTCTGACATCCTGCCGCTGATCAATGCCCTCAAGGCGCGGGAGGATCGGGTCCGCAAACGCGAAGAGGCGATCGACGTGCGTATGCAGGCCCTCTCTGTCGCGGAGCAGGAGATCGAGCGCAGGATGACAGCGCTGGTGGAGGCGGAGAACCGGCTGCGGGAAACCCTGACCCTCGCGCGGACCGCGGCAGAGGACGACCTGTCCCAGCTGACCGATGTCTACGCCAAGATGAAGCCGAAGCAGGCCGCCGCGCTCTTCCAGCAGATGGACCCGCAGTTCGCCGCCGGGTTCCTGTCGCGCATGCGGCCCGATTCGGCTGCTGCCATCATGGCCGGGATGGAGCCGGAGGCCGCCTATCTGATCAGCGTCATCCTGGCCGGGCGGAACGCGGATGTCCCGAACGAGTGACCCAAGCTGTGGCCGCCGCGCCACAGTTCGCCCCTGACGCACGGCCAAGTGACCGCTGCCTTCCCGGACTCGGGATTGATTTTCCTCAGCCTTTTGGCCACATCAATCAGGTCTCCCGAAAAGTGAGTACCGCCATGATCACCCGCCGTTCCTTTGTCGCCGCCGTTGCGGCGACCGTTGCAACCCCCGCGCTTGCGTTCCAGCTCGATCCGACCCTGCGTCCGCAGCGTGTCAGCATCCGCAAGGATCTCGCACCGGGGCAGATCCTGATCCTGCCGGCTGCGCACTTCCTGTACTACATCGACCAGCCCGGCGCGGCGATGCGCTACGGCGTAGGCTTCGGCAAGGCGGGTCAGGCGATTTCCGGCGAGTTCTACGTCGGCTCCAAGAAGGAATGGCCGACCTGGCGTCCGACCGACGCGATGATCGAACGCGATCCGGGCAGCTACGGCAAGTTCAAGGGCAACGACTACGTCCAGCCGGGCGGTCCGGGCAATCCGCTGGGCGCGCGTGCGCTCTACCTCTACCGGGACGGTCGCTACACCTACAACGCCATCCACGGCACCACCGCGCCGGAGTCCATCGGTCGTTCGGTCTCCAACGGCTGCGTCCGGATGATCAACGAACACGTCATGGACCTCTATCCGCGCGTGAATGTCGGCGCCAAAGTCACCGTTCTTTGACCACCGGAAAATTCGACCTGATCGTGATCGGCGCCGGCCCAGCCGGCGCCGCTTGTGCGAGAACCGCCGCGAAGGCCGGTCTTGCGGTCGCGCTGGTCGACAAGAAGCGGTTTCCGAGGAACAAGCTGTGCGGCGGCGGCCTGACAGGCCGGGCCGTGGGCCACTACGCCCGCATCTTCGACCGTCCGCTGCCGGACATCCCCCTTACCCGCCGCGACCGCTTTCGCTTTTTCGCGTTCGGCGAGGATCTCGGCGGCGGTGAAGAAGCCCCCCCGATCCACCTGATCATGCGGCGCGACTTCGATGCGGCACTCGTGGCCGATGCGCTGTCCGCCGGGGCGCAGGACTTCACCGGGCAGACCGGGACGCTGGATCCCAAGGAACCTGCCATCGACTTGCCGGGTGTCCGGCTTTCTGCGCCGCTGATCGTCGCCGCGGACGGCGTCAACAGCCCCACCGCCAGGCTGTTGTTCGGAGAGGCCTTCGACCGGGAGCGCATCGGCTTCGCGCTGGAGATCGAACAACCCGGCGACGCGTCAGAGGTGCCTTTGCGCATCGACTTCGGGGCGGCAGACTGGGGCTATGGCTGGCAGTTTCCCAAGGCGGGCGGCACCACCATCGGCGTCGGCGGCGTCATGGCGCGCAACGCGGACATGAAGGCGGCGCTGCAAGGCTATCTTGACACGCTCGGCGTAGACGAGGACCTGCCGGTGAAGGGGCAGTTCCTGCCGTTCGGCGCCTTCCGCAGCACACCGGGTGCGGGCCGCATCCTGCTGGCCGGCGATGCCGCGGGCCTGGTCGACCCGATTACCGGCGAAGGCATCGCCCACGCCCTGAACAGTGGCGAGCTGGCCGCGCTGGCCGCGGTTCAGGCGCTGGCGGCAGGGCAGCCGGATCAGGCGCTGCGGCACTACCGTCACGCCCTGCGACCGATCCATGCCGGACTGCGCCAAGCCCGTATCCTGCGTCAGCTCATGTTCCGGAAGCGTCTGAGGCCCGCCTTCATCTCCGGCTTCCGCCGGTCGCGCAGCCTCAGGGGAGAGTACCTGAGGCTTCTTGCGGGCGAGACGGAGTACGGAGAGATCATGCGCGCGATGGCCCTGCGCATGCCCGGCTTCGCGTGGCGCGCGCTCCGCGGCGGCTGAAAGAAAAAATTTGCCCCCGCCACCAAAACGCCCAAGTGTTTTAGGAACTTATTAACGTCTTGAGGTCTAACTCGAGCGAAAGCGGAGATACCATGGCAGTAGTTGCACTCATCGCAGGAAGTCTGTTCAGCGCAATGTTCGCCGCATTGGCGTTTGCGCTGACCGACATGACCTTGTTCACGGCGATGTCGGTGCATGTCGTGTCTTCGGCGATCGCGGCGATGCTGCTGCTTTCCCCTGTCATCCTGAATGACGAAGACGATGACTTCGACTCGCAGTTTTATTGACCGCACGGCACTGATTCACGACCCGATCCGCGCGATCAACTCCTCAACTTTCGGCCCAGCCACGTCGACGATCCGCTTCACCCCCTCCGCGTTGGGATGAATGCCGTCCGCCTGCATGACCGCGGACCGGTCCTCCGGCACCTCACCGTCCTCCATCAGCCCGGCAAAGAAACTGTCGAGGTAAAGCGTCCCGTATTCCTCCGCCAGTTCGGGGTAGAGGGCGTCGAAATCCGCCTTGTAGGTCGCCCCGTAATTGCCCGGCGCCTGCATGCCGATCAGCAGAACTTCGACATCGTTTTCCTCGGCGACCTCAAGGATTCCCTTCACATTCGCGCGAGTCACCGCGGGGTCGATGCCGCGCAGGAGGTCATTGCCGCCGAAGGTCACGATCATGCCCTCGATCTCGGGCGTCAGGGACCATTCCACCCGCGACAGCCCCCCGGCAGAGGTGTCGCCGGACACGCCACCGTTGACCACACGCACGTCATGGCCGTTCTCCGTCAGCCAGTCGCGCAGTTGCGGGACAAACCCCTCCTCTTCCATCAGGCCATACCCCTGCGTCAGGCTGTCCCCCAAAGCGAGCAGGTGAATCGTCTCTGCGGAGGCTGCAACAGGCTGCGTTCCGGCCCATAGCGCAAGGGCCGCAACCTTGCTGCACCCGCACAGCACACCATATGTCAATTTCGGAAACATCGTGGAGCGCTCCTTATGTCATCACCCGTCCTCTCCCTCCAAGATGTCACCCTGAGCCTCAGGGGCAATGCCGGGATGGTCGAAATCCTGCACGGCATCACGCTCGACATACCGGAGGGCGAGACGCTCGGCCTCGTGGGGCCGTCCGGATCGGGCAAGTCCTCCCTGCTGATGATCATGGGCGGGCTGGAGAAGGCGACCGCCGGTACCGTAACGGCGCTGGGACAGGACCTGACGGCGATGGACGAGGATCAGCTTGCACGTTTCCGGCAAGGCAACCTCGGCGTGGTCTTCCAGCGCTTCCACCTGATCCCCACCATGACCGCGCTCGAGAACGTGGCGACGCCGCTGGAGCTGGCCGGTAACCGCGCGGCCTTCGACAAGGCGGCCGAGATGCTCGACAAGGTCGGCCTCGGCCACCGCGCCGATCACTACCCGGCGCAGATGTCGGGCGGCGAGCAGCAGCGGGTGGCCCTGGCCCGCGCATTGGCGCCGGAGCCGCGCATCCTGCTGGCGGACGAACCCACCGGCAATCTCGACGGCGCGAACGGGCAGGCGATCACCGACCTGCTGTTCGGCCTGTCGCGCGAACACGGGGCGACACTGGTGCTTGTCACCCACGCGCCCGAGCTTGCAGCGCTCTGCGACCGGACGATCCACCTGCGCGACGGACGCATCGACCCTGAACAGGCGGCGAGGGCAGCCGAATGAGCCTGCGCACCGCCGCCCGCTTTGCCCGGCGGGAACTGCGCGGAGGACTGTCGGGCTTCCGCATCTTTCTGGCCTGCCTCGCGCTGGGTGTGGCCGCAATTTCTGGCGTCGGCTCCGTCCGATCCGCCATCGAAGCCGGGCTGACCGACCAAGGGGCGATCCTTCTGGGCGGCGACGCACAGGTAAAGCTGACCTACCGTTTCGCCACCGATGAGGAACTGGCGTGGATGGACAGCGTCGCCGACCGCGTGTCGGAGGTGACGGACTTCCGCTCGATGGCAACCGTACCGGGCGAAGACGGCACCGACCGGGCCCTGACGCAGGTGAAGTCCGTGGACGACGCCTATCCCCTGCTGGGCGAACTGGTGCTGGAGCCCGCCATGCCGGTCGACGCGGCGCTGGCCGACCGCGGCGGCATCATGGCACGGGTTCTGGCCGACCGGCTGGGGCTGGCGCCCGGCGACACCTTCCGGCTGGGCGACGGCGAATTCACCCTGCGCGCCACCATCGTGACCGAACCGGACGACGCGGGCGACGGCTTTGGCCTCGGACCCCGGACCATCGTCGCGACAAGCGACCTCGACGGCAGCGGATTGCTGGCGCCGGGGTCCCTTTATGAAACCGAGTACCGGCTCGATCTGCCCGACGAGGCCGACCTCGACACGGTCGCCGCCGACGCGCTGGGACGGTTCGAGGAAAACGGCATGCGCTGGCGCGATGCGCGGACCGGCGCACCGGGCGTGTCCCGCTTCATCGACCGGCTGGGTCGTTTCCTCGTGCTGGTCGGGCTGTCCGGTCTGGCGGTAGGGGGCATCGGTGTCTCTGCCGCCGTGCGGGCCTACCTTGCGCAGAAGACATCGGTCATCGCGACGCTGAGAACGCTGGGCGCGACCCGGCAGACGATCTTCCTGACCTATTTCCTCCAGATCGGCGCACTGTCCCTGCTGGGCATCGCCATGGGCCTCGTGCTGGGGGCCGCGGTGCCGCTGCTGTTCGCGCCGATCATCCAGAACGCCTTGCCAATCCCCACCGTGTTCACCCTCTACCCCGCCCCGCTGCTTGAGGCCGCCCTCTATGGCGTGCTGACCGCCGCGCTCTTCACCCTCTGGCCGCTGGCCCGGGCCGAGGAGGTGCGTGCCGCGACCCTGTTCCGCGACGCCCTGGGCAGCGCGCGCGTCTTGCCGGCGCGCCGCTACGTGATCGCCACGGGCGTGCTGCTGGCGGTGCTGGTTCTGGCGGCGGCGCTGTTCTCCGGCAGTCCGGAACTGACGCTCTGGACGGCGGGCGGCATCCTTGGCTCGCTGATCCTGCTGTCCGGGGCCGCCCTGCTGATCCGCGCCGCCGCGCGCGGCAGCACACGCGCCGCAAGAGGCCGCCCCGCGCTGCGTTGGGCCCTGGGCAGCATCGGCGGGCCGCGCGAAAGCGCGTCGGCCGTCGTGCTGTCGCTGGGCCTCGGGCTGGCCGTGCTGGCCGCCATCGGGCAGATCGACGGCAACCTGCGCACCGCGATCCAGCGGGAACTGCCGGACCGCGCGCCGTCCTACTTCTTCGTCGACATCCAGAAGGACCAGATGCCCGGCTTCCTCGACCGGGTGGAGAACGATCCGGCGGTCAGCCGCGTCGACAGTGCGCCGATGATGCGCGGCGTCATCACGCGGATCAACGGCCGCCCCGCGCGCGAAGTGGCCGGCGGGCACTGGGTGGTGCGCGGCGACCGGGGCATCACCTATGCCGCGCAGCCGGACTCCCGCACGACGGTCACAGCCGGAACGTGGTGGCCGGAGGATTACAGCGGGCCGCCACAGGTCAGCTTTGCCGCCGAAGAGGCCGAGGAGATCGGCCTCAGCCTGGGGGACGCCATCACGATCAACATCCTCGGCCGCGACATCGACGCGACGATCACCTCTTTCCGGGAGGTCGACTTCTCCACCGCCGGGATCGGCTTTGTCCTGACGATGAACCCCGCGGCGGTGGAGTCCGCGCCGCATACCTTCATCTCCACCGTCTACGCGGCGGAAGAGGCCGAGGCGGCGATCCTGCGCGACGTGGCCGACGCCTATCCCAACATCACCGCCATCCGCATCCGCGACGCCATCGCCCGGGTGACGGAACTGCTGGAAAGCGTCGGCGCGGCGATCCGATGGGGGGCCGCTGCGACCTTGCTGACCGGCTTCCTCGTGCTGATCGGCGCGGCGGCGGCGGGCGAGACGGCGCGCACCTACGAAAGCGCCGTGCTGAAGACGCTGGGCGCCTCGCGCAGGCGCATCCTGCAAAGCTTTGCCCTGCGCTCCGCTCTGCTGGGCGGGGCCGCGGGGCTTGTGGCGCTGGCGGCGGGCATCCTGGGCGGCTGGGCGATCATGACCTTCGTGATGGAGGCGGATTTCGCCGTGGTCTGGCCGAACGCGCTGGCAGTGGTGACGGGCGGCGTGCTGGCGACCTTGGTGGCCGGGCTGATCTTTGCCTGGCGCCCTCTGTCGGTGCGCCCCGCCGCGGTGCTCCGGGCCAGCGAATGAAGGGGTCGCCCCCGCTCTTCCGGAGCGCTCCTTAGGTATTTTGGCCAAGATGAAGCAGGCCTTCCGCCCTTCCGGCACTTGAACCCGGGCACGGGGGCTGGCAGGTCTGAATGCGACCGCAGAAAGAGATGTTGAGATGACCGACACGCTTCCGATGCCCATCACCGCGCCGTTCACCCCGGCGCAGCGTTCCCAGATCATCAACCTGATCCGCCGGGCCGCCCGGACGGAGATCATGCCCAGGTTCCGCAGGCTCTCGGCCCATCAGGTGGCGGAGAAGACGGGCGCGCAGGACCTCGTGACGGAGGCCGACAAGGCCGCCGAGGAGATGATCGCGCGCGGCCTGCAGGGCATGTTTCCGCATGCGCTGGTGGTGGGGGAGGAATACGCGTCCGAGCATCCGGAAATCCTCGACCGGATCAAGGATGCAGAGCTGTGCTTTACCATCGATCCGGTGGACGGGACCTGGAACTATGCCAAGGGCCTGCCGCTCTTCGGGGTGATGCTGTCGGCGCTGCGCTTCGGGGTTCCCGTCTTCGGCCTGCTGTACGACCCGGTGGTCAACGACTTCATCCTCGCCGATTCGGAGAATCCGGCGGTGCTGCAGATGCCGCGCGGCCTGCGGCGGGAAGTGTCGACCTCTGACGGGGGCGCCATCGAGGACCTCGTGGGCTTCGTGCCCCTGTCGCTGATCCCTGCGGAGAAGCGTGGTCAGATGGCGGCGGCGATGACCCGCTTTGCCCGGGTGAATTCGCTGCGCTGTGCCTGTCACGAGGCGCGGATGATCGCGCAGGGGCATGCCGATTTTGTCCTGTTCTCGAAGCTGACGGCATGGGACCAGCCGCCGGGCGCCATCGTCATGAAACAGGCGGGCGCGCATGTGGCGATGCTGGACGGGTCCGAGTATCGCGCCGACGTGAAGACCGGCTATTTCCTCGCGGCCAGCGATGCGGCGACATGGGGCCGGGTGCGGGACCTGTTCGACTTCCTCCTGGATCCGGCGAGCGACGCAGAGACGTAGAACCCTCCGCCCTCACGCCATGACGCAGCCGTGAACGTTCCTATCTTGTTCGCCCCAAAAGGTGAACGTATGATGAACATTATGGCTGGAAAAGCGCTCGATCAAAAACTGGCGATCCTGTCGGACGCTGCGAAATACGATGCCTCCTGCGCGTCGAGCGGGGGGCAGAAGCGCGATTCCCGCGATGGCAAGGGCATCGGCAGCACCACGGGGTCGGGCATCTGTCATGCCTATGCGCCGGACGGGCGGTGCATCAGCCTCCTCAAGATCCTGATGACCAACTTCTGCATCTACGACTGCGCCTATTGCGTGAACCGAGTCAGCAGCAACGTCGAGCGGGCGCGCTTTTCGCCGGAAGAGGTCATCCACCTGACGCTGGAGTTCTACCGCCGCAACTACATCGAGGGCCTGTTCCTGTCGTCCGGGATCATCCGGTCGCCCGATGACACCATGGCGGACATGGTGCGCATTGCGCGCGGGCTGCGGATGGATCACCATTTCCGCGGCTACATCCACCTCAAGACCATTCCCGACGCCGATCCGAAGCTGATCGAGGAGGCCGGCCTTCACGCCGACCGCCTGTCGATCAACGTCGAACTGCCGACAGACCGCGCGGTGAAGGACTACGCGCCGGAGAAGGACCCCGACCAGATCCGCCGTGCCATGGCCGATGTGCGCTTGCTGAAGGAAACCGCCAACGAGCGCACCCACACCGGACGCCGCGCGCCTAAGTTCGCCCCTGCCGGTCAGTCGACCCAGATGATCGTCGGCGCGGACGGGGCGAGCGATGCGACCATCCTGCAAAGCTCCACCCGGCTGTACAGTTCCTACCGGCTGAAGCGGGTCTATTACTCGGCCTTTTCGCCGATCCCGGACGCCGCCGCGAAGCTGCCCCTGATCAAACCGCCGCTGATCCGGGAGCACCGCCTGTACCAGGCCGACTGGCTGATGCGGTTCTACGGCTTCGACGTGTCCGAGATCACCGCCAGCCGGGTGGACGGCAACCTCGACCTGCAGATCGACCCAAAGCTGGCCTGGGCGTTGGCCAATCGCCATGTCTTCCCGGTGGACGTCAACCGCGCCCCGCGCGAGGTGCTGTTGCGGGTGCCGGGGTTCGGGACAAAGACCGTGGGCCGCATCCTGAACACGCGCCGCCACCGCACCCTGCGCTACGACGACCTCAGGCGCATGGGGGCCAACCTGAAGAACGCGAAGCCGTTCGTCCATGCGCTCGACTGGACGCCGCGCGCGCTGACCGACACCGCCGACCTGCGGGCCCGCTTTGCCCCGCCGCCCACGCAGCTTTCGCTGTTCTGAGATGCACAGCGTCACCCTGCCCCGGATCGGGACCTTCGACGCGTGGCGCGACGCCGCCCGTGCGCTTCTGTCTGCAGGAACCCCGCCGGAGAGCGTCCTCTGGTCGCACGGGGCGCAGGAAGGCGACCTGTTCGGCGGCGATACGCCTTTGCCGCCAGTGAAGGGTCAGATCACCGTCCCGAAAGCCTTCCTGCCTCTGGCGAAGCTGGCCGTCTGGCACCGCGACCCCCAGCGGTTCGCGCGGCTCTACACCATGCTGCACGCCCTTCAGACCGACAGACACCTGCTGGGGGACCGCGCCGATCCGCGGGTCGAGCGGCTGAACGCCATGGCAAAGGAGGTCTCGCGCGACAAGCACAAGATGACCGCCTTCGTGCGCTTCCGCGAACTGGGCGACCCGCGCGCCAACCGCCGCGCCTTTGCCGCATGGTTCGAACCGACGCATTTCATCCTCGAACCCACGGCGCCGTTCTTTGCCAAAAGGTTCGGGGACATGGACTGGTCGATCTACACGCCGGATCTGACCGCGCATTTCGACGGCGACCTGACCTTTGCGGAGGGCGCGCCGAAACCGCCCTTCCCCGAGGATGCGACCGAGGATCTTTGGCGGACCTACTTCCGGTCGATCTTCAACCCGGCGCGGGTGAAGCCGAAGGCCATGCAGGCGGAGATGCCCAAGAAGTACTGGAAGAACATGCCCGAAGCGCAGCTGATCCCCGAGCTTCTGGCCGAGGCCGACGCCCGCGCAGCAGAGATGGCGGCCAATGCGCCGACGCTGGCCCCGGCCCGAGCCGCACCGATCCTCGACCGGCTGCGCGCCGAACAGGCGGCAAAACTCGACTCGCAGGACGCGTTTCTCACTGCGCTGAAGGGCTGTCGCCGCTGTCCGCTGTGGGAACATGCCACGCAGCCGGTCGCGGGCGAGGGGCCGGAAGATGCCGCACTGATGTTTGTCGGCGAACAGCCCGGCGACACCGAGGATCTGACCGGGCGACCGTTCACAGGGCCCGCTGGACAGGTGTTCGACACGGCGTTGCATGTGAACGGCATCCGGCGGCAGGAGGCCTTTGTCACCAATGCGGTGAAACACTTCAAGTTCCGGCCGCGCGGCAAGCGGCGATTGCACCAGAACCCGGACAGGGACGAGATCGCGCACTGCAAGTGGTGGCTCGACCTCGAAATCCAGCGCGTTGCACCACGGCTGATCGTGGCCATGGGCGGCACCGCGCTGGAAAGCCTGACCGGATCGCGCGACGGCCTGCTGAAGCGCCGCGGCCGGTTCGAACAGACGCCGGAGGGCACGCCGATCCTCGTCACCGTGCACCCCAGCTACATCCTGCGCCTGCCGGACGACAGGCTGCGTGCCGAGGAAACGGCCCGGTTCCAGACCGACCTCGCACTTGCGGCCCGGTGGCTGGCCGGGGACGCGCCTGACCGGCTCGCAGGGACTCCGGCTAGCCGCGCGTGACCTCGTACCCCGGTTCCTCCGGTTCCGTGTCCACCAGTTCCGTCGGGAAGCCGTCGGCGAGGATGCTGAGGCCCGTCGCCTCTTCCAGCCGCTCGATGATCCGGTCGGACTGCGCACGCATCCCATAGCGCCGCTGCCCGTCGGACATGATGTCGATGATGAGCGGCGAGATCTCCAGCGGAACACCGCCCTGGTCGGCGAGCTTCTGGAACAGGCCGATGTCCTTCTGCACGAGGTCCATGGTGAAGTTCACATCGCGCGATCCCGACAGGATCAGCTGGCTTTCGGTTTCGTGCACGAAGGACGTGCCCGAGCTGATGCGGATCGCCTCGTAGGTCGTGGCGAGGTCGATCCCCGCCGCCTTCATCGTTGTCAGCGCCTCGCACAGCGACAGCAGGTTCACCGTCGCAAGGTAGTTGGTCATCACCTTCAGCTTGGACGCCGATCCCAGCGGTCCGGTATGCAGAATGCGCCGCCCGAGGTGCCTGAGCAGCGGGAGCACGTGCTCCACCCCCGCGCGCTCTCCCCCCGCGAAGATCGAGATGTTGCCAGTGTCTGCCCGGTGACAGCCGCCGGAGACCGGGCATTCCACCGCCAGCCCGCCCGTGGCTGCAACCAGCGCGCCAAGGCGGATGACCTCGTCGGCATCGGTGGTCGACATCTCCATCCAGGTCTTGCCCGGCCCCATGTGGGGGATCATCTGCGTGACCACGGCGTCTGAGGCGGCGGGCGAAGGCAGGCAGGTGATGACCACGTCGCAGGCGCGCATCATCGCGGCTGGGTCTTCTCCGGCCTCGGCGCCACGCGCCACGAACCCCTCGACAAGGTCCGCGTCCAGATCGTGCACCAAGAGGTCGATGCCGTTGCGCAAAAGGCTGCCCGCCAGCTTGCCGCCGACATTGCCCAGACCGATGAACCCGACTTTCAAGCTGACACCCCCCCATCGAAGAACCGGGCCGGGATGTGTTCCCGACCCGGCCGATTCCCGTGTCTCACTGTGATCCGCCCGGGGCCGGCGCGTAAAGCCGTGCCGGCACAGGGCCTGCATTTTCCCGCGGTCTACTCCGCCGCCTCGGCGATCTCTTCCATCGGCGGGCAGGTGCAGATCAGGTGGCGGTCGCCATAAACGTTGTCGACGCGGTTGACCGGCGGCCAGTACTTGTCGACCCGGAAAGCCCCCGGAGGGAAGCAGCCCTGTTCGCGCGTGTAGGGACGGTCCCAGTCGCGGACGAGGTCCTCCATCGTGTGCGGGGCCATCTTCAGCGGGTTCATGTCGCGGTCGATGGCGCCGGTCTCGATGGCGCGGATCTCCTCGCGGATCGCCAGCATCGCGTCGCAGAAGCGGTCGAGTTCGGCCTTGGTCTCCGACTCCGTCGGTTCCACCATCAGCGTCCCCGCCACCGGCCAGCTCATGGTCGGCGCGTGGAACCCGGCATCGACGAGGCGCTTGGCAATGTCCTCAACCGTGACGCCGGCGCTCTTCTCGAACGGGCGGACGTCGAGGATGCACTCATGCGCGACCCAGCCCTTGTCGCCGCGGTAAAGCACGTCGAAGGCGCCATCCAGCCGCTTGGCGATGTAGTTCGCGTTCAGGATCGCGACGCGCGTCGCCTGCGTCAGGCCCTTGCCGCCCATCATCAGGCAATACGCCCATGAGATCGGCAGCAGCGACGGCGAACCGAAGGCCGCCGCGCTGACCGCGCCGTCGCCGCCGTTCGGATCGCCCGGCAGATGCGGCGCGAGGTGCGCCTTCACGCCGATCGGACCCATGCCGGGGCCGCCGCCGCCATGCGGAATGCAGAAGGTCTTGTGCAGGTTCAGGTGGCTCACGTCGCCGCCCAGATCGCCGGGCCGCGACAGGCCGACCATGGCGTTCATGTTCGCCCCGTCGATGTAGACCTGCCCGCCGTGCTCATGGGTGATCGCGCAGACCTCCTTCACCGTGCGCTCGAACACGCCGTGGGTGGAGGGGTAGGTGATCATGCAGGCCGCCAGCGCGTCGGAGTGCTTTTCCGCCTTGGCGCGGAAATCGTCGAGGTCGATGGAGCCCTTGGCGTCGCACTTCACCGCGACGACCTTCCAGCCGACCATCTGGGCCGAGGCCGGGTTGGTGCCATGCGCGTTGACCGGGATCAGGCAGACGTTGCGCTGCCCTTCGCCCCGCGCGCGCTGCCAGTCGCGGATCGTCAGAAGGCCAGCGTATTCCCCCTGCGCGCCGGAGTTCGGCTGCATGGAGATCGCGTCGTAGCCGGTGATCTGGCACAGTTTGTCGCTGAGGTCGCCGATCAGTTCCGAATACCCCTTCGCCTGATCCTTGGGCGCATAGGGGTGGATCATCGAGAATTCGCGCCACGACACCGGCATCATCTCGACCGCCGCGTTCAGCTTCATGGTGCAGGAGCCGAGCGGGATCATCGCGCGGTCCAGAGCGAGGTCGCGGTCGGCGAGACGGCGCATGTAGCGCATCATCTCGGTCTCCGCCCGGTTCATGTGGAAGACCTCGTGCTGAAGGTAGGGCGTCGTGCGCACCAAGTCCTCCGGCAGGCGGTATTCGGACTCTGCCGGGTCATCCTTGCGGACAAGGCCGAAGGCGCGCCAGACGGCTTCGATGGTCTGCGGGCGGGTGCGTTCGTCCAGCGTGATGCCCACCTTGGTCTTGCCGACCCGGCGCAGGTTCAGGCCCTGCTGGACCGCCGCCTGCAGGACGCCGCGCTGCAGGAGACCCACGTCCACCGTCACCGTGTCGAAGTAGACGTCGGGCTCCACCTTGAAGCCCGCGGCTTCCAGCCCTTTCACCATCCGCACCGTCTTGCGGTGGATCCGCTGGGCGATGGCGCGCAGGCCCTTCGGTCCATGGAAAACCGCGTAGAACGAGGCCATGACCGCCAGCAACGCCTGCGCGGTGCAGACGTTCGACGTCGCCTTCTCGCGGCGGATGTGCTGTTCCCGGGTTTGCAGCGACAGGCGGTAGGCGCGGTTGCCGTGGCTGTCCACCGACACCCCGACGATCCGACCGGGCATCGCGCGCTTCATGTCGTCCTTGCAGGCCATGTAGGCGGCGTGCGGGCCGCCATAGCCCACGGGCACGCCGAACCGCTGGGTCGACCCCACGGCGATGTCGGCACCCATGGCAGCCGGCTCCTTCAGCAGGCAGAGCGCCATCGGATCGGCGCTGACGATGCCCACGGCCTGCGCCTCGTGCAGGGCCGACATCTGGTCGCTCAGGTCGCGCACGTGGCCGAAGGTGCCCGGGTACTGGAAGATCGCGCCGAACACCTTGTCGGCCTCCAGGTCCTCCGGCGCGCCGACGACGACCTCGATGCCCAGGGGTTCCGCGCGGGTCTTCATCACCGCGATGTTCTGCGGGTGGCAGTTCTCGTCGACGAAGAAGGTCTGCGCCTTCGACTTCGCGACGCGCTGCGCCATGGTCATCGCCTCGGCGCAGGCGGTCGCCTCGTCCAGAAGCGAGGCGTTGGCGATCTCGAGCCCGGTCAGGTCGCAGATCATGGTCTGGAAGTTCAGGAGCGCCTCGAGCCTGCCCTGCGATATCTCGGGCTGGTAGGGCGTGTAAGCCGTGTACCACGCCGGGTTCTCGAGGATGTTGCGCTGGATCGCCGGGGGCGTGATCGTGCCGTGGTAGCCCTGACCGATCAGCGAGGTCAGCACCTTGTTCTTCTGCGCGACCTCGCGCATGCGGTGGATCAGCTCGCGTTCCGACAGCGCCTTGCCGAAGTCCAGTTCACCATCCCAACGGATGTCCTCGGGCACCGTCTCGGCGATCAGCTGGTCGAGGTCGTCGACACCGAGGGCCGAGAACATCTGCGCCATCTCTTCCGGCGAAGGGCCGATATGGCGCCGGTTGGCGAAGTCGTAAGGCAGGTAGTCGATCGGATCGTAGGTCATGCGTCGTCTCCATCCGCGTCTTGCGGGACGGCGCGCTCCCTGCGCCCGCCCCATGTGTCGCGACGCCGGAGTCCCGCAGGACTCGGGCGTTTCCGATAGGAAACCTAGCATAGTCGCCGCAGGGACTTACAGGCCCCGCGGCGGAGAAATTCATCCGAAAGTCTTAGCCCGGACGCTTCTGCAAAAGCTGCATGACATCTGCCATTTCCGGCCCGCGCTCCAGACCCGTGACGGCCTTGCGCAACGGCATGAACAGGCCCTTGCCCTTGCGGCCGGTGGCCTCCTTCACGGCGCCGGTCCACTGGCTCCAGGTCTCGGGACCGTAGGGCGGTTCGCCCAGCATGCCAAAGGCCTGCGCGACGAAGTCCTTGTCCTCGTCGGCCACCAGCGGCGTGGCCCCGTCGCGGAACAGCGCCCACCAGCCCGGCATGTCCTTGCGGGTGGTGATGTTCTCGCGCACGACCTGCCAGAACAGCTCTGCTTTGTCGTCGGGCACACCCAGCGCGCGCACCTCGTCGGCCACCGCCTCGAAAGGCAGCGCGTGCATCTTCCTGGCGGTCAGCGGGTACAGGTCCTCGACGTCGAACTTCGTAGGCGCAGAGCCGAACTGCGACAGGTCGAAACCCTCCGCGATCTCGTCCATCGACATGCGCAGCTCAACGGGCTGCGACGACCCGAGCCGCGCCATCAGCGACAGCAGCGCCTCCGGCTCCACGCCCGCCTCGCGCAGGTCGCGCAGCGCCAGCGTGCCCAGCCGCTTGGACAGGGCCTCGCCCTGCGGGCCGGTCAGCAGCGAGTGGTGCGCAAAGGACGGCGGTGTGCCACCGAGCGCCTCGATGATCTGGATCTGCGTCGCGGTGTTGGTGACGTGGTCGTTGCCGCGCACCACGTGGGTGATCCCCATCTCCATGTCATCGACCACGGAGGCGATGGTATACAGCACCTGACCGTCGGCCCGGATCAGCACCGGATCGGACACCGACGCCGCGTCGATGGAGATCGGGCCAAGGATGCCGTCTTCCCACTCGATCCGCTCCTGGATCAGCTTGAAGCGCCAGACACCGTCGCCCCGCTCGGCCCGCATCTTTGCCTTCTCGTCCTCAGACAGCGCCAGGGCCGCGCGGTCATAGACCGGCGGCTTGCCCATGTTGAGCTGCTTCTTGCGCTTCAGGTCCAGCTCGGTCGGGGTTTCCCACGCCTCGTAGAAACGGCCCATCTCGCGCAGCTTGTCGGCAGCCTCGGCATAGCGGTCCAGCCGCAGCGACTGGCGCTCGATCCGATCCCAGGTGATCCCCAGCCATTCGAGGTCCTGCTTCAGCGCGTCGACGTAGGCCTCTTTCGAGCGCTCCGGATCGGTGTCGTCGATCCGCAGAACGAAGGTGCCGCCGCTCTTGCGGGCGATCAGAAAGTTGAACAGGGCGGTGCGCAGGTTGCCGACGTGGATGTAGCCGGTGGGCGAGGGCGCGAAACGGGTGACGGTCATGATGGGTGCCTCCTGACGAGGCGCGGTGTTTTCACACAAAGGGCATTTTGTCTAGGTATGGCAGGGTCCGGCGGGACATTTCCGCTTTGCGCCCCCGGACACGGCGCGGCATGGTGGCCGCAAAGGAAAGGCCGTCCATGTCCCAAGTTCTGACCGTCACGCTCAATCCCGCGCTCGACGTCGCCACCTCGGCGCTGAATGTCACGCCCGGGGTCAAGCTGCGCTGCACCGAACCCACGGTCGAACCGGGCGGCGGCGGCGTCAACGTGGCGCGTGCCATCACCCAGCTGGGCGGCAAGGCCCGGGCGCTGGTGGCGCTTGGCGGGCCGACGGGCGCGGCGCTGGAGCGCGAGCTGCACGCCCGTCACCTCGACGTGCTGCGGATCGAAGGCCCCGGCGAGACGCGGCAGAGCTTTGCCGTCACCGACGCCACCAACGGCGACCAGTACCGTTTCGTGCTGCCCGGACCGGCGTGGAGCACGTCGCAACTCGACGCCATGCTCGACACCATCGACACCGAATGCGACCCCGACGCCTTCGTCGTCCTGTCCGGCAGCATGCCGCCCGGGGCCGCGCCCGGATTCGTCACCCGCGCCTGCATCCGGCTGGGCACCCGCCGGGTGATCCTCGACACCTCGGGCGAGCATCTCGAACACCAGGCCACCGCGCCGCAGCCCGCGCCCTACGTCCTGCGCATGGACAGTGCGGAGGCCAAGGCGCTCTCCGGCCAAGGGCTGGAGACCCGCGCCGAAAGCGCCGCCTACGCGGAGAACCTGCGCAAGCGCGGCGCGGCCGAGATCGTCATCATCGCGCGCGGCAAGGACGGGTCGGTCATGGCCGGACCGGACGGGCTGTGGCACACCTCTGCCGCCAACGATGTCGTCGTCTCTGCCATCGGTGCCGGTGACAGCTTCGTCGGCGGCTTCACCATGAGCCTCGCGCAGGGGCACCCCGCACCGGAGGCGCTGCGTCGCGGGGCGGCGGCGGCAGCAGCGGCGGTCATGAGCCCCGGCACCCAGCTTTGTCTGCCCGAGGACTACAAGCTCCTCCTGCCGCGGACGACCCTGACCCAGTTCTGACGGACACAGCGTTTCCATTCCGGAATATGGCCATGCGGGAGTCAA